>JABHDE010000022.1 GCA_018673215.1 Formosa sp. | reverse complement strand
GTTTCGAAATAGTGAATAAGCTGTTCCATACTGTTATTAAAAGTTTGATAAATATACTTATTTTAATTTAGCTCTTAAGGCTTCAACGATATTAAATGTCGCGGGACAGATGGCAACATTCTTGAGCGTAAGGTCTGAAATTTTTTCAAAACTTTTACGGTTTGTATGTGGATATTCCTGACAGGCCTTGGGGCGTACATCGTAAATATTACAAGTATTATCATCTGCTAAAAATGTACAAGGAGATGATTTTAAGACATAATCTTGGTCATCATCCACATTCAGATAGGTGTCTATAAACTGACGTGTTTTAATCCTAAATGACTTTGAAATGCGCTCAATATCTTTCTTTGTGAAAATCGGACTGGTGGTTTTGCAACAGTTGGCACATTGGAGACAATCTGATTTTTTAAACTCCTCATCGTGCAATTTTTCCATAATCGCATCGAGATTTTTGGGCGTTTTTTTTCTGAGCTTGATAAAAAAGTTACGATGTGCCTTTTTGTTTTCTTGGACTTTTTTGGAAAGGGATTGTAATTGGTCTTGCATACTGCAAAACTAAGGATAAAAAGCTCAATAGTTGATACTGGATTTGCTAGTTAAACTTCCCCTCCCTCAAACGCCTCTTATACGCTTTCAATTCTTTGACCACTTTTGGTGCTAGAATAATCGTGGATAGCATGGTTGGAATCGCCATCAAAGCAAAGGCTCCATCAATCAAGTTGATCATCATATCTAAGGAGGACGTTGCACCAATGATGATACTAGCGATGTAAAAATAATTATAGAAATGTTTTTTATCGTCCCCAATTAAAAACGACAAACATTTAGTTCCGTAATAAGAGAACGAAAATAAAGAAGAGATACTAAACACCGCTATACATACCAATAACAAATACTTCCCATAACCCGGCATGGCATTTCCAAAAGCTGCAGCGGTTAAACTGACTCCGTTATCGGAAGACGTTTCCCAAACTCCCGTGACTAAAATCGCTAAGGCCGTTAACGTACACACCAATAAGGTATCTATGGCAGGACCTAACATGGCTACCAACCCTTCTCGGACGGGTTCGTTTGTTTTGGCAGCACCATGTGCTAAGGGAGCGGTTCCTATTCCCGCTTCGTTTGAAAAGGCACCTCGCTTCACCCCTAATAAGATCAATCCGCCAACCAGACCACCAAAAAAGGCATCGCCTTTAAAATTATTCGCTGCAAAAGCATCGGTAAAAATCATGGCTAAATATTTAGGAACGACTTCTATATTTACGATTAATATAATCAGTACTGCTGCAAAATACAGCAATACCATAGAAGGCACCATTTTAGACGCTATTTTACTTATGCGCCCGATACCACCCAGAATAACCACCGCCGTCAAGCTCACCAATAGCAATCCTATTATTAAGTTAGAGGTAAATCCAACCTCAACCCCGTTTGGCGTTAACAAAATATCATTGATTGCTTGGGTTAATTGATTGACATTAAACACAGGTAATGCGCCAACCAACCCACAAATACTGAACATGATGGCCAAGGGCTTCCATGAGTTCCCTAGACCTTCCATAATAAAATACATGGGTCCGCCCTGTATCTGACCTGTACTGTCTTTGCCTCTAAACATAATTGCTAAAGTGGAGGTGAAAAACTTTGTGGACATTCCAACAACTGCACTGACCCACATCCAAAAAACAGCACCTGGCCCACCAATAGAAATAGCCACCGCCACCCCTGCAATATTGCCCATACCAATAGTAGAGGACAAGGCCGTTGTGAGTGCTTGAAAATGACTGATTTGCCCAAGATCGTTTGGGTCATCGTATCTGCCACTTAGCACATGAAACGCATGACCAATAAGTCGAAAGGTTTCAAACCTTGAACGAATGAGTAGATACAATCCACCTCCAATAAGAAGGATTAGCAGTGGCAATCCCCATACGGCACTCGAAAAATCTGCAGTCAGTTGTGTAAGTTGTTCCATGAAAAGTGAAGAATTATTGCAATAGGCAATCAATCCTAGTTACAAATATAACTTATTAGAACGCAATTGTTTTTTTAGGAGCTGGATATAAAAATTTCTACGGGTTGTAAAAAACTCACTTCATCGCTTTTACTTATCTTTGTATCGATTTAAAAGGACCCACAAGAGTATTGCATTTAATTTAAAACGCCCCCACATGAAAGATGTTTTTGGAACTGCCATTTTGGATTATCAAAAAGGAAATTACACAGAAGACCTGATTACCTCAACCAGTATTTCTGAAGAAGACCGCCTACCACTTCCCTATTTATTTAGAGAATTTTCGGAAATGCCTCGCTTGGAGCAAACCGCTCTAAAGTTGTGTAAGGGAAGTATTTTGGACGTTGGTTGTGGTGCTGGAAGTCACAGTCTCTATTTAATATCCAAAGGGCTTGACGTGAAATCCATCGATATTTCTAAAGGAGCCATCGAAGCCTGTCAATTGAGAGGGTTGAAAAATGCACAGGTTTTAGATGTTATGGATGAAACTGCGTCTTTTGACACCCTACTTTTATTAATGAATGGTTCTGGAATATTTCAGTCCTTGGCGCATACACCTTTGGTGTTGAATCACCTTAAAACACTTCTTAATCCTGGAGGACAAATTTTAATAGATTCATCGGATATAAAGTATATGTATCAAGACGAAGATGGCGGGTATTGGATGGATACCAATAAAGATTATTATGGCGAGTTGGATTATACAGTGCGCTATAAAGGCGAAGAAGCTACTTTTAGCTGGATGTATCTCGATTTTGAACATCTAAAAATAGCCTGCGATCAAGTGGGACTCAGTTGTGAATTGGTTGAAGAAGGCCCTCATTTTGATTTCCTTGCCAAACTTACGGTCAATTAAAAATCAAATTTATAACTCAAGCCTCCTAAAACCTGAAATCCTTGAACTGGATAATGATTCCAACGGTTGTAGCTGTTATTGGCTATATTATTGACTTTTACGAAGGCTCCAAATTGGTTGGTGATTTCATACGAAATCTGAAAATTAGCATCTAAAAAAGCATCGAGAGTGACATTGGGAGTTATGGGCTCTGGAAAAAACAGTCCTTCAAAATTGGTGGTATCTTGTCTTGATCCCCAATAAAATAGATTGGCGGCCATGGATAACTTATCCGACAGTTGATAGTCTAAAAACAAAGAGGCTTCAAATTCTGGCAAGTTCCAAGCGGTAGGTTCTGCATCAGTGGTGTATTTATAAAGATCGCCTTTCAGACGGACGTTTAATTTTTGACCCATGTCGATTTCTAAGGCACCGGAAATATTAATCACATCGATATCATCATACACAACTCCAAACGAATTTCCTTGATTGTAATTATTGGGAGCTGAAAAACCTTGAATAGAGTGAGTTCTAAAAAGAGCCTTATTTTGCTCACGTATAAAGCTTCCTTTTAAATCATACCCAATACTTTGAGAAAGTTTTCCTTTGGTACCCACAAATACATTATAGGGAGTTGAACTTGGGCGAATGTCTAAAGTTGGCGACACAAATGGATTTATTTGTGCAAAATCATAATAGGAGTTTTGATATAAATCGCCCTTCACTCCAGCATAAGCCACCACAATTGAATTAACAACAGCGTAACTCGCTTCTACATTGGGATAGATATAAAAGTCGTTTTTATTTTGTTCAGAATCCATCAAATAATAGGTTTTAAATCCTACCGAAACAGTGAGATCATCTTGAATGTATTGATAACTAGGCGCTACTGAAAATTGAATATTCCCATAGTTTTGCGTTTCTAATCCATTATAGCTTTTAGCAAAACTTCCTTTTAAATAATCCACTTTGACACTAGAATAAATTGGACTGTCTAGCATATCGAATTGAAAATTCGTTTCGCCTGTAATATGGTATTCTTGGGATTCATAAGCATCCGAAAATCGATTTAAGTGAATTTCTGCAGTTCGAAGTGTGCCTTTGGTAAACTGTAAATCGCTGCCTAATTCTATATTCGAATACACTTGTTTTGGATCGAGTGCTATTGTTGTTTCAAAGGGAAGTCCATACCAATTTACGGCTTGCCGTTGAAAGGCTGCATCTGTATTCCAAACAAAAGCCTTTAAACTTTTGACGTAATTAACTTGAGCACTGCTGTTTGAAAAACCATCTTCCAGTTGTAACCCATCAATACCTCCTTGCGAAGAGTGGTGCTCAATATATCCGCCAATACGCTCCCCACGACCGAGGCGATGATTGAGGTATAAATTTCCTAAAATCGTTCCATAATTTCCATAGCCTAAAGAGGCATAGTTTTGAAATAATCTTTCTTTTTTCTGTCTATCTAATCTGACAGAAGTAGCTTTAGCAGGCGTAAAAGTAGAAGCTACGGGGATCGAAAAAATAGTGTACTTGACTGATTTCTGAGGCGCCTCAGAAACACCCATAGGTGGTGTTTGCTTTAACTTAAAAGCATCCGATATTTTTGGGGTATAAGGTTTCACAATAGTGACCACTTGCGTATCAATCGTATCTTGAGAACGAGACTGTGGAGTTTGAGCTTGTAAATTTACCGCTTGAAATATCAGCATTAAAAGTGGTGATATACACAGATGTTTTTTTAATCTAATAGTCATATAATTAGTTTTCATTTTCAGTATCTAGTTCTATAGATGCATTTGTTTTAGCGGCTTCCGTTTTGATGCGTTCCAATTCGATTTGAGCTTCAGCAGCAACCTCCTTAAATTCTGCAAAATTTTGAATCACATTTTCTAAGATATAAGTGGCTTGAAATACATCGTCAAGTGCCTTAAAATTCTTAGCCATAACAATCAATCCTTTGGAAGCATAATATTTATAACTAGAGAAGTTTTTAATTAGTACTTGAACACTCTCATTGGACGCTTCATAGTTTCCGTCAACATACTTAAAATAGGCTTCAAAATACTGTGCTTCTGCCCCCATTTTACCCGTAGCGATGGTTTTTACTTGCGCATAGGCTGAACGAGCTTTGCTCTCGTCGTCGGTTTTCATAGCAGCACGAGCAATGATAATATAGGCATCACTCTTAATGTATGCATCTGTTTTAGAGTTGTCAAGAATGAGCTCTGCATAACGAATCGCAGCCCCGTAATCATCTAACTGAAAATAAGTTTTCATTAAGTTAGACTGTGCATACAGTCTGTTTTGTGGGTTATTGGCTTCCAATTCTAATCGGGATAAAAATTGCAGCGCGCTGTCGTATGTGTTAGAAGCTAATACAATTTCAGACGCTTTTAATAAAGAAGTTTCTGTAAATTCATTCGTCGATTGTTCACAAACAAAGGCAAAATGTGGAAGTGCATTTTCAGACAAGTCACTCTTATAATACAATTCAGCGAGGTAAAAATGAGCCTTGATCAGTTGTTTTCCTGCCGGGAACCGCGCAATATATCCGTTAAACAAATCAATTGCTTTTGAAGTATTAGCATCTAAATATTGTTTTTCGGCAGCTTCGTAAGTAGCATCGTCCAATTCGCTATCCGTGACTCCAACGTAATTTAAAGTTTGAACCCATGCTGCATAAGCATCTACTTGACCTAAATCAATATAAATAGAGCGAGAAGAGCTGATGGCCTGAAATGCTTCGGGAGTGGATGGATAGTTGACTGCGACCTTGTTTAAATTTTGAAGTGCTTCTTGGGAATCCCCACGGTTGTACAACATCAACCCTTTACGTAACAAGGCTTTGGACACCAATGCACTCGATGGAAAATCACGAATTAATTGGCTATAATACGGCAGTGCTTTTTCTGGATTTCCTTGATTGGTATAGGTATTTGCCAATTCGAACAGGGCTTGATCTTTTAAGTTTGATTTTTTAAAATTCATCACTTTATTTAAGCCTTTGATTTTATCTAAAATATGATCTAAATACCCATGACTGACGGCTGATTGGAAGGTGGCATAATCCAATTCAATTTGACCAAGTTTTAAGGCGGCTTGATAGGCATCAATGGCTGGACTGTATTGTGTGGTCACAAAATATGAATCCGCCAACCTTAAAAAAGAATCACTTAATAAAACCAAGTTTTTAGGTTCAGTCGAAATAAAAGATTGAAAGGATTGGATGGCTAGCGCATATTCTTTTTGTTTAAAATAAGTGTATGCTAAATTGTATTCTAAATTTTTGAACTCCTCAAGTTGGGTACTTTGAGCATTATTTTTGAAATCTAAAAATCCATTCAATGCTTCTTTGAAATTTGACAATTGATACTCTGTTTCGGCTTTCCAATAGGTTGCTCTTACTTTAAACACTGGATTTATAGACGATGACAACGAACGACTTAACAGTTCCTTAGCCTCTGAGTAGTTGGCATTGTTATACAATTCTAAAGCTCTAAAAAAAGTAACTTTTTGATAAGCTTCTCTATGCGCTTTGCGCGACTTGTTTTCCAATAACTCAAGTGCTTCCTTAAAATTATTAGAACTGATATAAGAATCAATCAACAAGCTTTCAATTTCAACATTAAAAGCTGATCGAGGATACAGCTTCAAAAACTCGGTTAGAACTCCAGGGGTGGACTGATAGGGGTTGCCAATGTCATAACTGAGTTTGGCATAATTTAGCCAAGCATCCTCTTGAATATTTGGATTAAAATCCATTTCAGAGGCATTTCGAAACGCATTCAGCGCTTCTTGTTTTTTCCCTAAGTTGATATAGCTTTCTGCCAAATGATAATAGGCATTTTGTGCAATCGCATTGGAGCCTTCTATGATTTTATTAAACTCGTTAATCGCTTGTTGATAATTATTTTGTTTGTAATACGCATATCCCAATTGGTAAAAATCAGTGTGATTCCAGCGGCCTTTTTTACCTTTATAGGCTTTTAAAAAGGGTATGGCTTCGGAATATTGCTGAAGATTAAAATAACTTTCACCAATAATTTTAGAAAGTTCAGACACTTCTTTTGAAGAACTTATTTCTAACTGAGCCTTGGCCAGTTGGATGGCCTTAGTAAATTTACCTAATTTGAAATTCAAATCTGCTTGGTAATAAGATAGATTGTTTTTATAAGCTTCGGTCTGTTGTACTTGCTTAAAATATTCGGTTGCCTGATCGTAATCGTCGCCTTCATAGGCCATAAAACCAATATAATATTTGGCTTGCGAACCGTAGGTTTTAGAGGATTCAACTTTCATTAAATAGGTTTTAGCAGCTTTATTGTTTTTGGTGGCATACAGACTGTATCCATATTTAAAATAAAACGATTCCATATTTGATTTTGAGATGGAGGCTCGGTTCACTTTTTCATACCATTTACGTGCATAAGAATATTTTGCGTTATCAAAATAGTAGTTAGCCACTTCAAAAAAGGCGGAGTTGCGTTTGGTACTGGATGGATACTGTTCCACAAAAGATTCTACGAGTAATTCGGCATTTGGTTGGTTGAGCCGAACCGCACAATTGGCATTGTAATAGACTGCATTCGATTTTAGAAAAGTATCTGAAGTATTTGATTCTACAGATTTAAAAATCACTTGAGCCGATTGATATTGTTGTGTGTTATAGAGTTCTAATGCAGATTGAAAATTGACAGCTTCGTTGGAGTAAATCGCTGATTTTTGTGCAAAACCAACACAAAAGAAGGACAAAAAAACAAGCCGGGTTAAATATCTTATGGAGTTCATATTCGGAAGACGTTTTATTACATTCAAAGATAAAATATATCAATAGTATAACGGAAAAAATTAGGTGAAATTATAAGTTACCTAAAATATAACTAAGTGAAGTCCGTTTAATGCAAATGAGGTTTGATAATTGCGTCAAATAGTAATACTTTTATAAAAAATTAACTTTTAGGGTACATACATGTCAAATTCGGTATTAAAATTAGAAAACGTTTCCATTTTTCAAAATGACAATTTAATCTTAAGTGAGGTCAATGTGGATGTTAAAGAGGGAGAGTTTGTGTATTTGATTGGAAAAACAGGCTCCGGAAAGAGTAGTTTTTTAAAAACACTTTATGGCGATCTGAAACTGAATAATGGTGCGGGATCCATTGTTGAATTTGATTTAAAAACCATGAAAGAAAAAGACATTCCTTTTTTGAGAAGAAAACTTGGAGTGGTCTTTCAGGACTTTAAACTTTTGAATGAACTCAGTATTGAAGGCAACCTCGAATTTGTTTTAAAAGCCACAGGCTGGAAAGACAAGGGTTTAATAAAAGCTAAAATTGAAGAGGTACTAACTAAGGTTAATATGCAGGCAAAAGGGAGTGAATTTCCGTATGAAATTTCGGGTGGCGAACAACAACGAGTGGCCATTGCCAGAGCCTTGTTAAACGATCCTAAGTTGATTTTAGCGGATGAACCTACGGGGAATCTAGATCCACAAACCAGTATGGAGGTAATGGAAGTACTACTAGACCTCAATAAAAAAGGACACACTATTTTTATGGCAACTCATGATTATGCTTTGATTTTGAAATATCCAAGTAAAACACTCAAATGCGAAGACACAAAAATCTTTGAAGTTGTACAACGTAAAAACTAAGAATGCTTTCTATACTTATTCCAACATATAACTATAATGTAGAAGCATTGGTTTCTGAACTACACGCTCAAACTACAGCTTGTGATATCGAATTTGAGATTCTTTGTTATGATGATGGTTCTACGAACTTAGAACTCATCGAAGAAAATAAATCTATAGAACTATTGACACATACAACCTATAAAGTTTTAGATGTTAATATCGGCAGGAGTGCAATACGAAACCTATTGGCAAAAGATGCTAAGCATGATTTATTATTGTTTTTAGATGCCGATGTGATCCCTGTAAATGATGATTTTATTTCAAAATACATTACTGTATTTACAGAATCGACACAGTTAATATTTGGAGGTGTGAATTACCAAGACAAAAAGCCGAACAATGAAGAAATGCTACGATGGGTTTTTGGAAGAAAACGTGAAGTGGTCTCTTTGGAAGAAAGAAAAAAATCTGTTTACTTGAGTTTTTTATCCTGTAATTTTATAATAAAGAAAGAAATATTTACTAGTGTAAATTTTAATGAGGATATTTCTCTTGATGCCCATGAAGATTTGTTGTTTTCTTTCAACCTTAAAGAAAACAACATCTCTATTTCTCATATTAACAACCCCATTTATCACCTTGGTTTAGAGAATAGTAAAATCTACTTAAAAAAATCATTGAAAGGCGTAAAAGCCTCTCTTAGTTTAGCGAAAGATAATTTGATCCATATAGAATATACTCGTATTATTCGAACGTTTCATAAGTGCAAAAAAACTGGAATTAATTTCATACTTGCGATGATGTTTCCTGTTTTTAAAAATTCATTTGAAACAAATTTATTGTCCAAAAAACCATCCTTATTCATTTTTGATTTATACAAACTAAGCTACCTTTGTTATATAAGTAAAAACGAATAATGGCATTCATATCTGTAATCATTCCGTTATTTAATAAAGAACGCTTTATTAAGAAAACACTTTTAAGTGTATTGAATCAGACGTTTTCTGATTTTGAAATCCTCTTAATTAATGATGGCTCTACAGATAGCAGCGTTGACATCGTAAATTCTTTTGACGACGAACGCATCACGCTTTACAGCACTGAAAATAAAGGCGTTTCTCATGCAAGAAATTATGGTGTTTCTAAGTCAACTTCAGATTTAATCGCACTTTTAGATGCCGACGATCTCTGGGAATTCAATCATTTAGAAAACTTACACAACCTATATACGAGCTTCCCTAAATGTGGATTATACGCTACCGCATACTACAAACGGTTCTTTAATGGCAAGAAAATGAATACCCACTTCAATGGGGTTTCAAAGGATCATTTTGGCGTAATCGATGATTATTTTTTGGCATCCACAAAGGACAGTATTGCTTGGACTTCTGCGGTCATGATTCCAAAAAAAACGATTCTGGAAGTTGGTGGATTTGACAACGAGATGCGTTCTGGTCAGGACACCGATCTATGGATTCGTATAGCCCTCAAAGAATCCGTTGCCTTCTCCGCTCTTGCAACTGCCAATAAAATTATTTTAAGCCCTCAATACCATTTGTCGTACTCATCCAATCGAGTGGATCGCATGAAACTTTTTGAGAATTTTAAAGATGTGGATAGCTCTAATACATCCTTCAAGAAATATATGGATTTGAACCGATTTTCGGTAGCTATTGAAAGAAAAGCTGCAGGTGATTTTAATAGTTATAGGCAGTTAAAAAAGGAGATTGATTTAACTAATTTAAATCGAATACAGCGGGTGTTACTGAACACTCCTTCCCTATTTATTGGTTTACTTAAGCAATTTCAAAACACTTTACTTCGCTATAACATCTATTTATCACCGTTTAAAAAACAGTGAATTATACTATGTTTTAAGGGAGGTTTTCGATCACTCGTTCCCAATCCTTAGATATGTATTCCATAGAAAATTTTTCAACACTCTTTTTTGCATTGCTCTTACAACTCATATAGAGTTCGGTGTCGGTCACAAAACGATTCATTGCCTCGGAAAAAGCGAGTTCTGTATATGGATCTACTAACAGCCCATTATATTCATTGGTTATAATTTCCTTTGGTCCAGATTTACAATTCATTGAAACAACGGGAGTTCCTAATGACAAGGATTCTATCAAAACCATTGGAAAACCTTCATTTCTGCTTGTTAAAACGGTGAATTTGGCATTCGAAACATAAGAAGAAGGATCGTTAACCGCAGCTTCAAATACCACCTCAGATTCTAATTTCATTTGTATAGACAACTCTTTTATCATATCAAGGTCAGGTCCATTTCCTAATATTACCAATTTGTATCCTAGCGATGAGAGCTTGGAGGAATTATAAGAGTTTAATAATAGTTTTAGATTTTTGTGATGATCATCTATTCGACCAAAAAATAGAATATAATTTTCAATATTTAAACTACTAATGTTATTGGTATCTGAACAAATTATATCATTCTCGAAATCATAAGCATTATAAATTGTGGAGATATCACTTAAATTAAATTTAATTTTAAACTTATTTTTTGCTTCATCAGAAACAGAAATCATTTTCTTGTTCTTGTACAAAAATTTAGACAAAAAGCTGAACCTAGAAAACGCATGAGAGGTCTTATAGTTATGTATCACATAAATTAAAGTATAAGAAGAATAAATAAATGAAGTGATAAAAAACTCTCTAAAGGCAGCCACTCTTGAGCGACTGTCAATAATACAATCAAATTGATGCTCAGATAAATATTTTATGAACCGAAATAATCTGTAAACTCTTCCTACAATAGTCCTATTAGTATCTTTAATTGCTCCTAAATTGAATAATGTTCCTGAATAACTAAAGTCAATTTTATTAAGTACACTCACTATATGCACATCATATCCTTTATTATATAGCATCTTTGATAACGAAGCAGACGATTTCTCTGCACCTCCCTTTCCTAAAGAAGATGTGACTATGCATATCTTTTTTTTAATGGAATTTGAATTACTCAAATTAAAGATTTAGTGAAGTTTATAATCATTGATACAAATTTAATCTAAATTAAAATACGTTTCGTATTGTGAGGACTCCATGATAATTCTTTTACGACTTTTGAACTCAGTATTAAAAATACTGCGTTCAAGGTCAACTTCTTTGGCTGTAATCTCTAAAAGATCAGAAATGCTGTGAAACAAGTCATCTAGCATATAAGGTCTATTAACATCAACCGTTAACTGCTTTTGGTTTTTATAGTCCTCCGATTGCCATAACAAAAAAGGAACGTCATACATATCCTGAGTTGAGATATCTTCGTTGTGTCCAGCCATATTGTGGTCCTTAAATAATTCTTCCCCATGATCTGATAAATATAACACAAAACTTTTGGTGTTTAAGGCTTTAATTTTATGAATGATTTCAGAAACTACATAATCCGTATACAACACCGCGTTATCGTAGTCGTTTATAATTTTAAAATTTTCATCAGACGGATAATTAGAGAACGGAGTATCTTTAAAAATATTAAAAGTATCTGGATACCTGTTCTTGTAATTAAAGTGTGTTCCGGTAAGATGAATTACAATGAATTTCTTGGATGAACTACCTTCTGAGAGGACAGCGTCTAGTTCAGGTAACAATTCCGCATCTTTAACTTTGTTATGGACACCATAAGTAGTAGTCAAAAATTTACTTTTATTGGAAGATAAAGCAATTTTAGTAATTAGACTTTCATAGATTCCGATAGGTCTTTGATTTGATAACCAAACAGTTTCAAAATCGACCTTATTAGCAAGTTGAATAATAGAACCATCTCCTATTTTTTCTGGATATTCATAATTCCCAAGGGTAAAGAGCTTGGTAATTGAAGCTATTGAATGGGCATGAGGACTGATGACATCATTATAAACAATTAAATCATCTTCAAGAGAATTAAGCTTAGGAGTCGTTGACCTTGAATAATCATACAATCCCATGTGAGATCTTGAAGTCGATTCCCCCAACACAATAACATAAACCTCATCTTCTTGGCTGCTTGGTCGATAGACATTAGTGAAACCTCCAGTTTTATTCGTTTTATAGGCTCCTAATTTATTGGATTCTAAATTGTACTCTATAGAAGATTTTAGGATTAAATACGCGAGGTTATAAACGATCAATCCAGAAAACTTTAGAAATGCTAATACTAGCAACATATAAATTGATATCTTAATTCTCGTCTGAGTAACTGTTTTATTAAAGTTAGTTAAGATCGTTTTAAATCTAAGGAGTGAGCTAATAATCACAATAAGCATCAAAATAGAAAAAACTATGACTTTATCATCGACATAAAAATTAAGGAATTCAGCAGCTTCAGAACTGTTAGAGTCTAATACCACAAATATTGAAGATGCACTTAGATAGGCTTCGAAAAAGTAGTAGTAAACCGTTTCAAAATAAATTGCAGAACAAAATCCAAAGAAAGTGAGTATGACATAACCAAACTGAATTTTACGATTCATAATAAAATAGATGGGAACTACTAAAAGCGTAGAAAACAAACCATTTTCAATAAAATTATACGCTGTTGAAACATCAAAACCTTTATTGATGAGTTCAAAAACTGCGGCAATAAAGACTGGAATCAAAAACTGATAAAATATTTTTTTTGTAACTTTAAAATTGTTCATTTCTGCTATTTATAAATCCCTATTTTTTCCAAAAAGGGTGTTTCTTAACACAAAGAATACAACTCCTAAATAAATTAAATTACTGACAAATAGAGCCATCACTACTCCCTCAGTTCCAAATAAATTTAAATAATATCTTCCGAAAACATAATACATAGTCAATCCAAAAAGTTGTGTAAAAATAAAATAATTGATTTGTTTTTTGGCTAAAAAATGATACGACAATACATTCGCAATAAATCTGACAAAGTCACCCGCTAATTGCCATTTAAATAAAATAGACATGCCAAAAAAGGCTTCTGTAAAAATAACTTCGATTAAAACATCTCTTAGGACATACACCAAAATCATCCCTATTAATACCAGAGGTACTAATGATTTATATATTTTCTTTACTTCGACTCTAAACTCAAACGACGTATAAATTCTTGCATATTTGGGTAAAATATAGAGAGAAAAAATGGCAATTAAAAATTGCATATAAATTTTAGATATTGAACTCATTGCTGTCCATGAACCGGCTTCTGCTTCACTTATTTTATCGGTAATCAATGTTCTTAAATCAATTTCAACGTAATTTGAGAGGACTGTTGCTACAAAAGACATGGCTGTAAAGCCTAAGAGTTGCTTTAGAAAAGGGATTTTAAAGGTGACTGATTTAAAGTCAATATAATCTTTTAACAGCCTTCCAAATATGATAATTAAAACTACAAACTGTATAATTGGCGTCAGAGCAATAGCAACTAACACGCCTTTGAGGGAATAAAAATAAAGACTTACAAGTAATAAAACTGCTGCCAAAAAATGTGATATAAATTCAATTTTAGCATGCTTTTTATAATCTGAAAGACCGTTTATAACACCCGTAAAAATTCGATGCATCGAAATAAAGGGGACGGCAACAGCTATCACTTTAAAAACAACGGCATATGAATCTGATAAAAATAATTTATTTGAAAAATAGGAAGCCCCAAAAAATAGGATAAAAAATAAGACGACACTCGCTGTTAAACTAAAAACATATAAGGTTGAAAATAATTTGAGTAAGTTTTTTTGATCAGACTTGTGTTCTGAAACATACTTTACAACCCCGTTAAAAGTTCCAAGAGATGTGAGACTCATCAACATCGAAGAGATGTTTCGTAACTGACCTACTTTGGCAATCCCTGCTTGTCCTGTATAATGTGCTAATAAATTCTGAACAACCAAGGACATTAACAGTCGAGAACCCACAACCAATGTGTTCAGTGAAGTTATCTTTAGAATTAAATTATTACTTATGATTTTTGGTAACTTCACATTGACTCGTTAGAACTATTAATATAACGCACAAATAACTAACAACGTATAATAGTATAGCTAATAACGCTTACCAATTTGTTACGCATTAAGTTAGATGTTCGTGTGAAAATACTACTTTTTCTTCAAAAACAGGTAATATATATTAATTCCCATGATGGATGCATTAGAAATAATAATGGGCCAAGAAGTCGCTAACAAAAATCCATAAGCTACAAATAATGCACAGGCTATCATATTGAGAGTTCTTAGCCTACGAATGTCTTTCATCAAAAAAGAGATCAATAGTACAAGCATTGCTAAATAACCTACCAATTCAGTGCCATGAGTTTCTAAGAAACTCATTATATGATTTTGTTACGTTTACGTTCAACTTCTGTAAGGTATATTTTACGCAATCTCAAAGACTTAGGAGTAACCTCAACATACTCATCTTTTTGAATGTATTCTAATGCTTCTTCTAAAGAAAACTTAATTGCCGGAACAATTTTGGCTTTATCATCGGCACCAGAACTTCGTACATTACTTAACTTTTTAGTTTTTGTAATATTGATTGCCATATCATCACCACGAGAATTTTCTCCAATGACTTGACCTTCATAAATACTTTCACCTGGATCGACAAAAAACTTACCTCTATCTTGTAATTTATCAATAGAATAAGGAATCGCTTGACCAAGTTCCATAGAAACTAAAGAACCATTTTGGCGTTCTGGAATTCCACCTTTAAGCGGTTGGTATTCTTTGAATCTGTGTGCCATAATTGCTTCACCAGCAGTCGCTGTTAATAGCTGATTACGCATACCTATAATGCCTCTAGAAGGAATTAAAAACTCACACACCATACGTTCTCCTTTTGCCTCCATACTTAGCATTTCGCCTTTTCGCATGGTTACCATTTCAATGGCTTTACCTGAAACAGATTCCGGTAAATCAATCGTCATTTCTTCAACAGGTTCGCATTTAACACCATCAATCACTTTTATAATTACCTGTGGCTGTCCGATTTGTAATTCATACCCCTCACGACGCATCGTTTCGATGAGTACAGACAAGTGTAAAACACCTCTTCCGAAAACCATGAATTTATCGGCACTATCTGTGGCATTAACACGCAATGCTAAATTCTTTTCTAATTCTTTATCCAGGCGTTCCTTTATATGTCTAGAAGTTACAAACTTTCCGTCTTTACCAAAGAATGGAGAATCGTTAATTGTAAACAACATACTCATTGTTGGTTCATCAATAGCAATAGTCTTAAGACCTTCTGGGTTTTCAATATCAGCAACTGTGTCGCCAATCTCAAAACCTTCCAAACCTACAATAGCACAAATATCTCCTGTTTGAACCTCATCAATCTTTTTTCTTCCTAAGCCCTCAAAAACATGAAGTTCTTTAATTTTAGATTTCACAATGCTTCCATCGCGTTTTACCAACGAAATTTGTTGCCCTGTTTTTAGATCTCCTCGTGTCAAACGCCCAATAGCGATTCGTCCTGTAAAAGAAGAGAAATCCAAAGATGTAATTAACATCTGTGTATTTCCATCAGGAATTTTTGGTGAAGGAATGTGCTCAATTACCATGTCTAATAATGGCTCTATATTATCATTTTCCTCTTTCCAGTCATGGTTCATCCAATTATTTTTGGCAGATCCATAAACTGTAGGGAAATCTAATTGCCACTCTTCTGCTCCTAACTCAAACATCAAGTCAAATACTTTTTCGTGCACCTCGTCTGGAGTACAGTTTTCTTTATCAACTTTATTGACAACCACACAAGGCTTCAATCCTAAGTCAATTGCTTTTTGAAGTACAAAGCGCGTTTGAGGCATTGGACCTTCAAAAGCATCTACCAACAACAAAACACCATCTGCCATGTTAAGGACACGTTCTACCTCACCACCAAAATCGGCGTGACCAGGAGTATCAATAATATTAATCTTGGTGTCTTTATATACTACAGAAACATTTTTTGAAGTGATGGTGATCCCTCTTTCACGTTCAAGATCATTATTATCTAAAATTAAGTCTCCTGTGTTTTGATTTTCACGAAACAGTTGACAGTGATACATGATTTTATCAACCAAGGTTGTTTTACCGTGATCGACGTGCGCAATAATTGCGATGTTTTTTACATTAGCCATAAGTGCCTTGTTTTAAGCGTGCAAAGTTACATTTAATTTTCTGACTTTTGTACTGCTTATTAATTTTATAACACCTTTTAATTTTGATTATATTTGCAGCATAAATTAACAGCAATGAATCTTCAAGATATTCCAAAATTAAAACATACAACTTCGGACAACTTCTTTTTATTAGCAGGTCCTTGTGCAATTGAAAGTGAAACAATGGCGCTTAAAATAGCAGAAAAAGTATGTAGAATTACTGATGCCTTAGAAATTCCTTACATATTTAAAGGCAGTTTTAAGAAAGCAAACCGCAGTCGAATTGATAGTTTCACAGGAATTGGGGATGAAAAAGCTCTAAAAATTCTAAGGAAAGTTTCTGAAACATTTGACATTCCAACTGTGACTGATATTCATGAAGTTTCGGATGCCGCTATGGCAGCTCAATATGTAGATGTATTACAAATTCCTGCATTTTTAGTACGACAAACGGACCTTGTGGTTGCAGCTGCAAAAACAGGGAAAGTTATAAACTTAAAAAAAGGACAATTTATGAGCCCAGAGGCCATGAAACATGCCGTTCAAAAAGTAAAAGATGCTGGAAATGAAAAAGCATGGATTACAGATAGAGGGACTATGTTTGGCTATCAGGACATGATTGTTGATTTTCGTGGCATTCCAACTATGCGTGCTTTTGCACCAACTGTTTTAGATGTTACACACTCCTTACAACAACCCAACCAAACTAGTGGTGTAACAGGTGGGCGTCCAGACATGATTGAAACTATTGCTCGCGCTGGCATCGTAAACAATGTTGATGGCTTATTCATAGAAACTCATTTTGATCCTTCTAATGCAAAAAGTGATGGTGCTAACATGCTTCATTTGGATCACTTAGAAAAACTACTTAGCAACTTAGTCGCCATAAAAAGCACCGTCAACTCCCTTTAGAACCTATGCAAAAAACACTTCTCATGTGCCTATTCATTGGATTGAGCATTCATGGATATTCACAAGAATTTATTGAAAATACTTCAATTATTCAAACTGATTTTAAGACCAAAAATAAAGGTAAACTCTATTTTTATTGGGGATGGAACAAATCACAATACAGCTATTCAGACATCACCTTTAAAGGCGATGATTACAACTTTACGCTTTACAATGTAGCAGCCAAAGACCGTCAAAATCCATGGGAAGCTGACCTTTATTTGAATCCTTCAAATATCTCGATTCCGCAAACTGTTGGCAGAATAGGGTATTTTTTTCATGACAATTGGAATTTTTCTGTGGGATTTGATCACATGAAGTACGTTATGATAGAACAACAACCAGCAATCATAGATGGCTATATTGATTTGAATGATCCTGTTTCAGAATTTAATGGTGTGTATAACAATGAATACATTTATATTGATGAGGATTTTTTGGAGTTTGAACATACGGATGGCTTGAACTTCATTAATCTTGAAATTTCGAGAGTTGATAATTTAGGGGACTATCTAAAATGGAACTCAAAAAAAATACAGCTGAACCTATTAGAGTCTTTTGGCGCAGGAATTTTATATCCAAAAACCAACTCAACCCTACTCTCTAAAGAACAAAATGACGCGTTTCACATAGCAGGGTTTGGATTATCGCTTAAAACAGGGGTCAATCTCACCTTATTTAATCACTTTTTTATTCAAGCAGAATTTAAAGCAGGCTATATAGATATGTCAAACATACGAACCACTACATCAACAGCAGACACGGCGTCTCAAGAGTTTTTCTTTTTTCAAAGAAATATTTCTTTTGGATACATCTTTCAGCTAGTGAAATAAAACACCTAGTCTTTTAATTGCGGCTGTTTTTCTATAGAGTTTAATCCGTATTTATCGATCAAATAGACCAAGGACGTCATGGTGGCTGCGCCTAGTTCTAGTTCACGTTTATTAACGGCATCAAATGTATCATTTGCGGCATGATGGTGGTCAAAATAACGTTGGGAATCTGGACGCAAACCTGCCAATACATTGGAGCTTTTTTTCAAAGGACCAATATCTGCTCCACTACCTCCCTTTTTGAAATAATGAATCAAGTAAGGTTCAAACAAAGGCTTCCATTGTAAGATTTTATCAACTTTATAGTCTGGACCATCAAAAGTAAACCCTCGTGGAGTAAATCCACCTGAATCACTTTCTAAAGCGAAAATATGGTTCTCTCCTTTTCGTGTCGCTTCCTTGGCATACGCCTTTCCACCTCTTAAGCCGTTTTCTTCATTCATAAACAACACCACTCTTATAGTGCGTTTGGGTTTAATCCCCGAAATTTTTAATAAACGTAATACATCCATTGATTGGACACAACCTGCACCATCGTCATGAGAACCATCTCCTAAATCCCAAGAATCTAAATGTCCCCCAACGGTAATAATCTCATCTGGAAATTCTGACCCTGTAATTTCTCCAATCACGTTATAAGACTGTACATCTTTTAATTGACGGCAACTTTGTTTGATGTACAACTTAAGATTTGAGTCGATTTTTAACATACCGCTTAACTTTTCGGCATCATTGGTACTAATCGCCGACGAAGGAATACGCTTTGAAACAGGGGTGTCTCCGTAAGACATCGCTCCCGTATGGGGTAAATCGTCTAATCTAAGATTCATAGAGCGTACAATCATTGCTACCGCTCCCAATTTCCCAGCTTCTTTGGCACCATCATAACGCTGATCGACACACCCACCATAGGCTTCAAAAGTTAAAATTAAATCGGCTTGCATGGGACGGTTAAAAAAGACTATTTTTCCTTCCACATCTTTTCGATCCAACGTTTTTAATTCTTCTATTCCTTGTACTTCAATGACTTCAGCTTTGACTCCTTGAAGCGGGGTGGCGACCGAGCCTCCTAAAGCACAAATGTTGACTGAGATGGTTTTGCCGGGTGCTGTTTCGATATAAGAAAACTCTGGAGTACCTCGCACCCATTTTGGCACCATAACTGGCTGTAACCATACACGATCTAGGCCTAATTTATCCAATTCGGTTTTGGTATATTCAACTGCTAACTCGGCATTTAAAGAGCCTGAGAGTCGACCTCCAATTTCGTTGGATAAATAATCTAACCATTGGTAACTTTGTCCATTGGTTAAGGAATTTTTATAGAACGATTCCAAATAATCCGCATCCGATTGGGCATTCAGCCCAAACGACATTGAACAAAAAATAATGAGTACTAAATATTTCATATGTTGTATTTATAAAAGTAAAGCTAAGCGTTCTAACGCATCTAAGCGTTAAGAATAACATAAATAATATTACTTACTCACAAATGCCTTGACATCTGCAACCGTCACTTCGTCCTCTCCAAGAATAATTAGACGCTCAACAACATTTCTTAATTCTCTAATATTACCAGTCCAATCATAAGCCTGAAGTAATTTGAACACTTCAGGAGAAAATCTCTTTTTAACAGTTCCTTGTTCGGTGGCTATTTTGTTAGCAAAATAATCGACTAAGACAGGAATATCTTCTCTACGATCATTTAGCGAAGGAACTTTTATGAGAATCACAGCCAATCGATGGTATAGATCTTCTCTAAAACGCCCTTCTGATATTTCGGTCTTAAGGTTTTTATTTGTCGCAGCAATGACCCGTACATCTACTTTAATGTCCTTATCACTACCTACACGTTGGATACGACTTTCTTGTAAAGCACGTAATACTTTTGCTTGTGCTGAGAGACTCATATCCCCAACTTCGTCAAGAAATATAGTCCCATTATTTGCTGCTTCAAACTTCCCTGCACGGTCTTTGTGAGCGCTTGTAAACGCTCCTTTTATGTGTCCAAATAATTCGCTTTCTATAAGTTCACTAGGAATGGCAGCACAATTAACCTCTATCATAGGCGCTTTGGCACGGTCACTTTTTTGATGCAACCAATGGGCCACTAATTCTTTTCCAGTTCCGTTTGGACCCGTTATTAATACGCGTGCTTCCGTTGGAGCAACTTTATCAATAATTGATTTGATCGTTTCAATTTCGGGAGAGTTTCCAACCATTTCGTATTGTTTACCAACTTTACGTTTAAGGCGTTTGTTTTCGATAACCAGTTGCTTTCGATCGAGTGCATTTCGAATGGTATTTAGCAGTCGATTTAAGTCAGGGGGTTTAGAAATGTAATCAAAAGCACCCAGACGCATGGTATTTACAGCTGTATCTAAGTCGCCATGACCAGAAATCATTACCATAGGGATTTCGGGCTTGATTTTTTTGACAGCTTCCAAAACTTCAACTCCATCCATTTTTGGCATTTTAATATCACATAAGACCAAATCAAAATCGTCTTTTTTAATCATTTCGGTGCCCATTAAACCATCTTCGGCTTCGAACACATGGTACTGTGTATTCTCTTCTGTCAATATTTTAACAAGGACTCGACGTATAGAGGCTTCATCTTCAATAATTAGTATTCTAGACATTTTTTGTTGATTTAGTATGAGTAAGTGAGCTATCGTAAAATTAATATTTCAACCATTTGAAAAGTTCTTTGTAGCTTGGTTTTTTTCCATACATCAAAATTCCTACACGGTAAATTTTAGAGGCAAACCAGACTGTAAATATAAAGGTTACAATTAGAATCAAAAGTGAAACAATTTGTTGCCATAAGGGAACGCCAAATGGAATCCGCATGAGCATCACTACTGGTGAGGTATATGGAATAAATGAAAACACGGTAGAAATAGTACCGTGAGGATCCTCAATGACAGTAAACACCCCTACATAAATTGCTAAAATTAAAGGCAAAATTACAGGCAACATAAATTGTTGTGTATCCGTTTCGTTATCTACCGCTGCACCAATGGCTGCATATAACGAACTGTATAAAAGATAACCCCCTATAAAGAACAAGATAAAGGCGACCACCAAATTACCAAGTGGAAGGGCACTAATTTCTCCTACCATCATTTGAAACTTATTAGCAGACTCTGGATTTGAAAGTGCTTGATTTACCATTTCTTGTTGAGACGTCTGCGTTTGAGATAGATCCATCCCAAAAATGGAGGACGCTGCAATAAACATAACAGCGCCTAAAAGAAGCCAAATCGCAAATTGTGTAATTCCTGCCAAAGAAGTTCCAATGATTTTTCCTAACATCAATTGAATGGGTTTCACGGACGAGATAATAACTTCAATGATCCGGCTTGTTTTCTCTTCAATCACACTGCGCATAATCATGTTTCCATAGATGATAATAAACATAAATAACAGATACCCTGCAGCTCCTCCAAAAATCAATTTAATGACACTGCCTACCTTAGAGGTTTTGACCCCTTCAAAAGTTTCTTGATTGATTTCAACACTTGTTTTTGAGGCTTTGATGAGCGCTAAATTAACCCCGTCATTTTGTAATTTCAGTTCGGATAATTTATTTTCTATTTTTGACTCCAAAGAGGATATAAATGAGAGTGAAGGCGATTCTTCTGAATAAAAACGAATAGAGCTGGACACCGTTTCTAAAGAACTATTTGGAATATGAAGCAAGCCATAAGCGTCTTCTTGTTTGGTCAATGTTTTAGCGGTTTCTAAATCAATTTCAGAAAGGTGGTTATAAACTGTTTGTTCGTTTGTTTTAAAGGATTCAGAAAGGAAATCCGTTTCATCTAAAACATAGATACTGCGAACAGTATCGTTATTGACACTCGATAAATAGCCTACAAATAAAAATAAGGCAATCATTATAAGGGGTGTCAAAAACGTCATAAGGATGAACGACTTGTTGCGCACTTTAGTCAAATACTCACGTTTGATAATTAGTGGAAGGTGATTCATGACTTGTTATTTTGGATGGTTTGAATAAAAATATCACTCGCATTTGGGATTAATTCTTTGAAATGGAGGACTTGTGCTTGGGACGTTAAAAAGGCCAACAAATCATTGGAGGTCCCATCAGATCCCATAGAGATATTGAGTTTTAAATCATCGTGTAAAGATTTAAAATCTGCCGGAGCGACTTTAAATTTGGATTCAATGGTTTGTTGTAATGCACGTTTGTTGTCTGTCAACAGCCCGACTTCAAAAGAGTTTGTTTTGTAGTCGCGTTTGATGTCATTGAGCTTGCCATCAAGTATTTTTTTAGACTCATGGATCAAGGCAATATGATCGCACAGTTCTTCTACCGATTCCATTCGGTGGGTGGAAAAAATAACCGTAGCACCCTCGTCTCTCAATTGCAAAATTTCGTCTTTAATAAGATTGGCGTTGATGGGATCAAAACCAGAAAACGGTTCGTCAAAAATCAACAGTTTGGGTTGGTGTAAAACCGTGACCACAAACTGAATTTTTTGTGCCATTCCTTTGGAAAGCTCTTCTATTTTTTTGTCCCACCAATGTCCGATTTCTAATTTGTCGAACCAGTATTTTAAGCGTTTTTTCGCTTCTGAATACGACAGGCCTTTGAGTTGTGCCAAATAAAGAGCTTGCTCCCCGACTTTCATGGATTTATACAGCCCCCGTTCTTCGGGTAAATAGCCTATGTATTGCACGTGGTGGGGCTGCAAAGCCTCACCATCTAAAAAAACCGATCCCGTGTCGGGCATGGTAATTTGATTGATAATTCTGATTAAGGTGGTTTTCCCAGCGCCATTGGGACCTAATAATCCAAAAATACTGTGTTTGGGCACTTGGATGGATACGGCGTTTAAAGCTTGGAACTCACCAAAATATTTTGAAACTTCTTTGGTTTCTAAAAGGTTATTCATCTAACGTGTTTTGATATAAGACGTACTAATATAAGAAAAGTTACACTGAAAAAGCAAAACTGTAACTATTAATTTAGAACTTTAAAAATCGCATTTTTTTTTGAGATATGATTTTTTTTTAACTTTATAAGTGGGCGAGTTGTTTGCTCTAAGTGAGGTATTACTACAAACAAAACCTGTACAGCGCTGCCCCCCTCACCACCCTAGCGCCACGCTTTAGCGTGTTACAACAGAGCAAAACGTTGAGTGGATCAAAAAAAAGTTATCAAATTAGGCATGATTTTTGTAAATAATTGTTTACCCTAAATTTATTAATCCTACATTATGAAAACAATAAAGTTTATACTATTTCTGTTCATTTCTGCTAACTGTTTTGGACAAAGCATTTCAGAGCTTATCAACAAAGTCGATGGGTCTGGGTTAGAAGTAATGCTTAAAGAGTTCTCTGGAGAAATCTCTACGGTCGTAAACGGCAGTACTGTAACCATTCTAAATCGGCAAAGTCATCAAAATGACATCTCCAAAGATTATTTGGTTCAAAAACTAGAAAGCTTTGGAAATCTTTCAGTTACCTCAGATGCTTACAGTACCAATGGAACCAACGTAATTGCTACCCAAACGGGATCAAAAAACCCTAATGAAGTTCTTGTGATTTGTGGGCATTACGACACTGTAACAAATTATTGTGCAGATGATAATGCTACTGGGACGGTAGCTATTCTGGAAGTAGCATGTGTTTTATCTCAATATTGTTTTGACAATACCATTCAATACATTCTATTTGACGAGGAGGAAATTGGACTTCTTGGATCCAAACACTATGTTACAAATTTTAGTAGCTCACAAAATTTGATAGGTGCAATCAATTTGGACATGATGGGTTACGACAAAGATCAAGCAGATGACGCACCCATTCATGTTCGGGACAAATGAAATTCTATCGCCTTAAAAGATGACGCAGTTTCTATACTAAATACGTATAGTACTGAAATAGGACTCACCCCTAATGTAGTAGACCCTGGGATTGATGCCAGCGATAATTATCATTTTTGGTTGAATGGAAAAACAGCAATCATGATTTCTGATGCTGATGGTTTTTCTGACTTGAGCCCTCATTATCACAGTTCTAATGATCGAGTGAGCACTTTGGATCTTCCTTATTATTACAAAATGGTTCGTTTTTTGTTAGGATTGACCGCTAAAAAGGCTGTCATATCACAAACTCAAAATTGTAACGACCTTAACAATCCTGATTTTGAGCTAGGGAAAAAACCTCTTATTTATCCAAATCCTACCGATCAATTTGTCACAATAGATTTATTTGACAATGTTTTTAATGAGGCGAGTGTAACCATTAGAAATTCTCTGGGAGTAACTATATTTAAAAAACCTATAAATAATCTTGTCACAAAAATTGATTTAGCAAATATCAAACCTGGATTATATATTATAACTGTAAATAATTCTGGAAAACATACTTCACAAAAATTAATATTGAAATAAAGATCGCCTACAAATGCTTCAACACCCACAGCTCCACTTCTTCCGAAGCCCGCCAATGTTGGTCACGTTTGGTTTTATCTGAGGCAACTTTGACAGCTCTTTTAAGACATTGTTCCAATTGGAATCTGCCACCATTGGCAAGTTCTTTTTCAATAGGATGGTCGGTAGTCACCTTTGTGATTTGCGCTAAATTAGAAAAGATCACAACCAATTTTCCATCTGTAGAGAGGCGTTGTTTGGCAGCCTCAAAAAACTCAGGGAAAAGCGTTTCGTTGTAGTAAATGGCTTCGTCGTTTTTATCTAAGTTATGCGCTGCTGGCAACCAAGGCGGATTAAAAACAATCAACTCGCTGGGTTTTTCCCATTTTCCAAAAAGCGATCCAAAATCGAGTTCTACTTTTCGTGAGAGTTTAGTGTTGCCCATATATTGTTTGAGTCCTATAATGGCATTGGGGTTGGTATCCGTTCCAAATACTTTTTGAAATCCATATTTCACCATTTGAAAGGACAATACACCACTTCCGATGCCCACATCAAAAGCGGATTTTTTAGAACCTTCATAACGTTTTAGCCAGTTGTCAAAAAGAATTAAATGGTCAAAACGCGTTGGGAAATAGGTGCCGTAATACGGGTGGATTTTATTTCGTAATACTGGAACAACAATCCCATTTTGATACCACTGCCACGCACTGTTGAGCCCCTGTACTTTTGGAAAGGGCAATAAGAAATCACTAGTTTCTGGATAGAGCATTTCTAACCAACCTATGGAAGGGGCTTTTTTGACACTGAGTTTATGTTCTGAAATTTCAATTAATATAAGTTGAGACAGTTGGCGATAGGCATCTCTATAAGCACGTTGTTCTTTAAAAGAAGTGCCTGAAAATTTTCGTTTGAGATGGATTTGCAACTCTTTCAAAAGTGTCAATCCGTTGCTGTAAAACGCTGTAATCAGTACAGTTTTTCCCGATTCTAAAGACCGAATGGTCGCTTTCACATCTGAAGAACGACTGAACAACTCTAATTGTGCTTTTGAACTCCTAATTGGTATTGGTTTATTAATATCTTTAATTGTAATCATCTGGCGTTTTTAGTAGCGTCGTATAAGAAATATACAACGAGTACAAAGATACTTTTTTAAACTCCATTCTTGAGCAATCTTGAGGAAGATCGAATGGAGATAATTAAATTTAAGCGAATATTTTTTTATAAAAAACCATAAACACTAAAAAAGTGACACACACTTCCTAGCACCACAAATACATGAAAAATAGCATGGTTGTAGGGAAGTTTTTTTATGGAGTACAAGACTGCTCCTAGGGTGTAAAACACGCCGCCTGCAAATAAGAGTTGCAAACCTTCGGTTGTAAAGCGTTCCATTAACGGATTGATCACAAAGATAATTTGCCAGCCCATCAAAAGATACAAGGCTGTAGAAAGTTTGTCAAACCGTCCTGTAAAAAATAATTTTAGGATAATACCGATGAGTGCAAACGTCCAAGTCAACCCAAAAATAATCGATCCCAACGACCCTTCAAGGACGAGTATTGTAAATGGTGTGTAGGTCCCAGCAATCAGCACATAGATGGCAGCATGGTCAAAAATATTCAACTTTCTTCTGAGGCGAGGGTCTTTAGCTGCATGATAAAAAGTGGATGCTGCATATAAAATAATCAAGCTCAACCCATAAATCACGAGACTTGCTGGTTTCCAATAACCCTCATACTGAAAGGATTTGAGTATGAGGAAATACAATCCAACAAGACTTAGCAAAAACCCAAATGCATGGGTGATGATATTCAATCGCTCCTCTTTCTTTGAATAAAGGGGATTTAATTTTTCACTCATGTGTTTCGTTCTTTAGGTTTCCTAAGAAAACATATCCTTTACTTTCTCAAAAAACGACTTATCAGAGCTTTCTGGTTTTGGTGAAAAATGCTCATCCGATTTCATTTTTTCAAAAAAGGATTTTTGTTCTTTGCTCAAGGTTTTTGGCGTCCATACGTTGATATGCACGAGCAAATCCCCACGGCTATAGCCGTTGACATTAGGAATTCCTTTGCCTCTAAGGCGAAGTATTTTTCCCGACTGTACACCTGGCTCTATCTTTAAACGGACTTTACCTGTCACGGTATCAATCTCAATGGAGGATCCTAAAATCGCATCAGGAATACTTACATACAAATCATAATGTAAGTTGTCACCTTCACGTTGTGAGGTTGGATGTGTTTCTTCGGTAATGGCAACTAATAAATCGCCAGAAATTCCATTCCCAGGAGCTGCATTTCCTTTGCCTGTCACTTTTAACTGCATGCCATCAACAACTCCGGCAGGTATTTTTATAGAGACTGTTTCCTCTTCTACTACAAATCCTTGTGTATCTGAATTTGGAGGGCGTTTGTCGATACTTTGACCAGTTCCACCACATGCATTACAAGGCGATGCTGTTTGCATACGACCTAAAATAGTATTAGTAACACGAGTGACTTGTCCTTGCCCGTTACATGTAGAACACGTTTTATAGGTCACTCCTTTAGCTTGCATTTTTCGCTTGACTTTTACTTTCTTCTCAACGCCGTTTGCAATTTCTTCGAGTGTTAATTTCACACGAATACGAAGGTTACTGCCTTTCATTACACGCTGACGTTGTCCGCCTCCGAAACCTCCGAAGCCACCTCCGCCACCGCCAAAAATATCACCGAATTGGCTAAAGATATCATCCATATTCATGCCGCCACCGCCGCCAAAACCACCGCCCTCAAAAGCTTGATGTCCGTATTGATCAAAACGGGCTTTTTTGTCAGGGTCGCTCAATATTTCATAGGCTTCTGCTGCTTCTTTAAATTTATCTTCAGCTGTTTTATCATCGGGATTCTTATCCGGGTGATACTTAACAGCCATTTTTCTGTAAGCTTTTTTTATCTCTGAAGCAGAGGCACTTTTATTAATGCCTAGTATGTCGTAATAATCACGTTTTGCCATTTTGGTATTGTACTTTTATGTCTTAATTAAATTAATTTCCAATAACTACTTTTGGAAAACGAATCACTTTATCGCCTAATTTATAGCCTTTTTCAATCACGTCAATGATTTTTCCTTTCATATCGTCTGATGGTGCTGGAATTTGTGTGATCGCTTCGTGATCATCTGCGTTGAACACCTCGCCAGACTTCACCTCTACAAGCTCCAATCCTTTTTGTTCTAGAGTAGATGATAATTTATTCTTAATCAGCTCCACCCCTTTTAAAAGTTCAGATGCTTCGCTTTTAGATATTTCTAATAATGCACGGTCAAAATCATCTAAAACGGGTAACAATGCCTTGATGACATCTTGACTCGCTGTAGAAAACAATTCGATGCGCTCTTTTGTTGTACGTCTCTTATAGTTTTCAAACTCTGCAAACAATCGCAAAAACTTATCTTTTTCTTGTGCTAAATCTGCTGCCAATTGCTCCTCAACTGAGAGGTCAACAGTGGGTTCTACGGCAGTTTCGTTTGCTTTATTTTCTTCTGGAAGTTCTACTTCCTGTTTGGTCTCTTTCTTACTCATCGTATATATAAACGCGTTGGGTGATTAATTTTTGTTTTGTATCCAATGGCAAAAGTACTGCCATTATTAATAAAATGTCAAAATGTCACAAAGTATTTTTAGAATCTGTTCTTGTAAAAAAAATAAAATAGATTTAACAGATAATTTAGGCAATCAGATCTTCTAAAGCGGGTTCTAACTCAATGTAATTGAATTTAAAACCAGCATCCTGAATTTTGGAGGCACAAACACGTTGACTTTCTAGTGCGATGGCACACATTTCGCCCAACATAAGTCGAAGAATAAATTCAGGCACATTGGGCAGCATCAAAGGACGCTGAAGAACTTTAGCAATTAATTTTGTGAGTTCTTTTTGCTGAACCGGATTGGGGGCCACAGCATTGTATACCCCATCCAATTTAAATTCTAATACAAACATAAATAAACTTACTAAATCGTCAATATGAATCCAAGATTGCCATTGATCTCCAGACCCTAAAGCTGCACCAAAATAGTTTTTAATAGGACCCATAATTTTAGGAAGTGCTCCTTCTTGTGAATCCAATACGATTCCAATTCGTAGTGCAGTTGTTTTAACATCAAGAGATTGAAAGGTTTTTAAACTGCCTTCCCACGATTTTACAACCGTGCGTAAAAAACTGGCGTCTGTTCCTTGAAAAAGTTCTTCATAGTAGCGAGTTTTAGAATCTGGATAAATTCCAACCGCACTTGCAGAAATAATATGTTTAACAGGCAATCTGTTCTTTTCAATACTTGAATGTAGTAAGGCTAGGGCATCGGTTCGGCTGGACAAAATAGAGGCTTTAGCGGAATTAGTCCAACGCTGAGCAATGGAAGCTCCTGCTAGATTGAAAATAACTTCTACCCCATCAAAGCAAGCTATGTCAATTATATTTTGTTGTGGGTTCCAATAAAACCCTTTGTAATTTGTAAGAGAAACAATCTTAGATTTTTGAGTAGACAAATAATGTACCGTATAGCCATCGGCTAAACATTGTTTCACCAATGCTTTTCCTACCAATCCAGTCGCCCCTGTAATTAAGAGTGTTTTTCTCATCATTACAAAATTAATGATAACAACTTCCAAAAAATTGAAATCAGATAGGTTTAACAATACTTTAGGCTTCTAGCTCAGTTTGTTAGGGAAACACTAACATTCTTCAGGTGGTTTGGTGGCTCTCAACATTTCACGTTTTCCAGGAGGCCCTTCCAAGCGCTCAACCACAAAACCAACCGCCTGCATGGCACGACGTACACTGCCCTTGGCTGCATAGGTAACCAAAACTCCTTTGACTTTCATTGCATTAAACATGCGTCTAAAGATAGACTCTGTCCATAACTCTGGTTGAACTCGTGCACCAAAAGCATCAAAATAGACAATATCAAAAGTATTTACATCCACAATATCAGAAAAAAACTGTGTGCGTTTTTTTAAGGTAAAATGAGTATGAACAGAATGTAATTCTCCCCAAGAAAACTCATGTAATGCATCAAAAATAGTTTGTTTATTTGGGTCGATTAGAGATGCATAATTTAATTGCAACAATTCTTCCGCCAAAATAGGATACGCCTCAACGCCTTCAAAGTGAATTTGAACAGCCTGCGTTTGCGCTTCCAAAGCCGTCAAAAAGGCATTCAGCCCTGTTCCAAATCCAATTTCAAGGATATTAATAGCTGTTGGATTGTATAAATTCACAAAATGATGCAACCCAGTTTTGATAAACACATGTTTGGATTCTTGAATGGCTCCATGGATAGAATGGTATTGTTCGTCCCAATCTTCAATTTGAATGGTTTTGGATCCATCTGAAGTAGTTATGATGCTTCGCTTCATAATTAATTTGCTAAAAGCACACCATCTGCTTCAAAACTATAAGTAAGTTTAGAAGCTACAATAGCTTTGATTTCTAGTTCAGAGGCACCTGCATCTTCTGCATAATGCTTTAAGTCCTCTACAGAAGTTTCAGAAATAGTAGCAAATCCATTAATAATGACATCTCCTTTAGCATCTAAAGGCATGAAAAAACCATAATCCTTAAAACGAACCATCAGATCTTTTTCATCGCCCATATCTAGCACCATCCAACAGCCTTTTTTGGAACATACTTCTTTGATAGTACCTTGAACTTTTGTGAATAAAGTATCGGTCTTTTTCATTGTTGAAAACGAAGTTGCTAAATCATTAATTGAGAGTGCCGATTGAGCATCTAAAACAGCACCATATCCTTCATAGACTGTCGATCCCACTTGAATTGGAGTCTGTGCCGGTTGTCCCTTTTGTTTACAGGACTGTAAGGAGATCGCTAGTATTAGAATTAAAAGGATATTTTTCATTGGTTTGGTTTAAATTTTAAATAACGCATAAATATAAGAAGTTTTGAAAGAATGATATTGTCGAAGCATTTATTTCTGTAAATTTGTAAACAAGAAAAGTTAAAACAAATACATGAATACAATTAAAGTAACTCCTACTACAGCGTCAAAAATCGACAGTATTGATTTTAAAAATCTTGGATTTGGAACCGTTTTTTCTGACCACATGTTGGTTTGTGATTATAAGGATGGTGCCTGGGGAACTCCTGGAATTGTTCCTTTTCAACCTATTTCACTTATGCCTTCAGCAAAGATTTTTCATTACGGACAATCAATTTTTGAGGGGATGAAAGCCTATAAAGATGCAGATAAAAAAACATGGTTGTTTCGTCCAGACGAAAACTTTAAACGTTTTAATATTTCTGCCAAACGCTTGTCCATCCCTGAAGTACCAGAAGCGTTATTTATGGATGGCTTGAAAGCATTGCTTAAAGTAGATGAACAATGGATCCCAACGCAAAATGGAAGTTCTCTTTATATCCGACCGATTATATTTGCTACTGGCGAAGGCTTTCATGCTTCTCCGGCAGATGCTTATAAATTTATGATTTGTACAGCTCCTTCTGGAGCATATTTTGCAGGAAAAGTGAAAGTGCTTATTGAACAAAAATACTCGCGTTCTGCAAATGGAGGTGTTGGATATGCCAAAGCAGGTGGAAACTATGCTGGGCAGTTTTACCCGACTCAATTAGCGATTGACAAAGGCTATCACCAAGTGATTTGGACGGACGATAATACGCATGAATATATTGAAGAAGCGGGTGCAATGAATATTTTTGTACGTATCAATGATACACTTATCACAGGACCAACAAGTGATCGAATTTTAGATGGTATCACAAGAAAAAGTATTCTTGATATAGCTAAAGACGAAGGTATCAAAGTTGAAGTACGAAAATTTACCGTTACTGAAATTGTGGAAGCCTCAAAAAACGGGAGTTTAAAAGAAATGTTTGGAGCAGGAACTGCCGCCGTTATTTCTCCAATCGCCACCTTTGGATTTAATGGTGCTGATTACGATTTACCAGATATTGAAAACCCATATGGGTTACGATTAAAAAAACGCATCACAGACATTCAAACAAACAAAGCGGAAGATTTATTTGGTTGGACAGTAAACGTGTAAATTTTAAGACTCTAAAATTTCTTGAATATTGGGCTTAAAATAGTGTGGGCCTTTCAGTACTTTTCCGTCTTCGCGGTAAATAGGCTGTCCGTCCTCACCTAATTTGCTCATGTTACTACGTTGAATTTCTTCAAAAACAGCTTCTATCTTGTGCTGCATTCCATGCTCAATAATAGTTCCACAAAGAATGTAAAGCATATCGCCTAAGGCATCGGCCACTTCGACCATATCATTGTTATTGGCAGCTTCTAAATACTCTTCATTTTCTTCTTTCATTAAGTCAAAACGAAGGGTGTTTTTTGCGCTCCCTAAGTCGGCTTTGAGAGAAGTGCTATAACCAATTTTGAAGGCTTCATGGAATTGTTGTACTGCTTTTATTTTAGATTTCATCTGTATAAGTTTAATGGTTAATTTAACACATTTCTACCCTCTAAAGAAGAGGAGGCTAATGTGGTGTATTTCTTTTAATTTTTTATAAATTTGACACAATTTACAAGCCTAAAAATACATAATTATGTTCAGTCAAGGACAACTTACTTTCGGAATCCTTTTTGCGATCGTTTTTATTGGAGTGATCATCTATTCCTATCGCAAGGATTTTAACCTTCATCAAAAATATTACAAAGGAAGTTTATGGGTTTTATTAGCTTTTATTGGCTTCATAGCAGGTATTGCCGCTATTAAATTTATTTTAGGCTACTAAAAAAAGCCACTTACCTTTTTAGATAAGTGACTTTTGAATGTATTGAATTAAATTGACTTAATTTATTTCTGGTAAAAAACCGTAATTCTTAGAGTATTTCAACATTTGACCTACAAAACTCTTTACATATTTAACTTCAATTGAAGTAATTTCACCCGCAGCATCCGTTTGTGGCACCAACACTGGATTCACAAAACCACCATAAGCCGCAGACTTAAACTGTTTGTTACGGTCTAAAACTTCGGCATGAATCTCCTTATCCACTTTGACGCCATAGCCTTCTACCAAGTCTTGTACTGCGGTAAAATCGCCTTCAGATTTAATGCGTTGTGTTTCACGAAGCAATTGACCGAATAAGTGGTGTAGTTTTTCATAATCATTGATATTAAAATACGTTTTTCCATCTCGAGTTACTTTTTCAATCACATTGTCTTTTAGTCCTTTTTCATAGGCCCACGCACTCACCCACTGACGATTTCTCATGTGCGCTTCTTCTACGTCATCACCTAAGTTTAAACGAATCAATTGAGTCATTAGACCATTTCGAATGTAGCCATCAAAAGCCGCTTTTCCTACAGCTTCCCAGTTTTCTACTAGTCCTAATTCTTGTAGTTTTGGATTGTATAAATAATAAAGTCCTACCAAATCAGCACGCCCTTCTTCAAGTGTAGAAGCGTAATTTTTTAAGGTTTCTTTAGTTTCACCTACTCCCGGATTTAATTGTCCTGAGGCGTGTCCCACAACTTCGTGAAGGGCGGTGTGAAGTTTATCGGCTAGTTGACCGTATTTTTTTTCAAGTTCGTACTCTTCATCGTCGTGAACAAATTCTTTAAGCCGTCCAGAGCTTCCAGAATTATTGTATGCGTGTATAATATTCCCCAAAGAAACCGACTTACTACCTACCTCAGCACGAATCCAGTTTGCATTTGGAAGGTTCACTCCAATAGGAGTGGTCGGCGACGCATCTCCTGCCTCTCCAGCTACATTCACAGTTTTATAACTAACCCCAACAACATTTTTCTTTTTGTGCTCTGGAAATAAAGGGGAATTATCTTCAAACCATTGTGCATTTTCAGATAACACTGCCATTTTTGCAGACATATCAAAATCTTTGATTTGAACAATCGTCTCATAAGACCCTCTGTATCCTAAAGGGTCGTTATAAACTTCAATAAAACTATTGATATAGTCAATATTTCCTTCAGTTGCAGCGGTCCATGCTACGTTGTAATCGTCCCATGTTTGTAAGTCACCTGTTTTGTAATATTTTATGAGCAATCCTAAAGCGTGTCCCTGGGCTTGATTCTCTGCCACGCCTTTAGCTAATTCTAACCACTTGACAATTTCATCAATCGCTTTGCCATACAACCCACCCGATTTATAGATGCGTTCTTGTAACTCTCCATTAACTTTGACAAGTTGAGAATTTAAACCATGAGATAAAGGTTTATTAGGATTTGGAGATTCAATTTTTGAATAAAACGTTTCTACATCAGCATTGGTAACACCAGGCCCATAAAAATTAACTGCAGAAGTTGCAACATTGTCTACGTCTTTAGCTTGATTGACTTTCTTAGCATCTTTATCATTAAAAATTACTTCAAAAGCTTCACCTTCTAAAACTGTATTAGATGCAGCGAGGATAGAGGTCAAATAGTCCGAAGAAAAATCAGGCTTCATTTTCGCATTGCTGTAGTGGTGGTGAATTCCATTGCTGAACCAAACTCGTTTTATATAAACTTCAAAAGCGGCCCAATCAGCAGTCGATTTATCTCCACTAAAATTGGTATATACACTTTCTAACGCTTTACGAATGGTTAAATTATATCGGTAGTTTTGATCCCACATAATGTCGCGACCCGATAAACCTGCCTGGGTTAAATAGTATACTAATTTTTGTTCTTTTAAAGTTAAATTCTCCCATCCTGGGATTTGATAACGTAATACTTTCAAGTCTGCAAATTGCTCGACCATAAAAGGGAAGTTGTCTTCAGCACTGAGTGTGATAAAGTTGGAATCCATTGGTTCTGTATGGTTCTCTGATTTGCATGACCAAAAAAATTGAGCTAAAACAATAGAGCCCAATGCAATTTTAGATAATAGTTTCATTTGTTTTTGAGTTTAAATTTAATAGTTTTTGTGAGCGAATTTTAAAATGTCTACCAATATAATGTATTTTAGTTAACTAATAAAAATCATTTTTTGTTGTTCCTAAGAAATCTATTTTTAATTTAGCAAAAACTACAAATACATGAAGCAAGTTTTATTAGTGTTTATAGGTGGCGGGATTGGAAGTGCGTTGCGGTATTTGGTCGGAACATTCTTAAAGACTCCCGCTTCAGGGTTTCCTTGGGGCACGTTTTCGGTCAATGTACTCGGAAGTTTAATCATTGGTGTTTTGATGGGAGTGACCTTAAAAAATAGCAGTCTGTCTGAAAATCAAACCTTACTTCTTATCACAGGATTATGTGGAGGTTTCACTACTTTTTCAGCCTTTGCTTACGAAAATCATGTTTTTCTAAAAGAAGGGGATTTTACAAGTTTTTTCATTTACTCAATCGGTTCTATTGGACTTGGGCTAGCAGCTGTATTTTTAGGACTTTTTATCTCCAAAAGTTTTTAATAATCTTTAAAACGTTTGACCCCTGCTTTGATTTTAAGTGAGAGGTAATTTTCTCTGGGCACTATCGGGCAAGAGTATTTTTCATTGTAAGCACAATAGGGGTTGTAGGATTTATTAAAATCAATAATCATCTGGTTGCCCTCGGGAATTGTTAAATCAATATAACGACCACCTCCATAGGTCTCTGTTCCGTTTGTAGTATCCAAAAAAGGAAGAAATAAATAGTCCGATTCAGCATCAGAATCTGAAGCGCTTTGATACACATTAAGATTGTAGGATTCGTTATTTATAGAGAATGTCAACACTCCAAAAACGCGTTCTTTTGTCACTCGGGTAGTAGTGGTTTTCATATCAAAAAAAGGGGTGTTTGGGGTACGCTTTAGATTTGCTTTTACTACAAACAAAGAATCAATTGGAAAAAACTCAAGTCCTTCAAACACCTTTAAATCCTTAGGTTTCAAAGGGGATTTAGAGGCGTCTTTAAAAAAACTATTTTGCTGATTTTGAAATTCAGACTTTGACTTTATTGGTTGTTTTTGAGATTGACAACTCGTGAAAATTAAAAGGACTGATACGTAGTAAAATATGAAGTTAGTTTTCATTAGGGTATCTATATTTAAATTTATATTACATGAATATAATTATTTTTTTAATACGGGACGATTAGAAACCACATTTGAAAGAATAATTTGAGTTTTGGTTTCGCCATAGGTAATCAGTTGGTCAATCAATTTTTCGAGGTGACGTTGATTTTGAAGGACTACTTCCATGACAATATTTTCGTTTCCTGTGATGCGGTAACAATTAATAACTTCATCCAAAGTTTTTACTTTGTGTAAAAATGGTTGAAGCCGTCCCATGAATGCACGCACAGTAATTAAAGCTCTGAGGTCATAGCCCAAGTCAAAATGAGAAACTTTCGCATAATAGCCTTCAATGATTCCGGCATCCTCCATTTTTTTTATACGTTCTGTAACTGCTGGAGAGGAAATCCCTACTTCATTGGCAATCGCTGTATTTGACACCCGTGCATTGCGTTGTAGTTGATCTAATATTTTGGAATGTAAAACATCTAACTTCATAATTAAAGTATTTTTAATAAAAATATTAAAAATTTAATGAATAAACTAATATAGCTTTAAATTTTAAATATGAAAGGACGTAATTTCCTCTAATTTTGAGTTAATTATAACTCATATTATGGTATTTCAAAGCTCTTCAGAATTGAATCTAGCTTTTTACAAAAAAGCCTTAGAAATAGGGTCTCTTTCCAAAGTAATTTCAAATTACTTAAGAGCTGATCTTTCTGTATTAAAACCTAACGGAGAAGAAGACAGCAATATCTATTTTTCAGGCGATATTGTTCGTCAATCTGATTCTTTGGCTCCTGAAATAATGAGAGCTGAACAAGAGCCATTTTCTGAGCAAAAACAAAAACATGCTGAAACTTTAATATGGCTCACAAACCGATTATTTATCAACTGCAGTCGTTTGGAGAAATGCAACAGCAATGGACGTGAATTTTTATCTATTCTTAATAGAGAATTGCGAAAATTTAAAAAACTTCAAAAAAACTGGATGCTGACTATTTAAGAATGTTTATTCTTAAGTTTTGGGCATAAGGACTGCCATTTCCAATTGGAGTGTTTGTGCTTTCTGGGCCGCTTGCTCAGCAAAATCGACTCCAGAAGAGGCGTAAATTATACCCCTAGAAGAATTTACCAAAAGACCGATTTGTGAATTCATTCCGGATTTACACACTTCAGCCAAATTACCTCCTTGTGCTCCAACACCAGGAACTAACAGAAAACTATCTGGAATAATTTTTCTGATTTCAGTAAAATATGATGCTTTGGTCGCACCAACCACATACATTAAGTTCTCAGAATTCTTCCACCCTTTAGATGTTTCTAATACTGTTTGATAAAGTGGATTCCCTTCTGTAGTTAGGGTTTGGAAATCAAAAGCACCCGCATTGGATGTTAAGGCTAACAAAATTGTATGCTTACCTTGAAATTCTAAAAAAGGTTCTATAGAATCTTTTCCCATATAAGGTGCAACCGTCACACTGTCAAAGGCTAAATCCTCAAAAAAGGCCTTGGCATACATGCTGCTGGTATTGCCAATATCACCCCGTTTTGCGTCGGCAATCGTAAAAATTTCAGGGTAATGCATATTCAGGTAAGTAATTGTTTTTCGAAGAGATTCCCATCCTTTTAGTCCGTAGGCTTCATAAAATGCAGTATTGGGTTTATAAGCAACACACAAGTGGTGAGTAGCATCTATAATTGCTTTGTTAAACTCAAAAATAGGGTCATCTAGTTCTAATAAATGAGAAGGTATTTTAGTCATATCGACGTCCAATCCAATACAAAGAAAAGATTGTTTTTTTATGATTTCAGAGACAAGTGCTTGAGTGGTCATGTAAAATTATATTGTACCGTTATCTGCTTTAAGTTTTTCTGTATTTTCCGCCATCATGAGTTCGCTGATTATTTTCTGGATATCGCCATTAATAATGTTTGACAAATCATATAGAGTCAAACCAATACGATGCTCAGTAACCCTTCCTTGCGGATAGTTATAGGTTCTAATTTTAGCACTTCGATCTCCTGAAGACACCATGCTCATTCGTTTCTCAGAGTCTGCGGCTTGTTTTTTAGCCAACTCAAGCTCATACAGTCGAGATCTTAATACTTTCAATGCCTTTTCTAAATTTTTGTGAGAAGATTTTTGATCTTGACAGCTGACAATCATTCCCGTTGGCTCATGGTGCAATTTTATTGCTGAATAGGTTGTGTTTACCGACTGACCTCCAGGCCCTGTTGAAGTCGTTCGCTCAATTCTGACTTCGGTCATATCGAGTTGAACGTCAAATTCTTCGGCTTCTGGCAACACAATCACAGAGGCAGCACTTGTATGTACACGACCTTGGGTTTCGGTTTGTGGAACCCGTTGTACACGATGCACACCTGCTTCAAATTTCAGAGTCCCATATACATCTTCGCCACTAACTTCAAAAATAACTTCTTTAAATCCTCCAGAAGTTCCGTGGTTAAAATCTACAACATCAACTTTCCATCCTTTAGATTCACAATATTTTGTATACATACGGTGAAGGTCACCCGCAAAAATACTGGCCTCATCTCCACCAGCTCCGGCCCGGATTTCCATCACTACATTTTTGGCATCGTCAGGATCTTTTGGAATGAGAAGAAATCTCATTTCTTCTTCTAGGGCAGGAATTTGGGCCTTGGCTTCTTCCATTTGCATTTTGGCCATTTCTACCATTTCCGCATCACTCCCATCAGAAATAATTTCCTGAGCTTCATTGACATTAGAAATTAAAGATTCATACACCAAGCCTTTGTCAACTAATTTTTTTAAATCTTTATATTCTTTATTAAGTTGTACATAGCGCTTTTGATCTGAAATAATATCCGGTTGGATGATTAAATCATTTATTTCGTCGAAACGTTGCTTAACTATTTGTATTTTTTCTAACATCTACTTGGAGAATTATGTTGCAAAAGTACTGTTTTTTATGGATTCACAGGGGTTGAATGGCATCCCTAATACTCAAAGGTACCAAACGCACTTTGAATGGTCAGTTTTTTTGAGTCCGCAGCTTCGACACGTCCGACAATTTGAGCATCCACATTGTACGATTTTGAGATGGCTATAATGGCATCTGCAATCTCAGGTTTTACATACAGTTCCATACGATGACCACAATTAAATACTTGATACATTTCTTTCCAATCGGTTTTAGATTGGTCTTGTATTAATTTAAATAAGGGTGGTACGTCAAACATATTGTCTTTAATAATGTGTAAATCTTCCACAAAATGAAGAATTTTAGTTTGAGCGCCTCCGCTACAATGCACCATTCCATGAATTGAATCGGAAGTATATCGCTCTAAAATCGTTTTGATAATGGGCGCATAGGTTCGTGTGGGAGACAACACTAACTTTCCTGCATCTATAGGAGAATCTTCAACGGCATCGGTTAATTTCACCTTCCCTGAATACACTAATTCTTTAGGAACCGCTGCATCAAAACTTTCGGGGTATTTGTCTGCTAAATAATGTCCAAAAACGTCATGTCTTGCGGACGTTAACCCATTACTACCCATCCCACCGTTATAGGTTGTTTCATAGGTTGCTTGACCAAAAGAAGCCAATCCAACAATCACATCGCCAGGCTGGATATTCGCATTGTCAATGACTTTTTTTCGTGGCATTCTGGCTGTCACCGTAGAATCGACAATAATAGTTCTTACCAAGTCTCCAACATCGGCTGTTTCACCTCCAGTCGCATGAATGGTCACTCCAAACCCTTTAAGGTCTTCGATGAGTTCTTCGGTACCATTAATTATGGCTGACAGTACTTCACCAGGTATGACATTTTTATTTCGTCCTATGGTAGAAGATAGCATGATGTGATCGGTCGCACCTACACATAATAAATCGTCGATATTCATGATAAGCGCATCTTGTGCAATACCTTTCCAAACCGAAATATCGCCGGTTTCTTTCCAATACATATAGGCTAAAGAGCTTTTTGTACCGGCACCATCGGCGTGCATTATCAAACAATAATCGGAGTCATTTGTTAAATGATCGGGAACAATTTTACAAAAGGCTTGTGGAAATAATCCTTTATCTATATTTTTAATAGCATTATGAACATCTTCTTTGGATGCCGAAACTCCTCGTTGTGCATAGCGTTTACTTACCTCGTTTCCCATAAAAATTATTTGTGCTGCAAAAGTAATAAAGTAATTAAGAAAAAATACTAAAGAGACATGAGAAAAGACCCAAAATAAAGAATGAAAAGGGAAAGCTATAAGATAGTATTATTCTAATCTAAATTATCTCAGCCCAGTTCATAGTGCTCAATTCTGAGTGATTCTACTTCGTAAAAAGCAATTCACGGTACTTTGCTAAGGGCCATAATTCGTCATCTATTAAAAGCTCTAATTTGTCACAGTGGTATCGAATGTCATCAAAAAGTGGCTTCACTTGGTTACAATAAATTGATGCTTTTTTGGTGGTATCTTTAATATTGTTAGCTTTTTTGCGTTCGTTGGTCATCGTTGTCACACCCGAATTGATGGCTTCAATCCGTTGTGAAATGTCTGCAATTAATACCATTTGTTCGCTTGCATATTTTTTAAAATCTTTACCAAATATATCTTTTAACCCTTTGACATTATCTATCAAAATGTTTTGATATTTGACCGCAGTTGGAATTACATGATTTCTTGCTATATCCCCTAAGCTTCTCCCTTCAATTTGAAGAATGTGTACATATTCTTCAATTTCAATCTCGTAACGTGCTTCTATCTCCACTTTGTTCATGACATTTAATCCTTCATAAAGCGCAATTGTTTTAGGATCAATTTTGATTTTCAGTGCTTCTGGCGTATTTTTATTATTGCTCAAACCTCTTTTTTTGGCTTCTGCCTGCCAGTCTTCTCCATACCCATTTCCTTCAAAAAGGATATTTCTAGAATTTTTAATGTACTCCCTTAGCACATTAAATATAGCCTCATCTTTCTTTAAATCTTTCTTAGCAACAAGTGTATCAACTTCTGATTTAAAATCAATTAATTGGCGTGCTACAATCGAATTTAAAACGGTCATTGGATTTGCACAGTTGGCTGTAGAACCTACCGCACGAAATTCAAATTTATTACCTGTAAACGCAAAAGAGGATGTACGGTTTCGATCGGTATTATCTAATAAAATTTCTGGAATTTTACCTACTACATTCAATTTTAAATCTGTTTTTTCTTCTGGAGATAATTTACCTTTAGTAACTCCTTCCAATTCGTGAAGGACTTTAGATAATTGTGCTCCTATAAATACTGACATGATTGCTGGCGGTGCTTCATTAGCACCCAAACGGTGATCATTGGTCGCCGAAGCAATGGACGCACGAAGTAACTCTTCATTGTCGTGTACTGCTTTTATCGTATTGATAAAAAACGTAAGGAATTGTAAATTGCTCATCGGTGTTTTTCCTGGCGCTAATAAATTAACCCCAGTATCTGTGCTTAAACTCCAGTTATTATGTTTTCCAGACCCGTTTACTCCTGCAAAAGGTTTTTCATGAAACAACACCTTAAAGTGATGACGATCGGCAACTTTTTGCATCACATCCATTACTAATGAATTATGATCCACTGCCAAGTTAGCTTCTTCGTAAATAGGAGCTAACTCAAATTGGTTGGGTGCAACTTCGTTGTGACGTGTTTTAACGGGAATTCCAAGCAGCATAGATTCTGTTTCAAGGTCGCGCATAAAATTTAAGGCACGTGCTGGAATGGTTCCAAAATAATGATCATCCAACTGTTGATCTTTGGCAGAACTATGTCCCAAAAGGGTACGACCTGTCATTTCTATATCAGGTCGTGAGGCCACTAAGGCTTTGTCTATCAAAAAATATTCTTGCTCCCATCCTAGGGAAGCTGTTACTTTTTTGACGGTTTTATCAAAATAACGCGCCACATCAGTAGCGGCTTGGTCTACAGAATTAAGGGCTCTTAATAAAGGTGTTTTATAATCTAAAGCTTCTCCTGTATAAGCAACAAAAACTGTTGGAATACAAAGTGTGGTTCCAAAAATAAAGGCTGGAGAGGTAGGATCCCAGGCGGTATAGCCACGAGCTTCAAACGTGTTTCGGATGCCGCCATTTGGAAATGATGATGCATCAGGTTCTTGTTGTACGAGTTGATTTCCTTCAAAACATTCAAGAGATTCACCATTACCTATGGTTTCAAAAAAGGCATCGTGTTTTTCGGCAGTGGCACCTGTCAAAGGTTGAAACCAGTGTGTATAATGAGTAACCCCTTTTGCCATAGCCCACTCTTTCATTGAAGAAGCAATTTGATCAGCTATCGAACGATTGATTTTATCTCCATTATTAATCGCTAACATAAGACTGTTTAGCGCTTCTTTGGTCAAAAACTGACGCATTGTTTTTAACCCAAAAACGTTAGCTCCAAAAATTTCCGATTGTTTTGCTTCTTTACCAACCATCGTTGGGGGACGATCTAAAGATTGTTTGAGGGCATGAAATCTAAGTGTTGACATAAGTAAATAGTTTTAAATGAAAATCATAGTACAAAAATAAAATATTCGCGGTAGATATTTGACATCACCAAAATATTTATTAACAAATATAAAATTTAACTAGACTTAAAATATGAAAAACATAATGAAACCCTTAAAAATATAGGGTATTCAATAAAAACATGTAAGTGTTAATAAAATATACCCCCAATAAAATAGAGTAATTATCATTATTTTTATATTTGTGCTCATTACACTAAAAATTTAAAGAATTATGGCAAAAATTAAATTAGAATATATTTGGTTAGATGGATATTTTCCAACCCAAAATATGAGAAGTAAAACCAAAGTTGAAGAGCACGAGAATTTTCAAGGTACAATTGAAGAGTTAGATTACTGGTCTTTCGATGGTTCATCTACAAAACAAGCTTCAGGAGATTCTTCTGATTGTTTGTTAAAACCAGTTGCTATCTATCCTGATCCAGCAAGAATCAACGGTTACTTGGTAATGACCGAAGTTTTGAATGCAGATGGCACACCTCACGTTTCAAACGGTAGAGCTACTATCGAGGATGAAGACAATGATTTCTGGTTCGGATTTGAGCAGGAATATTTCATCATGGACACCAAAACTCAATTGCCATTAGGCTTCCCAATTGGAGGGTATCCTGCACCACAAGGAATGTACTATTGTTCTGTTGGTGGATTACACACTCACGGGAGAAATTTAGTTGAAGAACATGCTGATTTATGTATTGATGCTGGTTTAAATTTTGAAGGAATAAATCAAGAAGTTGCATCCGGACAATGGGAGTTCCAATTATTTGCTAAAGGTGCAAAACAAGCAGGTGATGAAATTTGGATTGCTCGTTACTTATTAGATCGTTTGACTGAAAAATACGGATATTATATTGATTACCATCCAAAACCATTAGGAAAAGATATGGACTGGAACGGCTCTGGAATGCATGCAAACTTCTCAAACACTATATTAAGAACATGTGGAGACAAAGAAGTTTATGCTAAAATTTGTGAAGCATTCAGACCTGTAGTAAAAGAACATATTGAAGTTTACGGGGAGTTTAACGACCAACGTTTAACTGGCTTACACGAAACTGCTGCAATTACAGATTTCTCTTGGGGAGTTTCAGATAGAGGAGCTTCAATTCGTATTCCAATTATTGCGGTAGAAAAAGGCTGGAAAGGTTGGTTAGAAGACAGAAGACCTGCTTCAAATGGGGATCCTTATAAAATTGCTGGACGTATCATTAAAACGGTAAAGTCTGCTAAACTCTAAAAACCACCATAATTATATTAAAAAAACGTTTGCAAAAATCTTGCAAATGTTTTTTTTTATTTGTTATTTTTAATATATTTAACATCGATTACTACCAATTTAGCCAACTATCCTTCTTTTTGAATTGTAGTTTCAACTTCCCCTTTTCTTGATTTTGCTTAGCCCGTGGATAGCGGTAGACCATTTTAAACATTAAGAAAACCTTATTGGGTATCGTAATTATAATTTAGAAATCATGAAAAAACGAATTCGTTTGTATAATTTTCTTATTGACTCTGCAGTCTTTTTTATGGTTGTAATTATTTTCTCGATCTTATTAAAGGATCATGTAGCTCAAGAACATTTGAAATACATCATGATACCGCTATACTACCTATATTACTTTGTTATGGAGTGGACTACAGGGCAAACTATTGGGAAAATGATTACTAAATCAAAAGTAGTAACCAGCAATACAGAAGAAAAACCGACACTTTCAAGCATCCTCATAAGGACTCTATGTCGCTTTATACCCGTTGATTTCTTCACCTATTTGTTCATACCAATGGGAATACATGATAAAGTGTCTAATACAGAACTAAAACAACTTTAACTATAACAGTTAAATTACACTAGACAAAAAAAGATGCTCGCCTATGCAATTGCATTTAATAAAATTAGTGCCCTCTATGATGGCTCGTGGAGTGAATGGGCAGAGCGTCAAAATCTAAAAGTTAGTTTAAGAAGTCTTCTATAATGCTGAAAAAAAGTCATAAACAGTTAACTTAAGCAGCCCCATTATTTTCTTGCATACAACCACCAATTCATATCACGAGTAATCTTATACCCTAATTTTTCGTAGAGTGGTATCGCTGTATTTCCTTTATCTGTATGTAAAACAGGAAGTTTTTGTTGCTTTAAAATATCTTTAGTTGTGTGTGCAACGAGCTGTTTGGCAAATCCTCTTCTGGTATAATCAGGATGAGTTACCACTGCACTGACCTCAATAAAATCATCTGTTTGCAAACGTTGACCTGAAATTGAGACGAGTTTTTTATCCTTAAAAATTCCAAAGAAATTCCCCATATCAAACGATTTTTTTTGATAATACCCTGGCATCACCAACCATATTAACTCATGAATCTCATCGATGTGTTTTTGTGTTAGAGGAATAATAGTTTCTGTAATTTCAATTGGGACTAAATTTTCTAAAACCATCTGACAACCTTCAATTTTTTTTTCAAGAAATACAGTATCGCTATTTATTAAGGGAGTTTCATTTTCAGAAACTAAAAAGAAATTTTTTGACAGTTTGGAATATTCATTTAAAGCGGCAGCAGTTTTGGAAACATCTGTGAACGCCCCAAACGTACAAACATCTGGATGGTAAAAATACACACCGTCATATTCAATAAGGAACTCATGATGTGTCTCCTCTAAGGAGAACCAAACAGGGTTTTTTAATTTTTTTTCTAAAGATGTCATTTATATATATAATAACTTTTAAAAATTGCGGCTCACAAATATATACCTTTTTAAAAACAACTTATGTTAGTACTTAAAATGAAAATTATAGAAATACTCAAAGGAAATAAAATTAATAATAATTAAGTTAAATTCTCAATTACTTTTAAGCTATAAAAAATAGAACTTTTTGAAAAAATAAGTCCAAAAAATGATTGTACCTTTGGCTGCTTATATAAATAAATAAACTACAAGCGGTTTCGCATGGCAAAACTTCCAAAACAATACCAGTTTTTAGACTTATCAGACTACGGCCGTACTGCAGGCAATTGGATAGCAAGCCAACTCCAAAATACGCGTGCAACGCCCATACATGTCACTAGTTTATTTATCCTATCAGGTGGTATAGCAATTGGCTGTATGCTCTATGGTCATTTTAAAACCGCTGCCTTTTTTATCATTTTAAAATCTATATTAGACGCTGCAGACGGTGAACTGTCTCGTCTAAAAAACACCCCTTCTTATACTGGGCGCTATTACGACTCTATAGCTGACTTTCTTCTTAATTTTTGTTTTTTACTCGCCTTTTGGCACATTACAGAAGGCTCTATAGTATATATGTTAATTGCCTTTTTTGGAATTCAATTGCAAGGCACTGTGTACAACTATTATTATGTAATTTTAAGAAATGCGGTTGAAGGCGATTCCACAAGTCGCATTTTTGAAGATGCTGCACCAATAGCACTCAAAGGAGAAAGCCAACGCACCGTGAACATCTTTTATAAAATATACGATATTCTATACATCACTTTTGATAAGATTATGTACGTTATGGATAAAAACGCAAGTGACAGTCCGCCGTTTCCAAAGTGGTTTATGACACTGATATCAATGTATGGGCTTGGGTTTCAACTCTTATTTATGGCAGCCATGCTAGCCTTAAACCTAGAAACTTATGTCATTCCATTTTTTATTGGCTATTCTGCCTTAATACTGGTATTTGTTGGTATTCGAAAACTGGTATTAAAGCCTTTATAAAGTTGAAGCAATTTTGGCGACTGCCGCAATGGTTTCATCTAAATCTTCATAAGTCAAAGCGTCCGTAATAAACCAGGTTTCAAAAGCACTAGGCGCAATATAAATACCTTCGTCTAGAAGCCCATGAAAAAAAGTTTTGAAACGCTCATTATTCCCTTCTGCGGCGGTTTCAAAGTCGATTACTGGAGTTTTAGAAAAGTGAACTGATATCATTGAGCCTACTCTATTAATTGTATGAATAACGCTATGAGAGTTTAAGGCCTCTGCTATCCCTTTGTGTAAATATTCCGTCTTCTGAGCCAAACGATCAAACACTTCGGAATCAGATTCTAAAGCTTGCAACATAGCATAACCAGCTGCCATTGCCAAAGGATTTCCGCTTAAAGTTCCTGCTTGATATACAGGACCTAAAGGTGCTAAATGACTCATGATTTCATGACGTGCAGCGAAAGCTCCCACTGGCAATCCACCCCCAATCACTTTTCCAAAACACACAATGTCCGCATTCACTCCATATAGTTCCTGAACTCCACCGCGAGCCAAACGAAAGCCGGTCATCACCTCATCAAAAACTAATACCGAACCATGTGCATCACAGAGAGCACGAAGACCTTCTAGAAACCCCGGACTGGGTGGAATACAACCCATATTTCCCGCAACGGGTTCCACAATAATACATGCAATTTCGGATGGATTGGCTTCAAAAATTGCCTTAACAGCTTCTAAATTATTATAGGGAGCTAAAAGCGTGTCTTTGGCAGTACCTTTTGTCACTCCAGGACTGTTCGGACTTCCAAAAGTGACCGCACCACTTCCCGCTTGAATCAAAAAAGAATCGGAATGACCATGGTAACAGCCTGCAAATTTGATGATTTTTTCCTTTCCAGAGAATCCTCGTGCCAAACGAACTGCACTCATACAGGCCTCAGTTCCAGAATTTACAAATCGAATCTGATCTATATTGGGAACCATAGCCACTGCCAATTCAGCAATTTTAGTTTCAATCTCCGTAGGCATCCCAAATGAGGTTCCTAATTTTGCTTTATCGACTAGGGCCTCAATGACTGGAGGAAAAGCATGCCCTAAAATCATTGGTCCCCACGAATTAATATAATCAATAAGACGGTTGCCATCGGCATCGTATAAATAGGCACCCTTTGCTTTGTTAACAAAAATAGGTGTCCCTCCCACAGCTTTGAAAGCACGTACTGGAGAATTAACGCCTCCTGGTATTACATCCGAAGCGGCTTTAAATAATTGACTACTGCGTTGGTATTTCATGAAATTAGTTTGAAGTAATGATAAGTTTTTGTCCAATCGATAAATCTGTTGAATTGAGCTTGTTTTGACGCATGATAGCCTCAACAGTGGTGTTATATAATTTTGAAATAGAATACAAGGTATCCCCTTTTTTTACAGTATGGTGTTTTTTGACGATCTCAGATGTCATCGCTTTTTTGGAACGTACTTTTTTAGACTTCGCATCAAATTTATAAAGCTCATAACGTTCAATTAAGGAAATGAGTTTTTGAGGATATTTGGGATCCGTAGCATACCCCGCTTTACGAAGTCCTTTGGCCCATCCTTTGTAATCATCTTTTTTTAATTTAAACAACGCAGCATATCGTTTTCGATAAGCTAAAAATTCAGAATGATCTCTAAACGATTGGTTCGGATTTTCGTACTTTCTAAAACATTCTTGATCTTTATCATCATCGTGGTAAATACGAGCTCCCTTCCAATCGTGGCATTTGATTCCAAAATGGTTGTTTGCTACACGTGCCAAACGTCCTTTTCCAGATCCAGACTCTAAAATTCCTTGAGCAAGCGTAATACTTGCTGGAATATCAAATAACTGCATTTCATCTATAGCTACTGTTTTGAAATAAGCAATATAGTCTAGGGTGTTATTTATGATCGGTGTGTTTTTTGAAGGAGTAGGTTTAGAGGGTTTGGTGACCGTGACCACGACTTTTGGAGGCGTTGAATGGTCTTTCACCTTTTTACGTGACCCACAACTTGTAATTAAAAATCCTAAAAAAAGAAAAATTATAATGCGATTCATATCTAAATTATAGTTTCTAAATGTTTTTGTTTCAATCTTAAATTCATCCCATTAATCCCTTGTAATCCCCCTGTATGAATCGCCAAAACTTTGGCCTCTTTTGGGATTTTACCAAGTCGAATCGCATCAAAAATACCATACATCATCTTAGCAGTATAAACAGGATCTAAAGGAATCTTGTAGGTGGCTTTAAAGTGGTTCATAAATGTTATTAAATTAGAATCTACTTTTGCGTAGCCCCCAAAATGATAGGATTCCCACAACTCCCAATTAGACTGTGTGGCAAATTTACAAATATCTTCGTTTAAAAAACCCCCTTTAAGGGCTGGAAATCCAATAATTTTCTGAGTGGGTAAACTAGAGTTTATAAGTCCTGCCATGGTGCCCCCTGTCCCAACAGCACAACAGATCATATCAAAATCTTGATCTTTGTTTGTAAGAATTTCTTGACATCCTTTTACGGCCAATATATTGGTACCCCCCTCAGGAAGAGTATAATAGTTTTTAAAATTCTCTGAAAGCGTTTTTAAATAGGACGAATCTGATTTCTGTTTATAATCCGATCGCGACACAAATTCTAAATGCATTCCACAAGATTTTGCGTAGTTTAGAGTCGTGTTTAGATTGGTTTTTGAAGCTAATTCTTCTCCTCTAATAATCCCTACTGTAGGGATCCCAACAGCTTGTCCCGCTGCTGCTGTGGCCGCAATATGATTAGAAAACGCACCTCCAAAGGTCAGTATCCCTTTATAATTCTCTGATAAAACTTTCTGTAAATTATACTTTAACTTTCTGTATTTATTTCCAGAAACTGTAGGATGAATCAAATAATCTGGTTTTAAAGAAACCTGAGTATTTAAAACGATATTTTCTATAGTTTTTGTAGAGAGCATGACCTATATAATAAAACGTAAAAATACTAAATACTTTGATGATCGTATTTAAGACCGAACTTATAAAACCAAATACGTCAAAATTTTGTATTTAAAATTTAGATTATATTTGTTACCTATGAAAAAACACATCCCCATAGAAGATGGCGATTACTACCTAACAGCTGAAGGATACCGTTGTTTCACGACGCAATATCACCTAAAACGCGGCTATTGCTGTGAAAGCGGATGCAAGCATTGTCCGTATGGATATAATACGCTAACTAATACACAAAATCTAACAAAATGAACGCAGTAGAACTTACATTTAAAGAGGAGATTTTAGAGGGTATTCCATCAGTACTACCCCCAAAAAGGGAATACGACCCTAGTTACAACCATGCTCCAAAACGAAAATCGATTTTAAGTGCGGAAGAAACTAAATTGGCTCTGAAAAATGCACTGCGTTATTTTGATAAAAAACACCATACTATTCTTATAGAAGAATTTAAAAACGAATTGGATACCTATGGACGCATTTATATGTATCGATTCCGTCCTATCCACAAAATAGTAGCCCGTCCCATTGGCGATTATCCAGCCAATAGCATACAAGCTGCTGCTATCATGTTGATGATTCAAAATAATTTGGATGATGCCATCGCACAACACCCTCATGAATTAATCACTTATGGAGGAAACGGTAGCGTATTTTCAAACTGGGCACAATACCGACTGACGATGCAGTATTTGGCACATATGACCGATGAGCAAACGTTGGTCATGTATTCTGGGCACCCAATGGGATTATTCCCCTCCCACTCAGAAGCACCAAGAGTGGTCGTTACCAATGGAATGATGATCCCTAATTATTCTCAACCCGATGACTGGGAGAAATTTAATGCTCTAGGCGTATCTCAATACGGTCAAATGACCGCTGGAAGTTATATGTATATTGGACCGCAAGGGATTGTTCACGGAACAACAATCACCGTTCTCAATGCTTTTAGAAAAATAAAGAAGTCTCCTTTAGGAAATATCTTTTTAACCGCAGGATTGGGAGGCATGAGTGGAGCCCAACCAAAAGCGGGAAACATTGCAGGTTGTATTACAATCTGTGCTGAAGTGAATGAAAAAGCCATTTATACGCGTCACTCTCAAGGCTGGGTTGATGAAGTTTTCACAGACTTAGAAGCCATTGTACAACGTGTTCGTAAAGCTAAAAGCAACGAAGAAATTGTTTCACTTGCTTACTTAGGAAATGTAATTGATGTGTGGGAAACGTTTTATGCTGCCGATATTCATGTAGATCTAGGAAGTGACCAAACGTCCTTACACAATCCTTGGGCTGGAGGGTATTATCCTGCTGGAATCAGTTATGAAGAAGCCAATACTTTGATGAGAATAAACCCTGAATTATTTAAAGAAAAGGTAAAAACATCCTTAAGACGTCATGCAGCCATTGTTCAGAAACATACGGATAAGGGCACATATTTCTTTGATTATGGAAATGCATTTTTGTTAGAAGCTTCGCGCGCAGGTGCCGATATTATGACGGAAAATGGGGTTGATTTTAAGTATCCTAGTTATGTTCAGGACATTATGGGTCCCATGTGTTTTGATTACGGATTTGGACCTTTTAGATGGGTGTGTGCCTCAGGCTCGCAAGAAGATCTCGAAAAAACAGATGCCATCGCTTCTAAGGTTCTGGAGGAACTTATAAAAGATGCTCCCCAAGAGATTCAGCAACAAATGAAAGACAATATTCAGTGGATCAAAGAGGCTAAGAACCATAAATTAGTGGTTGGATCGCAAGCACGTATTTTATATGCTGATGCTGAAGGGCGCATGAAAATTGCAGAAGCCTTTAACAAAGCCATTGCCAACAAAGAAATTGGAACGGTCATATTAGGACGCGATCATCACGATGTGTCAGGAACCGATTCTCCTTACAGAGAGACCAGTAATATTTATGATGGTTCACAATTTACGGCAGATATGGCCATCCAAAATGTGATTGGCGATAGTTTTCGAGGTGCTACTTGGGTAAGTATACACAACGGAGGCGGTGTTGGTTGGGGCGAAGTGATCAATGGCGGCTTTGGTATGGTTCTTGATGGTAGTGAAGAATCAGACAGACGTTTAAAATCCATGTTGTTCTGGGATGTCAATAATGGCATCGCTCGTAGGAGTTGGGCTCGAAATGAAGGAGCTGTTTTTGCTATTAAACGGGCAATGGAAACGGAACCGCTATTAAAAATAACAATTCCAAATGATGTGAATGAAACACTTTTTAAAACTATAAACAATAAATGATATGAAAATTAAAATACTCTCCATTGTAACTGCCCTTCTTTTATTAACTTCTTGTCAGTCGGTCCGAGTAGTGACGGACTATGATAAAGTAGCTCCCTTCAACTCCTATAAAACCTTTGGGTTTTATAAAGAAGGTGTGGATCGTGCAGAAATAAGCGATTTGGACAAACGGCGTATTTTATCTGCTATCGAAAAAACATTCTTAGAAAAAGGTTTTACAAAATCAGAATCACCCGATTTGATGGTCAACTTTTTTACAAAAGAAAAACAACAAATAAATATCTACAACAACAGCTTTAATTCTTTTGGATGGGGCTGGGGATGGGGTTGGGGACCCTATTTTAATGCACAGCATAATATTTCCAATTCGACTCAAGGGACCTTGTATATAGACCTAATTGATACAAAACGAAAAGAACTCATTTGGCAAGGAATAGGTCGTGGAAACTTATCTACTAGTGTTGAGCACAAAGATGAGCTTATTACTGATTTTGTGAATTCCATCTTAAGTAACTACCCCCCTAAAGAACGTTAAGATTTCACATCCAAAGCATCTCTCAAGGAAATTCCTATCAACATAAAAGCCATCACTAAACTCATGATACAAATCCCTGGAATGAGTGCTAAATAAGGTTTGCCTAAAATGATGTAATTGTAATGATCCTTGATCATAGCGCCCCAACTTGACATTGGTGGTTGTGCTCCAATCCCTAAAAAACTGAGACCACTTTCGATAAGAATGGCAGCAGCAAAATTTGCTGCAGATATTACTATAACAGGAGCTAATATATTTGGAAGAATATGTTTCAATACAATCCTGAAATCAGTGTAACCTAATGCTCGTGCTGCGGTAACATATTGCATTTCCTTGACGCTCATCACCTGACCTCTTACAATTCTAGCCACCTCTACCCACATCGTAAGTCCTACTGCTATAAATACTTGCCAAAACCCTTTCCCTAAAGCCAACGTAATAGCTATGACCAAAAGCAATGTAGGGATTGACCAAGTCACATTAATGATCCACATGATTAATTTATCCCATTTACCACCAAAATAACCTGATATACTTCCAAGAAAAACTCCAATTAGAAGCGAAATGAAAACTGCCACAAATCCAATGGAAAATGAAATTCTGGCACCAACTAAAATTCTACTGAGAAGATCTCGTCCATACTTATCGGTTCCAAAATAAAATGTTTTTTGGGTAACAAAAGGATGCAATCTAGCTTCTTTATCTACAGGAATTTCAATCGTTTTTTCCAGCCCTTTGAACCCCTCTGAAGCATATTCTACATATTTTATTTGATGGGGATTAGATTCATAACTTGTAATCGGAATTTCGGTTGGAGGATTTGAATTTCCAAAAAAAATACGATTCAGAGAACTCTGATTTTCTGTTAATGTATTTGGAATTATAAGCATCTCAACTGTAAAACCAGGCTGTTTTGAGTGTATTGATAAATGCATTTGATTGGCAAACTGAGAATTATCCGGAGCTAAGACATATGCAAAAACAGAAACCAAAGCCAAAAAAACAATAAACCAAAAGCTAAGTACACCCCAAAAACTTTTTTTAAATTTCTGGAGAGCTAACGCTGTTAATCCTTGTTTTTGCATGCTAGTTTAATCTTTTAGCTGCGCTAATTTATTGATTTCATAAGAGCTTTTCAAATCACCGAGCACATTAATCGCTTCTTCCATGTAAATATCTTTACTAAGGTTTTCGTGCCATCGTTCTCTATTAATTTTAAAAACCGAATCTTGCTCCATTAAAGGAAGTTCATATGGCAAGGGCTCAAATCTAAGATCTGTTTGATAATCAGACAAGGAATCATAACGCTTTGCTTCTGTTTCATTAGATTCAAGATCTAGTAAATATTTTGAAAAATTTAGAGGAAATACGGAGCGATCTCTTATGGTTTTAATCCATAGAGCATTGTCGTCAATTAGCTTAATTTCGGCACTTGAACTCATACGCTCCTTACTTTTTTTAATGGTTGTTTCATAATCAAAGTAACTTTCCCAAACATTGTAATTTGCAGGGGCAATTTCGTCCCATGCGAGTGGGTTTTCTTGATCTTTTTCCCCAATATCTATATAACTATAGCGGTCCGGAATGACCACATCACTTTTAACTCCTTCGAGTTGAGTAGAACCTCCATTGATACGGTAATACTTTTGAGTTGTAAATTTAAATGCCCCCATATCACCATAGGTATTTCTTCGTATCATTCGGTTCAAATCAACAATATTTTGTACCGTGCCTTTTCCGTAGGTTTGCTTGCTCCCAATCACAATGGCACGCTTGTAGTCTTGCATAGCTGCTGCTAAAATTTCAGAAGCGGAAGCAGACAATTCATTTACCAAAATAACTAGGGGCCCATCCCATTCGATGGATCGATCTGTATCTTTTAGAACTTCTTTGTCTTCTTTTGTGGAACGTACTTGAACAATGGGCCCTTGTTCGATAAATAGACCTCCCATATCCACTACGGTTTTTAAAGAACCCCCTCCATTGCCTCTTAGATCCAAGACCAGGCCTTGCATGCCCTCAGCCTTTAAACGTTCAATTTCTTTCTTTACATCTGTAGCTGCATTTCTGCTATTAACATCTTCAAAATCAATATAAAATTTTGGCAAGTTTATAACTCCAAAGGTAGTTCCATCTTTTTCAACAACGGTCGATTTTGCATACGTTTCTTCTAGCTCAATTTCGTCCCTAGGGATGCTTAAATCTTCAATTGTACCATCTACTTTTTTGAGGGTTAAAATTACATTGGTTCCTTTAGGACCTTTAATGAGTTTGACAGCGTCATCTAATCGCATCCCAACTACATTTACGGCTTCTAGCTCATCTTCTTGACGAACTTTCAGGATCACATCACCAACTTCTAATTTATTCTGACGCCATGCAGATCCTCCAGAAATAAGTTCTGTAATGCTTATTTCATCCATACGTTTTTGGAGACGGGCACCGATTCCTTCGTATTTGCCTGACATTTGAGCGTCGAAACGGTCTTTATCTTGAGGTGCAAAATAGAATGTGTGCGGATCAAATTCTTCAGCAATTGAATTGATATATATCGACAACCAATCTTCTCGTCTTAAATCGTCCATATAACTGGCGCTTTCATTTAAGGATTTCAAGGTCATACCTCTTGCTTCCGCTTCCAAATCTGAATTTGATCTTTTAGTTTCTTTTTTGTCGGTTACCAAGTCATGGTAATTTGAAAGTGTCGAAAATTTGAGTTGTTTTCGCCAGTTGTCTTTCATTTGAGATTTTGAAGATGAATAAGACTTGTTTTCGTAATCAGTATCAAAGGATTCTTCAAGATCGTAATTAAAAGGGGTTTCTAAGACTTGGGCATACAGACTTCTAGAATCCTCAATTCGAGTTATTAAACGATTGTAAACTAGGTTGAAAAATGCAACACTATGGTTTAGAATCTGGTCGTCTAAATCTGTTTTATAAGCTTCAAATTCTTTAATATCGGATTGGTAAAAATAATTTTTAAAGGGGTCAACCTGATTTAAAAATCTTTCATAAACTCCTTCTGAAAAGCTGTCATTTATGTTTTTAGGCTCATAATGTCCTTCTTCTAGCAAGTAAGTAACTAGTTGCATTAAATGCTTGTCCTTATCGGGATTGTCAAAAGACTTTGAAGTGAAACTGCAAGACGCAAATGCGACAAGTATAGAGAGTAAAAAAATGTTGATATTTTGTTTCATCTGTATAGACCGTTTATGGGATGATAAATAATATTCTAAAATATAAGAAAAAATTATGCCAGCCTTGTTGAACGGTAATAATTTTTTGTTAAAGCGTCGTAAATCATCAAATAAGCTACAAATTACTTACTTTTGTAGGAACTTAAACACAACTTAAATGATAAAAAGACCTTTGATTTTGGTCACCAATGATGATGGCATCACCGCACCGGGAATTCGTACTTTGATTAAAGTGATGAACACAATTGGAGAAGTAATCGTTGTTGCTCCTGACAGTCCACAAAGTGCCATGGGACACGCGATTACTATTAATGACACACTTTATTGTAAAAGAGAACGTTTCGACAAGGGTCCACAAAAAGAATACAGTACATCAGGGACACCTGCAGATTGTGTAAAGCTGGCTGTACATGAGCTTTTAGACCGCAAGCCTGATTTATGTGTTTCAGGGGTCAATCATGGATCAAATTCATCTGTAAACGTGATTTACTCAGGAACTATGAGTGCTGCAATTGAGGCGGGTATTGAGGGAATTCCTGCGATTGGATTTTCACTTTTAGACTACAAATGGGAAGCCGATTTTAGTCAGATTGAATCGTTTATAAAAACTGTGACATTACAAGTTTTAAACCAAGGATTACAAAAAGGAATTATTCTAAATGTTAATTTTCCAAAACTGTTAGAGACAGAAATAAAAGGCATCCGGGTATGCCGTCAAGCCAATGCCAATTGGATTGAGAAATTTGATAAACGTCAAACTCCCTTAGGTCGCGATTATTACTGGCTAACGGGTGAGTTTAACAATTTAGACAAAGGAGAAGATACGGACGAATGGGCGCTAGAAAACGGGTTTGTTTCTGTCGTACCAGTACACTATGATTTGACTGCACATCACTACATTCAAGAATTAAATAAATGGGATTTCAATGAATAAAAAAGAACTTTTTCAAGGGGTCTTAGTTGGCCTGTTGGCAAATATAATAGGATTGGTAACCGCAGCCATAGTTTTGGGTAAATTATCAGGAAACTCAGATAGTATTCTAACCGTTTTAGAAACAGCTCATTCTGAAAATTTTATTGGAAAACTCATCAGTTTAGGTGCCTTTTTGAATTTGATTTCTTTCTTTTATTTTATTCGAAAACGACAGGATGCTCGAGCTGGAGGTGTTTTGGCAGCGACTATTATAATTGCACTCGCAACCTTTTTAATTAAATTATAAATGAAGTATTACATTATTGCTGGAGAAGCCTCAGGAGATTTGCATGCTGCAAACCTGATGAAAGCCCTTAAAAAAACTGATACGAATGCAGAATTTAGGTTTTGGGGTGGTGACTTGATGCAAAATGTAGGTGGTACTTTGGTAAAACATTACAAAGAATTAGCTTTTATGGGCTTTTTTGAAGTAGTGATGAACCTAAGAACAATCACCCGAAACTTATCTTTTTGTAAAAAAGATATTGAAAGTTATCAACCCGATTGTCTGATTTTTATAGATTATCCCGGATTCAATATGCGCATTGCGAAGTGGGCAAAAATTGAAGGCTTTAAGACCCATTATTATATTTCACCACAAATTTGGGCTTGGAAGGAAAATCGCATCACTGCCATCAAGCGTGATGTCGATAAAATGTATGTCATTCTTCCTTTTGAAAAAGAGTTTTATGAAGACAAACATGGGATGCCAGTTACGTTTGTAGGCCATCCACTGATTGACGCCATTGCCAACCGGACTCCTGTGGATGAAACTGCCTTCCGTCAAATACATCAACTCAACAACAAACCCATAATTGCACTGCTTCCTGGCAGTCGAAAACAAGAAATTAACAAGATGTTGACCGGGATGCTCAGCGTTGTAAAAACCTTTAGTAATTATCAGTTTGTGATTGCAGGGGCTCCGAGTCAAGATCCTGAGTTTTACAGTTCGTTTATTACAGATGAAAACGTACATTTTGTTGAAAACTGCACTTATGATTTACTAAGTGTTTCTCATGCCGCTTTGGTCACTTCAGGAACCGCAACTCTAGAAACTGCCTTATTTAAAGTCCCCGAAGTAGTGTGTTATAAATCGAGTTGGATTTCATATCAAATTGGAAGGCAATTGGTGAAATTGAAATTCATTTCTTTGGTGAATTTGATTTTAGACAAAGAGGTCGTCACTGAATTAATTCAAGGGGATTTTAATACGGAACGAATTACAAAAGAGCTTTCTTCTATCTTGGAAGGCCCTGTTCGTGAGGCTCAATTTGAGGCCTATCATGAACTTGAAACAAAGCTCGGAGGCCCAGGTGCCAGTCAAAATGTTGCAAAATTAGTATATAATTCATTAAATTAGAGGATTCAAACAACCCCTAATTTAAACCTTGCCTCGGATCCATAAATTTGGTTTGGCTTTTTCTTTCTGTGAAAACCATTCAATACCCCATACTAAAACTCACCATTTTTCTCGTAATTGGCATTCTTGCCAGTGATTATGTATTTATTTCTGAATGGACTCTTTTAGGGGGAATCGGAGTCTTGATCTTTGTATTGATCCAAATCTATTTTTATTGTAAAAAAAATAAAAAAACAGTGTACTGGCCATCATTTTTGGTACTTCTATTAATGGTACTCCTTGGGGTATTCGTCTGTAAAATACACGCACCTTCTTTTTCTAAATCTCATTATTCTCATCTGAAAAACATCACAAATAAAGACTTGCACCAACTTGAGTTTGTTATCAAAAAGCGATTAAAACCAACTACTTATAACCACCGCTATTATGTGGAGCTTTTAAAAATTGACTCCACTTTGGTATCGGGCACACTTTTGATAAATTTGAGTAAAGATTCAACGACCGCTAACTTTAAGGTCAATTCTAAAATCTTAACCTCGGCACAGCCCTTCAGAAAATTAAACCACCTCTCAATCCCTATCAATTTAATTACAAAACCTATTTGAAACGACAGGGTATATTTTATCAAGTATTTCTAAAAGACCAAGCTATTTTAGCCATTCCACAATCTCCAAAAACCATTACAGGCTATGCAGAAACCATTCGTGAAGTATTGCATAAACATCTCGAACAGCTGCCTTTTAAAGTAATAGAACGCGCCTTTATCAAGGCCTTACTTTTGGGACAACGTCAAGACATTTCTTCGAATGTGTACGAAGCTTATAAAAAAGCGGGGGCTGTCCATATTCTAGCTATTTCGGGTCTTCATATAGGAATTCTATTGTTAATTCTTCAATTTATACTGAAACCATTACTGTATTTCAGACATGGGAAATTTGTGAGTTTAGTGATCATTCTTTGTGTTTTGTGGAGTTTTGCTATCATTGCTGGCTTGTCCCCTTCAGTGGTCAGGGCAGTAACCATGTTTAGTTTGTTTGCGATTGTCAAAGTTTTAAAACGATCTTCAAACACAATAAATACCTTAGCAGTTTCAGTATTTATACTTCTACTCGCTAGACCAGGATTTTGTTTTGATGTAGGGTTTCAACTAAGTTATGCAGCGGTTGCTTCCATCATTATTATCAAGCCTATATTAGATTCGTGGTGGCATTTTAAAAATCGAATCTTTAATTGGTTTCTTGATTTATTAAAAGTATCCATCGCTGCTCAAATAGGTGTTTTGCCTTTGAGTCTCTATTATTTCCATCAATTTCCGGGCTTATTTTTTGTGACCAATATGGTCGTTGTTCCCTTTCTGATCATTATACTTTGTTTGGGAATTGCAACCTTGATTTTAGTCGTGATTCACAAACCTCAAGAATTTTTAGTCAACTCCTTAGGAAGGCTCATTCAGTTCATGAATCGATTTGTAGAATGGATAGCCTCCAAAGAAACATTTCTATTTGAGCAAATTTCCTTTGATCTAACCGCTCTTGTGATTAGTTACCTCATCCTGTTTTGGGTTGGCATTTTTTATCATAAAAAAACATTTAAAAATCTCATGATTTTGGGAGTATGTATCTTGAATTTTCAAGTCTTTGTGCAACAGCTTCCAGCACTGACCTCAAAGAATTCGTTTGTTGTTTTCCATAAAACGAGACACAGTGTTTTTGGATTTCAGTTCAATCAACGTCTTGAGATTCACCATGATTTAGACGCTCTAAACAATCAACGAATGCTTGAAGACTATAAAATTGGTGCTGCTATTAAGACCCAATCCACAGACAGCATCCAACGGCTCTATAAAATTGATGACAAGTTACTTTTGGTAGTGGATAGTCTTGGTATTTATAACATTAAAAGTGTAAATCCACAATGGGTACTGTTAAGGCAATCTCCAAAAATCAACTTAAATCGTTTGATTGACAGCCTGCAGCCTGAATTCATAATTTGGGATGGAAGTAATTACAAAACCTATCAAGAGCGTTGGAAGAAAACGTGCACAACAAAAAATATTCGATTCCACCAAACAAGTGAAAAGGGTGCTTTTTTGGTTCGCTATTAACTAAGGCATAAAAGAAGGAACAAATGACTTGTAATAGCTATTAAACGCTTCTTGGCTATTCATTTTTTTATAGATATCGTCTTTAAATAATTTCAAATACAATTCCATTTGTTGCGCTGTCTGGTAACCTGGTATCGGTGCGATCAACTCTCCTTCTAAGCCCAAAAACACCATCGTTGGATAGGCAGTCACTCCTAAATAACGTGAAAACTGATGAGGACTGTTTCGACGTTTGGCTTTTTCGGGTTTGTAATTCGGGTTTGTAAACTTCTGATCTTTAAAATTGACGACTTCATTGCCCTCTGCATTAAATTTTACAGCGTAATAATGTTCGTTAACAAAAGCAATTAAATCTTTATTAGTAAAGGTATTTTTATCCAGCATTTTACAGGGACCACACCATGAGGTGTACATGTCAATCATGATTTTCTTTGGTGCTTTTTTTTGCAATGCTAGCGCCTCATCCATACTCACCCAATTGATACTTTGGGCGAAAAGTGTGGTAGTTCCCAATAAAAGAGCTACTACTATGATGACTTTTTTCATTTTAATTTTTTTTAACATCCAACAAATATAATACCAAAATTATCGAACACCATGCATTAATTTCTTAATTACAGGATATAGTAATGCAGACATTACACCCAGTCCTACTGCCACTGCTGTTAAAATCCAGAAGAAATAGCTCAAACCTTCAGATTGTGCAATTCCTTCAGAAGCTTCACCAAAGACCCCTGCTAATTTCATTCCAATAGCCACGGCTAGATACCAAATTCCAAACATCATGGCTATCATACGACCAGGAACTAATTTACTAACATAAGACAAGGCTACTGGCGAAATACACAATTCGCCCATGGTGTGAAAGAAGTACACCAAGATCAACCAGATCATACTGACAGAAGCTGTTTTGGCACCGGGCTCAATGGACGATGCGCCAATGGCCACACAAGCCATTCCAATTCCCAACAGTACCATTCCAATGGCGTATTTCATATTCGCATTTGGATTGTATTTACTTTCCCACCATTTCGAAAATAAGGGTGCAAAGGCTATGATAAATAAACTGTTTAAAACACCAAACCAAGATGCTGGCACTTCTGCAATTTCTTTACCGAATTCAATTGTGAGCATCCAAAGGGCAATGGCCCAAATGATGACAAAACTAATTGCTAAAAAGATATTTGAAAGTGCGTATCTCGAAAATGTTTTTTTGAATAACAACCACAAAACCCATGTGATGATCCCCAAAGGAATCACGGTCATCATAGAGTTAACGATTTTAAAAACAAAGGCTGAATTTCCTTCAAGAACACGTTGCGTGTAATCCCTAGCAAAGATGGTTAATGAACTTGGTGCTTGTTCAAAAATAGCCCAAAAGAAAATAGTGATAAACGCAAAAAATATCACGGCCACCATTCGATCGCGTGTGATTCTATCGTACTTTGGAATTCGGATCACTAACAGCAATACAAACAATCCTAATGCGGAGAGAATCGCTACATTAGATCCTTCAACTCCATACATACTAAAATCAAATAAATTATAAGCACCTTCTGAAATTTTAGAAATTGGATCATTAAAAATCCAAGAAATCCCCAAAAGTCCTGCCACACCTATCATTCCTAATTGAAGCGATGTGAATGGGTTTAGTTTAGGCTCGTCTGCGCTAAGCTCAACCGCAGTATCAACCTTTACAGGCTTGGTGCCTATATCTCCAAAAATATTTTGAGCAAACCAAAATTGAAGCAGTCCAAACAGCATAAAAATTCCTGCCAAACCAAAGCCCCAACGCCATCCCACTTGTTCCCCTAAATATCCGCACAACAGAATTCCTAAAAAGGCTCCCGCGTTGACACCCATATAAAAAATAGTGTAAGCACCGTCTTTTTTCTCGTCTTTCCCTTTATACATTTCGGAAATAATGGAAGTCATATTGGGTTTAAAAAACCCACTTCCAAAAACTAATAAAGTCAGTCCTAAATAAATGAAAAAAGGAGTTTCTACAGCCATAGCGCCGTGTCCTAATGTCATGAGAAATGCCCCTATGACCACTGCGTAGCGGTAACCAATTTTTTTATCGGCAAAATAACCTCCTAAAAGCGTCGATAAATAGACCAAAGAAGTGTAAGTTCCAAAAATTGCATAGGCATGTTCTCGAGGCCAGCCCCAACCGCCGTCAAGGAGTGATGCCGTGAAAAACATCACGAGCAATGCCCGCATGCCGTAATAAGAAAAACGCTCCCACATCTCTGTGAAAAACAATACAAAAAGTCCAGCTGGATGCCCTAAGACTTTATCTTTAAACATGTTTTCAATATCTGTTGTCATAATAATTTTTTATAAAGTGTGGGTTAATTTATTAAGGTTTAGCTAACTGTCTCGCTATCTTATAACACTAATCTTGAAGATCTTCTGCGCCGTGTGTTAATCGCTTTAACGGTTTTAGAATCGCTAAAATTAGCACTCCAAAAAGTATACAAAATATTGCAATTCCAGTAAATACTTGAAACTCTCCAGCCCCTTCTGACAAACTTCCTACAAAGCCAGCAACTTTATTTCCTAAACCTGTAGCTGCAAAGTATGCTCCCATCATAAAAGCTGCATATTTTACGGGGGCTAACTTGGTAATAAAAGATAATGCAACTGGAGAAGCACATAGCTCTCCAATGGTATGAAACAAATAAGCGAGTACAAGCCAAACCATAGCTGATTTCTCAACAACGTTGTCGCCTTCCATTACAACTTCAGTGGAAGCCTTACTCATAAAAAAGAAACCAAAAGCCATAATGATTAATCCTATCGCCATTTTGAATAATGAAGAAGATTCTTTTCCTTTTTTGGCCCACCTAAACCAAAACCTACCTATAAAAGTTGCCAAGATAATAATGAAAAATGCATTAATAGATTGAAAAACAGCGGCAGGAATTTCATTTCCTATAATAGGTAAAGTAAAAGATAATAAACGATCTGTTTTTTGTTCGGTGTACAAGCTCATCAAACCACCTGCTTGTTCAAAAGCTCCCCAAAAAACGATAATAATTAAGAAAGATAAAAACATCACCAACATTCTATCTCTCTCAACTTTAGATAATGGTTTATTCAACAACTCTTTATCTGGTGAATCTTGTGCTCCAATAAAATCTCCAACTCCCTCAAGGTGTTTTAAACCTAACATATAAATAACTTGTCCAAATGCCATTCCTATTCCAGCTAATCCAAAACCATAATGCCATCCGTATTTAGCCGCAATAGCACCAACAATTAATGCTCCTAGAAATGCTCCAACATTAATGCCCATATAAAAAATATAAAAACCAATATCTCGTTTTCCATCTCCGGGTTTATACAGACCACCTACCATAGTTGAGATATTTGGTTTTAAAAACCCTACTCCCAAAACAATAAGAACCAAGCCTGTGAAAAAAGCCCACTGTGCATCCACTGCTAAAATTCCATGACCAAAACAAAGTAACAATCCTCCTAACATTACTGCCTTTTTTTGTCCTATAAATTTATCTGCGATCCATCCTCCAGGGATAGAAGTCAGATATACAAACATTGTATAGGTCCCATAAAATGAAAGTGTTTCTACATTTGACCAGCCATAGCCAGATTGTGGATCTCCCATAATAATAGGGGCTGCAAGAAAAAGGGTGAGAATCGCACGCATTCCATAGTAAGAAAAGCGTTCCCACATTTCTACAAAGAATAAAACATAAAGACCGGAAGGATGTCCAAAAATTAATTTTTGATTATCCAAGTGTGAGGTAGTTGACATAAATTGTGTATTAGTTAATAAATTGTTTATTGGTTCATTTTAATTCGTTCGTTTATCGCCCAATTTCTCATGTAAAAAATTAGTCATTTTCGTGTATAAATGCATGGTGGTATTCCCACCATAAATGCCGTGGTTTTTATCGGGATAGATGGCCCAATCAAATTGTTTATCCGCTTGAATCAAGGCTTCTACCATGCGCATTGTGTGTTGTACATGTACATTATCATCGCCAGACCCATGTACTAAAAGATAATCCCCTTTCAAGAGTTCTGGATAGTTAAAGGGGGAATTGTCGTCATATCCACTTGGGTTTTCTTGTGGAGTTCTCATAAAACGTTCCGTGTAAATGGTGTCATAGAAACGCCAGCTGGTTACAGGAGCAACCGCTATGGCCATTTTGAAAACATCATTTCCTTTCAGTAAACAATTGGTACTCATGTGACCCCCATAACTCCATCCCCAAATCCCAATACGACTTTTGTCGATAAAAGGAAGGTCTGAAAGTAGTTTCGCTGCTTGAATTTGATCTTCGGTTTCGTATTTGACAAGATTCATATAAGTGACTTTTTTGAAATCAGCTCCTTTAAAGCCAGTTCCACGCCCATCCACACAAGCCACAATATAGCCTTGTTGTGCTAAAAATTGATGCCAATAATCTCGTGAACTACTCCAAGAATTAGCCACTTGTTGCGACCCTGGCCCTGAGTATTGAAACATTAAAAGCGGATAGGTTTTAGACGGATCAAAATTGGCGGGTTTAAGCATCCACATGTTCAAATCATTCCCGTTCACGCTGATGGTACTAAATTCTTTAGTTGAATAATTAAAAGTGTCTAGTATCTCCAAAAGTGCTGAATTATCTTTTATGTTTTTTACCAATCGTCCCGATTTGGAATCGTTTAGTGTGAATTTTGGAGGAGTCGCAGCACTCGAATAGGTTTTAATGAAATAGGTGAAATCTGCACTAAATTCTGCATCATTAGTGCCTTCTTGTAAAGACAATCGTTTTTTGTTTTTGCCATTCAATCGAATAGAATACACATCCCGATTGATCGAACCATTTTCTACAGATTGGTAAAAAATTGTTTTTGCCGATTCATTATAACCATAGTAAGCAGTTACTTCCCAGCTGCCTTTTGTAATTTGATTTTTTAATTTCCCTTCTTTGCTGTAATGGTAAATATGATTGTAGCCATCTTTTTCACTAGTCCAAATAAAACTATTGTCTTTGAGAAACGTTAAATTATCCGTCACATCTACATAGGCATCATCTGTATCGGTCAGTACCAAATCGGCTTGACCTGTAACTGGATTAAGCAACCATAGGTCTAAGTTATTTTGATGTCTGTTCATGTACTGCGCAGACAAAACATTAGAATCTTTTGTCCATTTAATTCTAGGGATGTAAAAATCGTTATACTCCTTAGACAATGCAACTGTTGATATTTGATCTGTACTTAAATCATAAAAATGAAGGGATACTTCTGCATTTTTTTCTCCAGCTTTTGGGTATTTAAATACTTCTTGCGTTTGATAGAGTTCGGTTCCATAAACATCCATTGAAAACTCTGGGACTTCTGTTTCATCAAACCGAATAAATGCAATTTTGTTGCTAGAAGCGTTCCATTCAAAGGCTCTTACAAACGCAAATTCTTCTTCATACACCCAGTCCGTAATCCCATTAATTATTTTATTTTTTTCTCCATCAAAGGTGATTTGTTTGGTGGTTCCAGAAATAAGATCTTTTATAAACAAATTATTATTTCGTCCATAGGCTACTTTGGTGCCATCAGGTGAAAAGGTTGGTTCTTGAATTTTATGGTCTGAGATTTTATCAAGACTTTTAGAACTGATATTATAAACATAATAATGCCCTAAAGCAGAATACCGAAAGATTGGTTCAATATCCGTTTCTAAAATCACTTGATGTTCATCCTCGCTAAATGTGTAATTTGTAAAGTATGGAATTGCAGTCATCGTTTGAGAGCTAGCAATGGTTTTTACTTTGGATAAGGTTTTATAATCGTATAAATCTATGGAAGTTGATCGGCTGGATCTGTCAAAATTCAAGACCGAATATTGCTGACCATTGTTCATAGAATGCAAGGCTGTCATTCCCTGAGTCCTAAAAGACCCATTCCAAATTTGTTCAAGAGAAATTGATTTTTTTTGAGCTGTTGCTGTAAACAGAAACATGCAGGTGACAAGGCAGAGAAAAAGAGATTTCATTTTTATTGGAATTTATGATAAAAGTAGGTCAAGTTTACTAAAAAATTAGGAGAAAACCTCAACTATTAACAGATAAATATGCAATTTGAAAAATTGAAGCTGCATAGTAATATGAAGAATAGTATCTTTGTATTTCAAAAACAGATACCCATGCAGAATTCCGTTTCTGGATTTTCAAAGTTTACAAAAGCCGAAAAAATTGATTGGTTGATTGCCCATCATTTTCAAAACAACCCACAAGCGAAAGCCAATTTGGAGCGTTATTGGAATGCGGATGAAGCACTTCAGAAGCTTCATGACGAGTTTACCGAAAATACAATTTCAAATTTTTACCTTCCTTTTGGAGTGGCACCAAATTTTTTGATTAACGATAAAATGTATGCCGTTCCAATGACCATCGAAGAAAGTTCGGTAGTGGCAGCGGCGAGTAATGCGGCTAAATTTTGGATGGAGCGTGGAGGTTTCAAAGCCACAGTTCTTTCGACCACCAAAGTTGGTCAAGTTCACTTTATGTTTCACGGAGTATTTTCGGAACTGAAAGCTCTTTTCAAAACTGTAAAACCACAACTTTTTGAACAAACCAAAGCCATCACCAAAAATATGGAAGCGCGTGGCGGGGGTATTTTAGACATCGAATTGGTTGATAAAACAACCAAACTTTCGGGCTACTACCAGTTGCACATCACGTTTGAAACAAAGGATGCCATGGGCGCAAATTTTATCAATTCGTGTTTAGAACAGATTGCGACAACCTTTAAAGTCTGTTCAAAAGACATTCAGGTAGTGATGAGTATTTTATCCAACTATGTACCGGATTGTTTGGTACGTGCCGAAGTGAGTTGTAAGGTAGAGGCACTCGCAACAAACTCCTATACAGGTCAAGAATTTGCAGAGAGGTTTATACAAGCCGTATGGATCGCTGAAGTGGAACCCTACCGTGCAGTGACGCACAACAAAGGCATTATGAACGGTGTGGACTCTGTAGTATTAGCAACTGGAAATGACTTTAGAGCGGTGGAAGCAGGCGTCCATGCCTATGCAACACGTTCGGGGAGTTATTCGAGTTTAACGCATGCTTCTGTTGAAGATGGAATGTTTAAATTCTGGATTGAATTGCCGCTTGCGCTTGGTACTGTGGGCGGGCTAACAGGCTTGCACCCGATGGTAAAAACTGCCTTGGAATTATTAGGAAAACCTTCTGCCAAGGAATTGATGGAAGTTGTGGCCGTAGCGGGATTGGCTCAAAATTTTGCCGCTTTAAAATCCCTTACCACAACCGGCATTCAACAAGGACATATGAAAATGCATTTGCTTAATATATTGAATCAATTTGAAGCCAATAGCGAAGAAAAAATACAGTTAATCGAACACTTTAAAACCCATACCGTCACTCACAGTGCGGTGGTGGAAGCCATTGAAAAACTTAGAGCCTAATGCAAACGTTTTACAGTCATGGAAAATTACTGATCAGTGCAGAATATGCAGTCTTAGATGGCGCTTTGGCTTTGGCGTTGCCAACCAAATTTGGGCAATCCTTAAAAGTTGAAACTTCTTCTAAAAACACAATCCATTGGAAAAGCATTTCCAATGAAGAGGTGGTTTGGTTTGAAGCGGAATTTCTAATTGATACTGCTTTAAATATTTCCACATCCAACACATCAGACATTGCCGTTCGGCTCGTACAAGTTTTGAAAGCCTTGCAACAGTTGAACCCTACACTTTTTAAAGCTCAACAAGGCTATGCATTGACTTCTACACTCGAGTTCCCAGAGAATTGGGGCTTAGGCTCCTCCTCTACCCTAATTAATAATTTAGCACAGTGGGCCAAAGTAGATGCGTTTGAATTACTGGCTCTGACTTTTGGTGGCAGTGGATTTGATGTGGCTTGCGCACAGTATAATAAGGGCATTTTATACCAATTGCAAAGAGGGAAACCAACGATTCAACCAGTGGAATTTTCGCCTTCTTTTTCAGAGTCTTTATTTTTTGTACACCGCAATCAAAAACAAAACAGTAGAGAGGGGATTGCAGCCTACAAAACACTGACCACCGATAAATCTCTTGATTTTTCAGCACTGAATAGTTTGACTTTAGACCTCTTGAATTGTAGCGATCTAAAAACTTTTGAATTACTGGTTGAACAACATGAAACTTACATCTCTACGCTCATCCAACAACCGCCTTTAAAAGAGGCATTATTTTCGGACTATAAGAGGGCTATTAAGAGTTTGGGCGCTTGGGGTGGCGACTTCTTCCTAGCCACCGGTAACGCCAATGATATGAACTATTTTAAGTCGAAAGGTTATACAACGGTTGTTCCTTTTTTAGATATGATTTTGTAAAAATGTATTTTTTCTTCTTGGTCTTACTGTCACGAGCGGGACGCTCGCGCTAGCGGGGAAAAGGGGTGGTGTGAGTGGAGGTTAGTGCTTTTTATTTTTAACTTTTAACTTTATATCTGCAATTTTCGTATACCCATAATAAAGCGTGACATTATTTACGTTTTTTAGTATTGGAAAATACAAGTTTATGTTTCTCTTTCTTAAATCTTTAGGCTCAAAATATGATTCATGACACTCCCTCTTGTAAAGAGTACTATTAGATAATTTGTTTTCATAGGTTGTATTTTTTATTAAGTTCATTTTATTGCAAGAGATTTTTGCTCATAGATGTATAAAGCTCTATCGTTTACAAAACGGGTTTTCAATAAAATTTGATCTAAAACTTCGGTTAAATTGCCTTTTGAAGATTTAGATTTGGGATCTAATTACCATCAAATTTACACGGTTTTTTGAGAAAACAAAAAAATCGGGTCTAATTTTATGAACTGGTTTTGTAAAAACGCAGCCTCTTGCATTCTGAATTACTATGTAAAGCACAAAAAAAAGGACCCATTTCTGAGTCCTTTAATATTTAGTATTTTAATATGCTCCTTAGTAAAAGGTTGCTCTGTTGTCTTCGATCTCAGCAGCGTCTTTTAGTGCATTGTAGAGTTGTGTATTGACTGCACTTGACTTGGCTTGACCTACACGGTTTGCAGAAGCTTGGTAGTTTGGCAAGGGTTCTGCTGGGGTTAACTTTGTCAGTTGAACCGCATAAACACCGTTGATACCTTCAACTAATTTGGAAGTAGCTCCTTCTTCTAAACCAAAGGCCGTTCCAATCACTTTAGGCTCTCTTCCAGCTCCAGAAAGTGTTGGGTTTTTCATGTTTACAGCCAAGGCAGTTTTAACCGTCTGTCCTTCTTCAGAAGACATCGCTTCTAAAGTGGTTGCTATAATACGGTCTTTAATCATTTCAGCTTTCTTTTCTTTTCTGATTTCTGGAAGTGCGGTAATGGATGCTTTTTCAACACTCATCAAGCCAGCTTCATTCACGGCTGTCACTTTAGCCACTACAAAACCACCTCCTGAAATATTGAAGCTCTTAAAATCACCTACTTCAACACCTTCTTCAAATGACCATCTTACGATCGCTCTTTGAACTCCCAGACCTGGAATGGTTTCGTCCAATTCTTTGATGCTGCTTACTGGTGATGTTGTATAATTGTTCTCTTTAGCGACTTCATTAAAATCTGCATCGGCAACTGCGATTTCAAATTTAGATTTATCAGTAAACACCCCGTCAATTGTTTTTACAGAGGGCTCAATTTCTTGAACAATCGTTGCCATTTTAAACGCTTCTTGTTTTTTCCCTTGGTCTAAAATTTCAATAATATGATATCCAAAGTCCGTTTTGACAACACCTAAACTTCCTTTTGAATTTTCAAAAGAGAACGCTTTAAATTCTTCTGCAAATCCGTCTGTGTAAGCAAATTCAATTACACCTTCCTTTTCATTACTGACTTTATCAGATGATAGGGACAGTAAACTTTTGAATTTAGAACGCTTAGAACGAATAACTTTATAGATGCTATCGGCCGTTGTTTTTGCTTGTGCCTCTGTTTTAGTGACGGAAGCATCGGCTCGAACCGAACCAACAAATGGGATCAAAATATGACGAACTTTCGTAGAATCTGCTATCATTTTTTCAGCTACTTTCTTTGATAGCTTGTAAGTTGTAGCATCTTTGTAAGGACCAAAAACTTCATTTGGTTTTAAATCGGCTAGCTGATCAGCGACAGAAGTTGGTAAGTTGGACTTAAATACATAGGAATCGTTGTACTTAACCGATGAGTTGGCATTGACAAAGGCTTGTACATCCGTAGTGTTTTGAAAGCCTACTACCGTTTCATTGGCTTTTGCGGCTTCATTAAATTCTACTTTATCAGCAATAAGTGCTGTTAGATCGTTTTGAATTTGCTGCTCATCTTCTAAAGAAGCAACTTCTTTAAACTGAACATAGACTAAATCTCTTGAAGCATCCACTTCGTATTTACTTGGATTGGCTTTCACATAACGTTCTACTTCCGATTTCTTAACCGATATCAAACTGTCTGCAATCGATGTATATGGGATTTGAACATACTTGATGTCTGCTTTGTCATTTTCTAACACATAATCTAACTCACCTTCAGTGAGCGTTCCAATCACACCTGCTTTTACAAGATTAAAATAGGTTTGCTGAACGCCTGTTTGAGATATGTTTTGCTCAAAATCAGTCCATGCTTTATAGTTTACCGGATTTCCGTTAAGTGTAGTTGTTTCTGGTGCAATGGCTTTTAAGTTTGCAATAAACTCGTTGAGTTTATCTTCATCAAACACACCCGCTTCGTTTTTGAATTCTTGAAAAGACCCTAAGTTTTGTTTCAATAACTGACGCATATAGTCTCTTTCTATAGAGATTCCAACTGCATCGTATTGGGTTTGCATCACTTTATTTCTTACTTCCTGGTCCCAAACACGATTCATTGCTTGTGTGTTTGAAACAGATCCACCAGACTGACGTTGGATGTTTTCAACTTGGTTCATGAAGGCATCGCGTTCGATATCTTCGCCGTTAATCGTTGCAACAACGGTTTGTGATTTATCTGACGACCCTAAGTTTTGAAATATATCTCCGATAATGAATGAAAACAATGCAAGAGCGATGATAATAATCAAGAATATAGAACGTTGTCTAATTTTATTTAAAACTGCCATTTGTAGTGTGTGTTATTTTTTTTATATAGTGGACGAAAATACCAATTTCTTTGAAATAATAAAAGAAGAAAAGAATATAATTCAAAGAAGGAGGTGAAATTAAAATTCTTCCGAGATTTTAAGCTGTACTAATTCAATTTTAGTGCTGGAAACTTCCAGAATGGTGAAATGAAATTGTTCGATTTTTATTTCTTGATTTTTATCTGGTATTTCTTCGGCATGATGGACAATAAAGCCACCGAGCGTTTCGTAGTTTTCGCTGTCAGGAAGTTGAATTTTGTAGGTTTCATTGATATAATCTACTTCGAGTCTTGCCGAGAATATAAAGGTGTTTTTGTTGGTTTTTTGTTCGATAAGTTCAATAGTATCATGCTCATCTTCTATTTCTCCTACCAATTCTTCAATAATATCTTCCACCGTTATAATTCCTGAAGTCCCTCCATATTCATCTAAAACAACGGCTAAACTCTTGCGTTTTTTTATTAAGACGTTCAATACATCTTTTGCGAACATGGTTTCTGGAACATATTCTACAGGTCTCAGCATTGATTTTATATTTTTTGGATCCTTGAATAAATCAAATGAATGCACATAGCCCAAAATATCATCAATAGTTGTTTTATAGACCAGTATTTTTGAATGCCCTGTTTGGGTAAATAACTCGTTAAGATGACTGAGAGAATCATGAATTTCGATGGCGGTCATTTCGGTGCGAGGGACCATGACCTCTCTTGATTTAACTTCCGAAAATTCGAGTGCATTTTGAAAAATCTGTATTTCGCTATCAATCGTATCATGTGCTTCTACGGACTCCATTTGTTCGCTAATATAGTTTCCCAACTCTACCTTGGTGAACGCCAATTGAACCTCATCCCCTTCGGTCTTAAACAGGTTCTTTAAGATGATATCCGAAATCCATATTACGAAGTGAGATACAAATGAAAACAAAATATAAAATAAGTATGCAGGACCCGCAAATAACTTTAATAAAGAATTTGCATAAATTTGAAAGAATACTTTTGGCAAAAACTCCGCAGTCACTAAAATGATTAGTGTCGAGATTATGGTTTGTGTAAGCAAGCTTAGCTCTGTAAAAAGATAATTGACAAGTGTACTAGAAGATGGCAAGTAAGAAGTAAACCATTCCACTAACATATCTCCCATATAAAACCCATAAATGACTAGGGCAATATTATTTCCAATGAGCATGGTTGCTATAAACTTGGAAGGTTTTGCAGTGATTCTGGTTAATAATTTAGATAATAATCCCCCTTGTTTTTTCTCGATTTCAATATGAATTTTGTTTGAGGACACGTACGCAATTTCCATTCCTGAAAAAAATGCAGATAAAATCAAACTAAATATAATAATCAAAAGGTCTATGGTCATGACTATAATTTACCGCGGTCTTGAAATCGCTTCTTAAACTTTTTACGAAAGAAAAACATCGCTAGAGCCAAAACTGAAAAAAACAAAGAGATATAAGCATCATAACCCACACTGTTCCATTTTCCAATGGCATCAAAAAGAAATAAGGCTGCAAATACTAAGTATAAATAGTGTAGAATTGAAAAAGTTTTCATTTGTGTAGGGTTAAATTAACAGCTCAAAATAGTAGAGTAAATATACGAATTATTCATCAATAAAAATACGTCCATTCACTTCAAGAACTTGAGCATTGGTAAAATTCTTATTAGAATCAAAACCAATTCCGTTGGTAATGTAGTCCTTGGTTCTGAATTTTACAGCTTGATTGGTGAAAAGCCACTCCTTTTTTTGATCGTAGTAGAGTTGTTCTGTGAATAGGGTATCGTTTGTAGAAGTCGTTAAAACCACATTGCCTTGTAGGTCAATTAAATCTGTTTGATCATATACAATGGCATGATTTGAAGTCACTGTGTTTTTATTGTTATTATCGTCAAAAAGGGTTAGATCGATTCCTTCTGGGAACTTATAAAATGGGAACTCCCGATTTGTGAAGTTTACCATTTTTGGACTTATCAAAATTACTGTCAGGCGGCCTGAATCTGTATATTTGGTGTTGATATTTTCAGCAATCGACAAGGGAGTATAAGAAGTAGTGTCGAGCTCCTGCACTTGTTTTAGGGTATTGTTACAAGAAAAAAACATCGCAACCACAACAAGTGGAACGATGTTTTTTAATACTATGTTGTCATTAAATTTCATTAAAGCGACGGAACCGTTACCGAACGTTGAATCCAACACTCAACATTGATGACTTGACCAGCACGTCCAGATGAAAATATTTCACTTTTGGTAGGTGCTTTAGCTTCATAATTTGCTATTGATTTCGCTGCATTTTTTTTCATTGTAGGATCTATTCTTCCTGCTTTGGTAGCTTCTTTAGCAGCGAGCCAATAGACGGCTCTTTTTGAAAAGTTATCTGTTCCACAATCATTTGCACTTTTAGCATACATCGCCGCAATGGCTAAATGAGCTCTCCCCATACTTGGATTCGCTTTGAGCGCTTTCATGAAATAGGTTCTAGCCTGACTGTAACGCCCTTTCTTTTTGAAATTTGTCGCAATTTTATACAAGATTTTTGATTTCTCAAAGTTATCAGACTCTAAATCTACAGCTTGATTGTAGTAAGTCAGAGCTTCTGAACTCTTTCCTGCTTTGTCTTTTAAAATTCCTAAGTAAAAAGCGGTATCTGCATTTGGCTCCAATGTGTTTTTTTGTTCCACAATTTTAACAAACAATGGGTCATCGTTACATTCTTTTGCATACATTCTGTTCATGGCACGTTGCAACCAAACTCCATCATTTTTAAATTCTTCAAAGTCTTTGCTATAAAGTGGAATCAAGTTTTCGCAGTTGGCTCTTGCTCCTAACTTGGTATCTATACTGCCAGCAATTTTATCGTAAGCACTTAAATAACTGTTGTATGATTTAAGTTTTCGAGCATCTTTTGAACTCATTGTTTTTACTTCTCCATCTTCGTCTAAATAAGCATTACGCTTGTTGGTGTAGTTTTTAACTTCAATCTCAATTTTTTCACTAATGTCATCATATTTAGAAAACAATTGTTGAGCTGTTTTAGTTTCAGAATCATACAGGTCGACCATCAAAGAAAAATAGGTGTACAAACTCTTAGGGTTTGTAAACGTTTTGGAGTCGGTAGTGTAAGCGATATCAAACGCAGCATAGAGTGTTTCATTAGACTTGTTTAAGATTTCACGGTTATCATATTGTAATTGACACGCTTTTGCCATATATGCACCACTTGGTGTTATGTTTGGAAAAACAGATTTACGCTCTTCCCAAAGTTTTAACATGTCGTTGAGGAAAGCAATTTTTTCTTGTCCTTCAGAATTGTCAATCTTATAATCGAGGATTCGTTCTCCGTAAATAAAAATAGCTTTATTAAATTTTGGATTTCTATTTCGCAACTCCATCCATGGATTGTAAGCGGCTGTGTAGTTTTTTGATTTTACCAATTCACTAAAAATAGAAAGTGTTTCTAAATCCTGCTCATTTTGTGCAGAGATAGTTGTGATACTTAAAAAAAGTAATGTGGTTAAAAGGGTGATTTTAGTTTTCATCTGTCAGTTTTAATATTTATTTCAGATATTTTTGGCTATTTGATAAGCTCTAATTAATTGTATAAATTATTAATTAAATTTTCGTTTCTCAAACCAGCGATCGTTTAAGGACAAGCTAATCTGAAATTTTACAAAATTTTCTTTCACTAAATTAGCAGTATCAACTCCTCGAGTGCCAATTTCAAAGCCAATATTCGCATTAGAAAATATACGACCTACTGGAAGTCCTACTCCAAAAGATATGCCAAACTCCTTGATATCTTCGTTATTGATTCGCAAACCTGTGTCTTCAAAACGAATTCCAGCTCTGTAAACAATGCGTTCCCAGTAGCGGTTAAACGAATCAAACTTTGGAATGTAAAACCCTCCAACCGAAATTGTTGAAGCATCTTGATAAGATGCGTTGTCAATGGCTAGAAGTCGGTTGGAAAATTGACTTGCTTCTAGAAATGTGTATTCAACTCCTGCAAACCATTTTCTAGGGTTTCCTACTCCCAAACCAAACGAACTCTTTGAAGGTAGGGTCAATTGTGTTGTACTTAAATTAAAAGGGGATAAATCTACTTCTAAATCATTAATTGTAAATTCTTGTTGGGTTAAAGGATCAATTACGATCGTTGAATAAGCTCGGGTGTTGGACGAAGTCAGTTCTGAACTAGGTGTATAAGTTGCAGAAGCCATTACTTCAAGGTTTGGCTTAATGAGTTTAGAGAAAATTAATCCAAAATTGTAGGTAAGACCTCCCAAATCTGATCTATTAGTTTCTCTAGATTGGTATTGCAAGAGTTGACCTTCTGAGTTGTATCCATAAGCAATATTGGTATTTATGATATTTCCAAAATTATAACTTGCATCAATTCCAAATCTTAAATCATTAGTCAATTGGTATCCAAACCCTAAAAAGACTTTATTTAATCCGCCCTCACCTCTGTATTTATATTGAAGAACATCGTCAGTATCTCTGGACTGTAATTTATATCCCACAGACGAATATGGTAATAAACCAAATCCAGCTCCAAATTTACCCAAGGGGATCGCAATAGCTAAATAATCCAGACCGGAAGTACTCGATTTATCAGTTTGCGAACCACTGGAAAGTTTCACCTCAGAATGACTCCCTCCTATGGTATATTTTACTGGTCTGGCTTCGTTGTTAAAAGACTTTAGATTTTTACCCGCAAATGAGGCAGGATTTCGAAGGTTAACATGGATACTATCAGAATAAACACTCAATCCTCCCATGGATTGATTTTCTACGGTACCCTTAAATTTTAAACTTCCAATACCATAAAATGAATATGGAGAGCTAGACCCTTGTTGTGCAAAAGAAAGACTGGAAAACACAACCGCTATGAGTATTAAAAACTTTTTTATCATTAGTTTGAATTAAATTCTAGTAAAAAATTAAGGCCTTCTAAAAGAAAATTTGAATTCGCAAATATGCTAATTTTAAATTGCTTACACAAGAAATCTGCGTCTCCTCCTGTTAAAATAACTGTTAAATCTGGATATTTATTTTGATACACCTGAATAGTACCCTCTATTTCTTTTAAGACCCCATTAATGACCCCTGAATGAATGGATGCTTCGGTTGAGCTTCCGATATGATGACTGGGGATTGTTTTTGGAAGCAGTGGTAAGTTTGATGTAAATGCTTCAAATGATTTGTAGCGCATTTGAATCCCTGGCGAAATAGCACCACCTAAATAATTATGATGGGCATCCATAAAATCATAAGTAATACAACTGCCTGCGTCTATGACCAAAACATTCCTCTTAGGGAATTGGTGGACTGCTGAAGCCATAAGCGCCAAACGGTCTACACCCAAAGTAAGTGGTGTATCGTAACAATTATTAAAAGGCATAGGAAAAGTAGAGTCTAAAATCGTAATGGGAACTAATTTTTGGAGTGTTTTTATCTCAAAATCACTAACAGTCTTTACTGCAGACAACAGACCTTGATTGATCTCAGGAAATTTTTTAAGTAATTTTTCGGTCTCATAGACCAGGTCTACTGTTGAAACGGTTTGAACCTCCTTTATTTTATCTAATTGAAAAACAGCCAGTTTAGTAGCTGTATTTCCAACGTCAATTATCAAATTCATCTTTCTCTTTTAGAGTGTAAATTTACAAAACCATTTTTTATAAAATTTTACTTTGCGAATATTAAAATTGCGTTATATTTGCAACCGCATTATGCGAGGAGGTGCCTTAGCTCAGTTGGTAGAGCAATGGACTGAAAATCCATGTGTCCCTGGTTCGATTCCTGGAGGCACCACT
>JABHDE010000008.1 GCA_018673215.1 Formosa sp. | reverse complement strand
TGCTCTACCAATTAACCAATTTAACTTTGCAATAAGATATTAAATTACAATGTAAATATAGATCAGTATATAATACGATGCAAGCGCTATGTAACAAACGGCTTATTGATGTAATAAACGGCCATCTGACGTAATAATCGGGAAAAACAAGCATTAAAAAATATGTTTTTTTATGAAAATATTGGGAAATATTAATCACTAATTAATAGTAATACTATTATATTTGCATTGTTTTACTATGGAAAATTCAAACTTGCAAATAAAAATAAGAAGCTCCCTTTTTTCTAAGGACCCTGAATCCTCGGACTTAGGGAGGGACATCATTTCTAAAAGCATTGAAATGATTAATCTTTTGGGGTTTGAATCTTTTACATTCAAGAAACTCGGAGCAGCAATTGGCTCAAATGAAAGCTCAGTTTACCGCTATTTTTCCAATAAACACATGCTATTGGTATACCTTGTAAACTGGTATTGGAGTTGGATGGACTACAAAATTGTTTTAGAAACTTCGAAACTCAACAAAGCAGAAGATAAAATAAAAATATCCATAGAGCTTCTTGTAGCTGATATCAAACAAGACAGTAATTTTTCTTTCATTAATGAAGTTTTACTCAATAAAATTATTATTACTGAGTCATCCAAAGCGTACCACACAAAAGATGTTGACAACGAAAATGAGAAAGGATTTTATAAAACATATAAACAGGTCGTTCAAAGGGTGAGTGATTTTATTATAGAATACAATCCAAAGTACGAGTTTCCGCACATGTTGGTGTCTACCATTATAGAAGGCGCACACCAACAGCGTTATTTCGCAGAACATCTGCCTGCACTAACGGATGTTGAAAAAGGTCAAAACAACATCATACGCTTTTATACAAACCTCATTATTAGCACATTGAAATGACATTAAAACCACTTTATAAAGTTTACTTTGCCCGTATTGTTTTTAGCAGTATTCTCGCTCTAACAATTATTCTTCAATCGGCAGCACCCGTTTTCGATTTAAGTTTTGACACAGATTACAATATAGATTGGAACGATTCAGATTCAAGTGAGTCCGATATAGTTGATGTTGAAGAAAACGAACACAAGAAAGATTTTAACCCTTTACTTCATTTTTATTGCCAATCGTGTACATACGGCTTAACCAATGCATGCTATCGTTTGCATAAACATTCTAACATACAATTAGATATAAATTTACCTCCTCCTGAGCAGTTTTGTGTCTAAATTGTAAAAAGACAGTCTCTTTCGTAAAACTATCACAAACATCATTAACCTAATTAATCTTTTTTTTAAAAAATTAAGAAAACCAATTTATAATTAATCATGAATCATTTAAGTCCTTTTAAAAATTTAAAATCTGATATTCCTGCTAGTATTGTTGTATTCTTTGTTGCACTCCCTTTATGCTTAGGTATAGCCTTAGCCAGTGGTGCCCCATTGTTTTCTGGCCTAATTGCTGGAATTATTGGGGGTATTGTTGTTGGATTACTCAGCGGCTCTGCTATTGGAGTTAGCGGCCCAGCAGCGGGATTAGCAGCTATCGTTTTAACCTCTATTGGAACGCTTGGCGGTTTCGAAAACTTTTTACTTGCTGTTGTTCTAGGTGGTGTCATACAAGTTCTTTTTGGTGTACTCAAGGCTGGAGTAATTGGCTATTACTTTCCTTCATCTGTGATTAAGGGTATGTTAACAGGAATAGGAATCATTATTATCATAAAACAAATTCCTTATTTCTTTGGCTACGACAAAGTACTTGCTGCAAATGCAAGTTTTACAGAAATGTCTAACTTCATTAGCCCTGGAGCTACACTTATCGCCTTTATCGGCCTAGGCATCTTAATTTTGTGGAATACTTGGTTGAGTAATGCGCATAAATTTTTTCAAATCATACAAGGCCCAGTTGTGGCAGTTGGAGTAGGAATATTATATTTTATATTAACTAAAAATAATCCCAGCTGGCAAATAGAATCGGCCTTATTGGTGAATGTTCCAATACCAGGTGATATCAACTCGTTTCTTGGGCAATTTTCTAGTCCTGATTTCAGTCAAATAAGTAATCCTGAAATTTGGTTAACAGCCTTCACAATCGCACTTGTGGCAAGTTTAGAAACCTTACTATGTGTTGAAGCCACAGATAAATTAGATCCAAGAAAAAGAGTTACTCCGACAAACAGGGAACTTTTTGCACAAGGAACCGGAAATATTATTTCGGGCTTAATTGGGGGGCTCCCAATTACACAAGTTATTGTACGCAGTTCAGCGAATATTCAATCTGGTGGAAAAACAAAAACATCGGCAATTGTCCATGGTTTTTTGTTGTTGCTTTCAGTATTAATTATTCCAAAGCTTCTTAACAATATTCCGTTATCCGTTCTTGCATCCATATTATTAGTTGTTGGATATAAGCTTGCTAAACCTAAACTATTTATTTCTATATACAAGCAAGGATGGAAGCAGTTTGTTCCGTTCATAGTTACCGTACTTGGAATCATCTTTACAGATCTTCTAATTGGAATTGGACTAGGATTAGCGGTTGGTGTAATTGTTGTTCTTATTAAAAGCTTCCAAAACTCGCACTTTTTACACATAGAAGATAAAAGCAATGGAGTCCGAAAATTAAAAATGACTCTTGCAGAAGAAGTTACATTTATAAATAAAGGAGCAATTCTCAAAGAACTAGAAGCTATTGAAAAAGATACTAATCTAGAAATTGATGTTCGAAAAACACGTTTTTTAGACTATGATATTATTGAAATTCTCGAAGATTTCTCACTCAAAGCCAAAAATAGAAATATTGATATCACTCTAATATCTGAACGTGGAACAGTGAAAAATCCCGAAAGTTTTATTGAATTTTTTAAACTAAGCCCTACGGCATAATAATTTATAACAATTAAAATATAAAAATAATGAACGCACACACAAAAGATACACAAGATAAAATGACTCCTCAACTAGCAAAGAATACTTTAGTTGAAGGCAACACACGTTTTGTTCAAGGCCAACAAGCTGGTCGAGACCTTATGAGTCAAGTGAAACAAACAAGTACTGGACAATATCCGTTTGCTACTGTATTGAGTTGTATAGATTCAAGAGTTTCGTCCGAGCTAATATTTGATCAAGGAATTGGTGATATATTCAGTGTTAGAATTGCTGGGAATTTCGTCAACGAGGACATTCTTGGAAGTATGGAATTTGCCTGCAAATTGGCAGGAACAAAATTGGTTGTTGTATTAGGGCATACTGCCTGTGGCGCTGTAAAAGGAGCTTGCGATCATGCGCGACTAGGAAACCTCACGGCTTTAATAAATAAAATTGAACCTGCTGTAGAAGCCGTTACTGAACCAACAGACGAAAGCCAAAGAAACTCATCCAACATCGATTTTGTCAATGAAGTAGCAAAAAAGAATGTATATATGACTATCGATAACATTCGTGAATCAAGCCAAGTTCTAAAAGAAATGGAAGATGCTGGCGAAATTGAAATCGTTGGGGGTATGTATGACATAAAAACTGGAGAAGTAATATTTTATTAATCTATGAAACTCAGATTTATATTGAGCATTGGCCTTCTTTTTTGGGGGTCAATGTTTGTTAAAGCTCAAACCGACACTGGAAATTGGCTGATGTATTTTGGCACTAATAAAGTCAGTGAAAAATTCAGTATTCACACAGAAGCTCAATACAGAAATCATACCATTAGCCCTACAAATATAGAACAGCTATTGCTTCGTACTGGGCTAAATTACCATTTCAAGCCCAACGCATCGGCAACTTTTGGTTACGCACATATTGGCAACTATGAATACGACTCTGACAGGAAAAGTCCAGAAGTTGAAGAGCATCGTATATGGCAACAGTTTTTGACCACCAATACCATTGGTCGGGTAAAACTGGAACATCGTTATCGGCTGGAAGAACGTTTTATAGAAGATGATTTCAAAATGCGCTTTCGCTATCGATTAATGGTTTTTATACCTCTAAATCGTCCTAAAATAGAAGCGGGAGCTCTATACTTAGGTATTTATGATGAGCTATTCATAAATGATAAACGCAATTTTTTTGATCGCAACCGATTGTACGGAGGATTAGGCTACCAATATGCAAACAACATGCACTTTCAAGTAGGTCTATTGCGCCAAGAAGTACAAACTACTGCCAAAACATTTTTGCAGTTTGGCTTGATTTTTAATACAGACTTAAGAAATACTAAGAATTAATTTAATTTTGGAAACTTGGCTTTGATTTTGTTCAAAGCCAAGTTATCTATACCGCCAATATGCTTGTGTTTATGTCGTGTACCGCATGCATAAGACCCGTCTTGAACTTGTGCCCCAATAGTTTGGTAAGCTTCCCTAAACGTCGCGCCATTTTGTACCAGTGAATTGATGCTATCTACAGTAAATAAATACTTATACTTATCGTCATCCAAATTCACGGATTTAACTTCAATCTGTTTCAGTCCATAATCAAAAATAGACAATACTGTTTTTAGTGTCTCAAAAGCTGAAATCATTGGCGATTTTAATAATTGAAAATCCCGATGGTAGCCGCTTGGTAAATTGTTTGTCATCAATTGTATTTGAGACGACAATCCTTGTAAGCCATTACATTTCGAACGTATTAATTCAAATACATCTGGATTTTTTTTGTGCGGCATGATGCTACTTCCTGTTGTGAGCTCCTCTGGAAAGCTGATAAAATCAAAATTTTGACTCATGTACAAGCAGATATCCATTGCAAACTTGGAAAGAGTAAATGCTAGGTTTCCTAAACTCGATGCAATTATTTGTTCGTTTTTCCCTCTTGACATTTGAGCAGATACAACATTGTATTTTAAATCTGAAAAATTCAGTAATTCTGTTGTCATCTCACGATCAATTGGGAAGGAGCTCCCATAGCCAGCTGCAGAACCTAATGGATTTTGATCCACAACTTTTTGTGCTGATTGAAGCACTATGACATCGTCAATAAGAGATTCGGCATAAGCCGAAAACCAAAGCCCAAAAGACGATGGCATAGCCACTTGAAGATGCGTATAACCAGGCAATAATTCTGACTTATGTTGTTCTGCTAAATTCAATAATGTATCAAACAAGACTTTAACTTGCTTTTGAATGCTTTTCAAATTATCTTTATAATACAACTGCAAAGCCACCAAAACTTGATCATTTCTTGAGCGTGCAGTATGTATTTTTTTTCCAGCAGTGCCAATACGCTGGGTTAGCTCGTGCTCAATTTTAGAGTGAACATCCTCAAACTGATTTTCGATTTTAAAAATACCGCGCTTTTCTTCTTCTAAAAGTTTGCCGATAGCGCGCTCAACTTGTTCAAGCTCACCCTTGTCTAAAATTCCAATATGGGCTAACATTTTGGCATGTGCAAGGGAGGCTTGTAAATCGTACTTAGCAATATACAAGTCAATGTCTCGATCATCTCCAACCGTAAACGCTTCAATAGTTTTATCAATAGATACTCCTTTGTCCCAAAGTTTCATAGATTATAGTATTTTATTTAATAATTGGATATATAATGCAATCCCTTCTTCAATTTCATGTACGTAAATAAACTCATCAGCTGTGTGCGATCGAGTACTGTCTCCAGGGCCTAACTTCAGTGAAGGACAACTCAACACCGCCTGATCTGATAGAGTTGGCGAACCGTATGTTTCTCTCCCCAACTCAATCCCCGCCTGGACTAACGGGTGGTTTTTAGAAATACTAGAGGAATTTAAATTTGTACTTCGCGCTGTTACTTTTGCATTTGGCAAATGCTCTTGTAGGAGAGCTACAATTTGAGCATTAGAATAACAATCGTTCACGCGCACATCTACCACCATAACAACCTTTGCTGGAACGGCATTATGTTGCTGACCCGCATTAATTTGTGTCAGTGTCATCTTTACACGGCCCAAAGTCTCAGATTCTTGTTCAAATTGATAGGTCTTTATCCATTCCATCACTGGAATGGCATTGTATAGTGCGTTGTTCTCATTGGGGTGAGCGGCATGACTCGGCGTTCCTGATACCTCAACATCAAAAACTACCAAACCTTTTTCGGCAACTGCCAAATGCATTTGAGTAGGCTCACCAACTATAGCTACATCAATTTTTGGAACAATGCTAAGCATAGAATTGAGGCCATTTGGCCCACTACTTTCTTCTTCTGCTGAGCCCACGAAAACCAAGTTATAAGCCAATGAATCCCGATCATAAAAATAAGTAAAGGTTGCTAAAAGTGACACCAAACACCCCCCTGCATCGTTACTCCCAAGACCATAAAGCTTGCCATCTTCAATATGTGCATCAAAAGGGTTTTTAGTGTACCCACTGTTTGGTTTCACGGTATCATGATGAGAATTGAGCAAAAGTGTGGGTTTTGCTGTATCAAAAGATTTATTAGTTGCCCAAACGTTATTTTGATAGCGATTGTATGGTATTTCGAAGCTTTGAAACCATCGTTCCAAAAGCAAGGCCGTTGGGTCTTCTTCAGATGAAAATGAAGGCGTTTCTATCAAGTTCTTTAATAATTTAATAGCCGACTGAGTAAGAGTGTCTATGGTTATCATAGTGTTAAAGTTGTGTAGTTGTTGGAATCCCCCGAAAGCATACTTGGCTGACCAATACATACCCTCGAAACCTGATGTTGTAAAGCTTCAAAGCAATTTTGTAATTTTGGCAATATACCGTCTGAAACTACTCCTGATTTTACAAGTTCATCATATATCAGCTTATCTATTGCTTTTATGACTGAATTTTCATCATTCTTGTCTTTTAAAACTCCTTGTTTTTCAAAACAGTAATATAATGTAACATCAAAAATATCGGCTAGAGATTTTGCTATTGAAGCGGCAATAGTGTCTGCATTGGTGTTGAGTAATTGTCCTTTTTTATTGTGCGTAATAGCAGAAAAAACTGGCGTTAAACCTGCACTTAACAACATTGAAATATAGTCCGAATTTACATTTTGAATATCCCCCACAAATCCATAATCAACATCCAAAACAGGCCGTTTTACAGATTGAATAGAATTAGCATCAGCTCCAGAGCAACCTATAGCGTTACACCTCAGTGCTTGTAGCTGAGCTACTATCGAAGTGTTTATTTTTCCAGCATAAACCATAGTGATTACTTCCAGAGTATTAATATCTGTAATACGCCGTCCATCCACCATTTGAACCTCTAATTGCATTTTTTTTGATAATTCTGTCGCTGATTTCCCACCACCATGTACCAATAGTTTAGATCCATCAATAGCAGCAAATTGAGACAAAAATGAATTTTTGGCTTCAGGATCATCTAAAATATGACCTCCTATTTTTACAATACTTAATGACTGTTTCATAATGATTCTAAAATTTGTTTCAACACAATTTGAGCAGCAAAAGTTCGGTTATTAGATTGGTCGATGCATAAAGACTTTGGGCTATCAAGTACAGCGTCCTCTACCACAACGTTTCGTCGGACTGGAAGGCAATGCATAAATTTAGCTGTGCCAATTTTCTCTTCTGTAATCATCCAATTTGATTTTGGTTTTAGAATTTTTCCATAATCAGTAAAACAGCTCCAGTTTTTGGCGTAAATAAAATCAGCATTTTTAAAAGCTTCTATTTGGTTATTGGATACAGCTGTGTGTTTTACAATTGATGGATCCAAATCATAGCCTTCAGGATGAACTATACTAAAATTCACATCTTGAAGCTGCATGGTCCGCACAAAAGAATTGGCAACTGCATGCGGTAAAGCTTTTGGATGTGGGGCCCATGAAAGCACAACCTTTGGCTTGATTTTATCACTTTGCTCTGCAATGGTAATGGCATCCGCTAAACCTTGCAAAGGATGAGCTGTAGCGCTTTCCATATTGATTAGAGGAACTGATGCATAAGCAGCAAAGGCATTCAAAACCCACTCGGACTGATCCTTGACCTTGTCTGTCAAAGTTGGAAATGCTCTTACACCAATAATGGTGGCGTATTGAGAAATAACTTGAGCTGCCTCTTTTATATGTTCCGATGACTGTAAGTCCATAACCGCACCTTCTTCAAACTCTAATTGCCATGCGTCATTGACATTCAAAACAATGACACTCATTCCCAAATTTTTAGCTGCCAACTCTGTGCTTATTCGCGTTCTTAAACTTGCATTAAAAAACAATAAGACTAAAGTCTTTTGAGTACCGAGACTACTGTACGCATATGGATTGGCTTTTAATGCAAGGGCATCTTGAACGGTTTTGTTCAAATCTTTAATACTTTTGATATTTAAAAAGTGATTCATAATTCTTGTTTTAGAGCGCTGAAAAAAGTATCGATATGTTCCTTTTTGATCGTTAAAGGAGGTAAAATGCGTATTAAATTTGGGTTTTTGGAACTTCCTGTAAATATCCTGTGGTTAAACAGCAGTGATTTCCTTAATTCAGCAACCTGGAATTCAAATTCCAATCCGAGCATCAAACCTCTACCCTTAAGTTGAACAATTTGAGGAATATCTTTGGCAAGTTTCTTAAAATAGAGCTCCATTTGTTGTGCATTATTCATCAAATTTTGACCCTTTAACACGTCTAAAACACTAAGAGTAGCTGCACAAGCCAAATGATTTCCGCCAAAAGTGGTTCCTAAAAGTCCGTAAGACGCTTCGATCTCTGGATGAATCAAAATACCCCCGACTGGAAAACCATTTCCCATTCCTTTTGCTATTGAAATAATATGTGGCGTAATACCGTGTTTTTGAAAGGCGAAAAAATCACCACTACGCCCAAAACCAGATTGCACCTCGTCGGCAATGAGTACAGCACCATAAGTTTTACAAAGTATTTCTAGTCCCTGACAAAACGCTGTAGTACTTTGATCTAACCCACCTACTCCTTGAATACATTCAATAATAACAGCACAGGTTTCTCCTTTTTTAAGCGTGTTCTCTACCGCCTCCAAATCCCCTAATGGATGAAAATCTACTTTTTGCTGTGCATTAAGTGGTGCTATAATATTTGTATTGTCCGTGCTCGCTACTGCTGCAGAGGTCCGCCCATGAAAAGAATTTTCAAAGGCAATAATGGATGCTTTATTGGTATGAAATGAGGCTAACTTTAAAGCATTTTCATTGGCCTCTGCCCCCGAACTACACAGAAATAAATCGTAATTTTGACATCCAGAATCTATGGCCAATTCTTTGGCCAATTCAATTTGTAATGGGTTTTTAACCGCATTACTATAAAAACCAATTTGGTTCAGCTGTTGAGTTATGCTCTCAACATATTTAGGATGAGCATGCCCAATAGAAATCACAGCATGACCGCCGTAGAGATCCAAATATTGTGTGTCTTGATCATCAAAAACATAGACATCTCTTGCACGAACTGGCGTTACATCAAATAATGGATAAACATCAAATAATTTCATACTTGATTGGTTTTTATAGCATTAATTTTCTGAAATGAAGCTACCATTCCTTGAATCAAAGAAGAGCTTAAACCCTTGTGTTCCATTTCATTCAATCCTTCAATAGTACAGCCCATTGGTGTGGTCACTTTATCTATTTCTTCTTCGGGGTGATGTCCATTTTGTATCAAGAGTTGCGCTGCGCCTTCACTGGTATGCATAGCCAAGCGTTGCGCTTCTTTAGCATCAAAGCCCAATTGAATAGCAGCTTGAGTTGTGGCACGAATCAAGCGCATCCAAAAAGCAATACCGCTAGCACACACTACTGTTGCGGCTTGCATTTGCTCTTCCGGAATACAAATTGTTGCTCCAAGTCTATTGAAAATAGCTTCGGCAACAGATAATCTTGATTTGCCTGTTTGATTACTGCACAAGCAGGTCATGGATTTACCAACAGCAATAGCTGTATTAGGCATCGCTCTTATGATGTAATTTTGAGCACCAACTATACTTTCTATTTTAGAAATAGAAAATCCGGTTATAGTCGAAATCACAATGTGCTTTTCTGTAAGATGTGACGCAATTGATTCTAAAATAGATTGTAAATGCGCGGGCTGAACAGCAAAAATCAGAATATCAGAATTCTGTACAGCTTTGCTATTGTCCGCCGTTAGATGAACATTCTTGTAGCCTTCAAACTCTTGCAGTGCTTCTAGCCCTCTTCGCGTTAAATATAAAGATGTAATGGCGTTGTTGATAATAAGCCCTTTAGCAATCGAGCGCCCTAGGTTACCTGTTCCAATAATTGCTATTTTCATAGTTTATAAAGTGTATAATTGAGTGTTAATTCTTCTCCTTTTGAAATTGATCTAATTGTTTTCACAAATCTGTCTTCGCTTATGAAAATTGTCTCCAAATTTGGAGCTTCTGAATGATTAATAAAGCCCCCTAACGGTGTTCTTATAAAACCATTTTCAAATCGATTGTCACGAACATGTGAAATACCTAAAATTACCCCCTTCTTGATATCCTCAGAAGCGAATAAGCCCAAACCTTCTATTTTTGATTTGGCAATTGTAAGCTCTTTTGGTAGTGGTCTGTAAGTCATGATTAGAAATAGCTTGCTTTGAGTTTTAGTCCTGTTTTTTCTTCAATTCCAAACATCAAATTCATGTTTTGAATAGCTTGGCCTGAAGCGCCTTTTAAAAGATTATCGATAGCACTAGTTATGAGTAGTTTATTGCTGTATTTCGTAAGATGAAGTATACATTTATTGGTGTTTACCGCCTGCTTGAGATGGACTTCATTTTCAGAAATAATGGTGAAAGGTGCATCTTTATAAAAAGACTGATAAAGCGATTGAATGGTCTCTAAGCTTTCATCAAGTTCTAAGTATAAGGTCGCAAAAATTCCACGAGAAAAATTCCCTCTATTTGGAATAAAGTTTAGCGCAGAATCAAACTCTTTTTGTAGTGAAACTAAAGACTCTTTAATTTCCCCTAGATGTTGATGCCCAAAGGCTTTGTAGTGCGAAAAATTATTATCACGCCATGTATAATGAGTTGTGGCGGAAGGTTTTGTTCCAGCACCTGTGGCGCCTGTAACAGCGTTGATATGTACTGGGTTTTGAATCAAATGATGAGCTGCCAACGGTAATAGCGCCAGCTGAATCGCTGTTGCAAAACAGCCAGGATTAGCAATATAATTAGCCTTTATTATCTCCTTTTTATTTAATTCGGGCAGCCCGTATATAAATTGTTTAGCTTGAAAATTAGCTGAAGTTTTTAACCTAAAATCATGACTCAAGTCTATGATTTTTGTACAACTTGAAAACTCATGGGCCTCTAAAAACGCTTTTGAATTACCATGCCCTAAACACAAAAACAAAACGTCTATATTTGGATTTATTTGATCTGAAAACTGTATAGAAGTTTCGCCTAACAAATCTTGATGAATAGCACTCAATAGTCGCCCCGCACTTGATGTGCTGTACACAAAATTTATGACAGCTTTTGGGTGATTTAACAACAATCGAATTAGCTCACCAGCAGTGTATCCTGCTCCACCAATTATTCCAACTTGTATCATGATTTTGAATTTAAATTTTGAATAATTTTATTTTGATTGGCCGTTATTTTTATAAATCCTTTCGCATCGTCGGCAGTCCATGCAGTATTCATTTCGCCATAGCTTGCAAAATTAGAGTTCATTAAGTCATAATCAGATGTAATACCCTCTATTGTGAAATGATAAGGCTTCAAAACAACGGTGACATCTCCACTAACACTAGCCTGACTGGATTGAAAAAATGCTTCCATATCACGCAGCACAGGATCAAGGTATTGACCCTCATGAAGATGCATCCCATAGTAACTAGCCATACTGTCTTTGTGTTGCAGTTGCCATTTGGAAAGGGTGTGTTTTTCTAACAAATGATGGGCTTTGATGATGATCAGAGCTGCAGCAGCTTCAAAACCAACACGGCCTTTGATACCCACTATGGTATCGCCAACATGAATGTCTCTGCCAATGGCGTATGCTGATGCTAGTTCATTAAGCATTTGAATATTGACAACCGGAGTGTTTTCTACATCATCTACAGCGACTAATTCTCCCTTTTGAAAACTAAGTTTCACCAAAGTTTGTGCGTTGTTTTTGAGTGGAGAAGGGTAAGCTTCTTCTGGCAAAGCCAAGTGAGATGTCAAGGTTTCATCACCGCCTACACTCGTCCCCCAAAGGCCTTTATTAATAGAATATTTAGCTTTATCCCAAGCCAAGTCAACCTCCTTAGATTTTAAATACGTGATTTCATCTTCCCTACTTAATTCATTATCACGAATAGGGGTGATAATTTCAATTTCTGGTGCCAAGGTTTGAAAAATCATATCAAAACGCACTTGATCGTTTCCTGCTCCTGTGCTTCCGTGTGCAATGTATTTAGCGTTTATAGATTTGGCATAGGTTACTATTTCTATGGCTTGGATTATGCGCTCAGCACTGACGGAAAGTGGATAGGTATTATTTTTGAGAACATTTCCAAAAATTAAATACTTAACAACTTTTTGATAAAATTGCTCTGTGGCTTGAATATTTTTGTAGGCAAACACACCCATTTTATAGGCTTTTGCCTTAATGGATTCAATTTCATTTTTAGTGAAACCCCCTGTATTTACACTAACGGCGTGCACCTCATAACCAAGATCTTGCGAAAGGTGTACAGCGCAGTATGAAGTGTCCAATCCACCACTGTAGGCCAATACTAATTTATCTTTAGAATTCATTTTTTTGTTTTTTTAAAAAAAGCGTTTGTTTAATGCTTTTTAATCGTTTAAATGTTGATACTTTAATCTTCTTTTTGGTTTTCTTTTTTTGGTTTTTGGGGTCGAATAACATTCCTGTACACAGGCACATTGTTTGCTCAGTACGCTGTAAGACATCATAATTTTTACAAGTTTGACAGCCCTTCCAAAAAGACGGTTCCTTAGTCAATTCAGAAAAGGTCACAGGTTTATACCCCAAATCCGTATTAAGCTTCATCACGGCTAGCCCGGTGGTAATGCTAAACACCTTTGCTTTTGGGTATTTAGTTCTAGAGTGATCGAATACCAATTGTTTGATTTTTTTTGCTAATCCCTGGTTTCTATAATCAGGATGTACAATTAGACCAGAATTGGCTACAAATCGCTGGTGGTCCCAAGTTTCAATGTAACAAAATCCAGCAAATTTATCCCCATCTAACGCAATAACTGCATCGCCTTGATCCATCTTTTTACAAATGTATTCGGGAGAGCGCTTGGCAATACCTGTACCTCTGACTTGTGCAGCAGATTCAATGGTGGCACAAATAACTTGTGCATAAATATGATGTGATTTATCTGTGATAACTAGTTTCATTATCAGAAGATTAATTAGAAATAAAGCTTAAAGAAAATTGAAAAGGAAGAACCGGACTCACCTAAGTTCCAAAAATTAAAAATACACCCTAAGGGCGACGACGGTAGTGACGCGGACACAATGGAGCACTACTCGGTAGAGTTAGTGAACAAATGTTTGCTAGTAAAAACTTTGTGTCAATCATGATAATTTTATAACGGGGTAAAACTATAAATTAATTTTTTATTTGAAACTCCGAATCTAAATTATTTTTAAAAATTAAAGAATTGTCATTTGAAAATAAAAAAATTAAATATTTGTCAATTAAAATTCTGTAAATCAAATAAAACTTAAAAATAGGTACAAAAAAACCACCTGAAGGTGGCTTTTGTTGTGATCTATTATAGTGAAATACTAATTATCTGAAGCTGGAAGTCGCTGGTAAACATAAAACTTATCAACTTTACCATTCTCAAAATATACATCTGACAAATGAATAACGCTCCTATCTTGACCCTCAACTGTCATTGTAACTTGTGCCCCAGTGACCACCCACTGCCCATCTTTTTGAGCTTCCATATCATTAACTTTCATTGGAAATGAGAAAAATGTATTCCATTTTGGGTTTGCTCCATCAAACCATTGTGCCAAAAATGCTGCATGTGCTTCCTTCCCTTTTATGTATTCTCCATTTGGACCCCAAATTTGTATAGAATCAGATTCCATTTCCATAATGGCTTCAATATCCCTGCTGTTATGGACTGCAATATATTCATCCCACAATTTTACAACAGAATTATCTCCAGAGGAAGCTGTATAGGTTCGATTTGGTGTTTTTAAATAACCAACTTCTCTGTCGACTTCCACAGCGCTTTCTGGGGGTGAAGTTTTTTTTGTATTACCAATACTAATGGCACAAGAAGACAATAAGATTAACGTCATACTAAGCAATGCTACTCTGTTCATTGTTTTATGTTTTTAAATGATTAATGACCTAAATATAAAAAATTTAGTTGCAAATTAAGAGTTCATTTCATGAATTACTTAAAGATTAATCATAAATTTATAATCAAAATATTATAAGCCCTAGAGATAATTTTATTAATTTGGGTGATATTTGAATAAATTTTCAAATTTTAAGTATTGAAACCAATTTACACCTTTTTAATACCGCTTGGGCTATGCTTTATTCTTAGTGGGCTATTATCGGAAACTACATACAGCTTATCGATTGGTAGAACCAATATAAACCAGCAAAAAACAATTACGCCTGCAGCACCTACAGGTGATCCTATTCAGGCAATATGCCAAGGATCACGAGCTTTATCAGATCCGAATTTTACAGAAATTGATATTAATGCTGAATCTGGAGCTTCAATAAGTTGGTATACCTCGTTATCTTCAACTTCTGCGATACCTATTAATTCAATTTTACCAGTTGGAGACAACACATATTATATATCACAAACTGTAAATGGTATTGAAAGCGCAGATAGATTGCAGGTGAGAGTGTTAATTCCAGATTTATATTTAACTGGTAACAGTGAAATATGTCCTGGAACATCAACAAGTATAACTTTTAATTATAATTCATTAGGTGTCCAAGGAAATGTACAATCTTTCTCTTGGACTACTGGTGAAACATCTGAGACAATTAATGTTACACCTCCAACAAGTAATTTTCCAACAACTTACGAAGTAAATTATGTATATGATAGTGGTCTTGGAATAAATAATTTGTACTGCAAGGTGAGCAAAGATATTTATTCTCGAGATTTAGATGATCCTGTTGCAGATGCATCTACTTTAGCAAATGTAACGGCTCAGTGTAGTGTAACCAGTCTTACAGCGCCAACAGCTACGGACAACTGTGCTGGAAGCGTCACTGTAACT
>JABHDE010000009.1 GCA_018673215.1 Formosa sp. | reverse complement strand
TTGAATCTTTATTAAAAGCGACTTTTAGCTTTTCCATAGTTTCTTTCGAGAGCGGTTTTTCAACGTATACAATAGCATTGTTAAGATCCCCACCTTTAATCAAGCCATGCTCAAGGAGCATTTCTAATTCGTGTAAGAAACTAAAGGTTCTAGAAGCCGCAATATCTTTTTTAAAGTTCGAAAGCTTTGGGAGTGTAGCATTTTGTGTTCCTAGTACTTTGGTGCCAAAATCAACCATAGTCGTTACCTGATACTCATCAGATGGTATGATAGTAATATCACTCCCTGTTTCTTCATCAATATACGATATTACATCTTTGACTATGTAAACTTCTCTAAAAGCATCTAATTCCTCTACGCCAGCTTGTTCAAGAGCTTCTATGAAAAATTTAGACGATCCGTCCATAATGGGAGGTTCAGAAGCATTCAATTCAATTATGGCGTTGTCGATTTCCAATCCCACTAAGGCAGCAAGTACGTGTTCGCTAGTTTGAATAGAAACACCATTTTTTTCTAAACAAGTTCCTCTTTGTGTACTCGTTACAAAATTAGCATCAGCCTTGATAATGGGCTCACCCTCCAAATCTACTCTTTTAAAAGCATAACCAAAGTTTGGTTCTGCGGGCAAAAAAGTAAGCGTTACGTTATTACCAGTATGTAATCCTACTCCTTCAAGCGTAGTTGGATTAGAAATTGTTGTTTGTTTAGATTGGGTTTTTGTAATCATTTTTTTATTTGTTTTTCAAGCTCAGTAATTGTTTTTGCAATCTGAGGTAGGTTTTTAAAATGAACATAGGATTTATAGTAATCACCATAACCAATCGCAGGAGTACCCTGCAAAACTTCGTTGTCTGAAACGTTTTTTGAAATTCCTGATTGTCCCTGGATTTTTACCTTATTCCCTATAGTAATATGTCCAGCAATACCAACTTGGCCACCAATTTGACAATAGGCACCAATTTTAGTTGAGCCTGCAATTCCCGTTTGAGCAGCAATAACAGTATGTTCCCCTATAACTACATTGTGAGCAATTTGGATTTGATTATCCAATTTCACTCCTCTTCTAATGATGGTGGAACCTAAAGTTGCACGATCAATTGTTGTCGCAGCTCCTATGTCTACGTTATCTTCAATAACGACATTCCCAATTTGAGGAACCTTGGCGTAAACTCCTTTTTCATTTGGAGAGAACCCAAAACCATCGGCGCCAATAACAACAGATGCATCAATGTTACAATGATTACCAACTATACAGTCAGAGTATATTTTAACACCCGCCATGACTGTAGTATTATCTCCAATTACGACATTGTCACCAATGTAACAATTAGGGTAAATTTTGACATTATTTCCTATATGAACATTTTCGCCTATTGAAGTAAATGCACCAATATAAATTTGATCTCCATAGACTGCACTATCCGCAATTGAAATTGGCGCTTCGAGACCAAGTTTGTTGTTTTTGATCAAATTGTAATGCTCCAAAAGTTTTGAAAATGCAGTATACGCATTAGCAACTTTCACTAGAGTAGTTGAAATTTCTTTCTCAGCAACAAAATCGTGGTCTACAATAGTAACAGAAGCGTGGGTGGAATAAATGAAAGGAGTGTATTTAGGATTGGACAAAAAAGTAAGAGATCCGGCTTCACCATCTTCAATCTTAGAAAGAGTGTGGACTTCTACGTTTTCATCTCCAACGACTTCTCCGTTGAGCAATTCGGCTATTTGATTAGCTGTAAATTTCATTCAACTGCAAAAGTAAAAAAAATAATCATAGCAACTCTTTTGGAAAGCAGATATAATGCCTTTTTACTGTTTTAGACAGGCCTTTTAAATTTAGGTTATCGGAAGCATCGATGACATCAGAAATACTACCGTCTTTGTGTAAAATTGATATTCCATCATCGTGAGGTGTGTAGCCTGTATTTTTAATTGACCCAGAAAAAACAAAATATGCAACATCAGCAGCTTGATTGTCTGTTTGTGCTATCCACTGCTTTTGTAATCTGTCAAGCTCACTTTGTATTTGGTTTTTTTTGTAAAATTTAATCTTAAGTAATTTACGTTCTAAAAGGCGAGCAGACATGTTCCTAAGGACATCATCAGAGTGATTTTGCCATGATTTCAGGGCAGCAATAATGTCATAATCGTCCAATTTAGAAAATTGTTCCAAAACAGAAGTGTCAAAATTTGTTGGGTTTATAGTTTCCTCAAGAAAAAATCCAAAGGCGGAACTCACATTTAAGGCTACTGATTGTTGCGCAAGTTGTTTTGCCCGCTTCAATACATTGATGATCATTTGTTCAGCAACTAAACTAGTTTTGTGAAGGTAGACTTGCCAATACATTAAACGACGTGAAGTAAGAAATTTTTCAATTGAATAAATACCTTTCTTTTCAATAACCAAGTGGTCGTCGACAACATTCATCATAGAAATTAAGCGTTCACTATTTATATTTCCTTCTGAAACACCAGTGTAAAAACTATCGCGCTTCAAATAATCCGAACGATCCATATCTAATTGACTTGAAATCAATTGACCAAAAAATTGACGTGAATAATCCCCTTTAAACATTGTAATGGCTAAACTTAATCTACCATCAAACTCATTATTTAAATCTTGCATGAAACGAAGAGATATGGACTCATGGCTTATTTCATGAACAATGCTGTGTTCCATGGCGTGGCTAAATGGACCATGACCAATATCGTGTAATAATATGGCAATATAAAGTGCATTTTCTTCTTGATTAGAAATAGAAATTCCTTTAAACTTTAAAATACGGACTACTTTTTGCATCAAGTGCAAACAGCCTAAAGCATGATGAAATCTTGTGTGGTGCGCACCTGGATAAACTAAATAAGATAATCCCATTTGAGAAATCCTACGCAAACGCTGGAAATAGGGATGCGCGATGAGATCAAAAATTAAAGGATTTGGAATTGTAATAAATCCATATATTGGATCGTTAAATATTTTGAGCTTATTGCTGGTATTCAAACTAATTTAGTTTTATTTTGTGTCCTGAGGGGGAAACATATTTATATTAGCGTAAAAGTAATAAAATCAGAACATATACAATTAATTAGAAGGAGTTTATGAGCAGTATACATATTTTGTGGGTTGATGATGAAATTTCACACCTAAAACCACATATTATTTTTTTGGAACAAAAAAACTATAAAATCACTCCATGTACAAACGGTTCAGATGCTCTTGAAGTATTTGCCGAAAATAATTTTGATATCATCTTTTTAGATGAAAATATGCCCGGGCTTTCTGGATTAGACACCCTGTCTGAACTAAAAAAACTAAATGCAAATATTCCTGTGGTGATGATCACAAAAAGCGAGGAAGAATATATAATGGAAGAGGCCATTGGAAGCAAAATTGCTGATTATCTGATTAAGCCTGTCAACCCTAACCAAATCCTTTTGAGTTTAAAAAAGAATTTAGATCACAGCCGTTTGGTTTCTGAAAAAACATCGTCAAGCTACCTTCAAGAGTTTAGAGAAATTTTATCATTTAACAAATATAGAAATTTACAAAGAGATACTAGAAAATAAGTAAATCTTTAGCTCTATCTTTGTCTAAATATTTGCACTCCATAATCTTCATTTTTTGG
>JABHDE010000010.1 GCA_018673215.1 Formosa sp. | reverse complement strand
TCAAAATGTCAAGTATTTGATGATCGATTTCGTCTAATTTTACTTTATTCATTTTCTAGTTTTTGCAAATAAAGTAAAAAATCTTTAAAATTAATGCATTAAAAACGCTAATTAATTGAAATAAACATTAAAATTTCAACATATTTAGCACTTTTTGTGCGGATTCCTCGATTTGAAAATTAATAGGCATCAAATTATCACAAAAAGGGACTTTGTGCCCACGCCATTTTTTCAAGTCTCCAGCAGCAGCAAAAACAGGTTTGAAAACAACTTTATCAGTAGATAGCTTCTCCTGATAGTTGATGCCGATATCCCCTACTTTCTCCACGCTATTTTCATAATATTTTACATTTTTCAGCAAAATATCAAAGAAAATCTTTTCATTTTCTGGGATAGCATGGTAGCCTTTCAAATCGTTAGGCTTTGCTGAAACAATCTCTTCTATGGCTGCCAAGTAAGCGTAAAAGATGTATTCTCTAGTTTTTTCACGATTATAATCCTCTTGGTAATGCCCCGCTTCAATCAGAAGAGTAGGAACGCCCGCAGATTGAAAAGCATCTCCAACGCAGTTAGGGTTAAAATCATCGTCAAACCGTCCCATTTGATTTCTTAGAAATGGTTGTAGGTGATGGTGAATAGCACTGGCCAAAGCCGCCGCTTTTGTACGAGTTTTGTTAAAACGACAACTTTTGTCGTAGGATGGTGCCAACAGAGAAACAGTTGCCGGACGACCATTGACGCCAAACAGTGAGCGCTGGTCATGAAGATTAAAGGCATAATCGGGTGAAAAATCGTCAAATTCTGATCGCAAGACACGACTTTCAGCTTGACTGAGGTCAATGGCGTCACGATTTAAATCAATCCCATTGGCGTTGACACGTGTGTAAAGTTGTGCGCCATCAGGGTTTAGAATGGGTAGTATGCGCAATTGAATTTTTGAAGACCACGCAGAATGTGTACTGAGGTAACGTAACAGGTCAAAAAGGGCTTTTGTTGTGGTAGACTCGTTACCGTGCATTTGAGACCACATAAGTAGCTTTATATGTCCAGTTCCCCAATCAATGCGGTAAATGGGATGTTGTTGCTCACTTTTACCAACCTCAGTTGTGTTGTATGAAGGCAATAGCGATTCAATATGACGATTTGTTATATAGCGTCCCGAAAGTGCGGACTCTGCAAAGGAGTTGTATGATGGAAATGGATTCATAGATACGTACAGTTTGCAAATGTAAACAGATTAGGATTTACAAAAGTAAATAGTTGTTTGTTACAAATGTATATTAAAAGCAGTCATATCGCTTTGCAATAATTACATTTGTATATAAAATTTAATAATAAATATTTAAATAGCTATAAATTAGTTAGTTGCAATAAATATATGAAGTAAAAAATGAAATATATTGATGGTTATTTCTATTGATTTAATTGTTATATTTACAAAAAACCAAATATAATTAGAATAAATTTACATTTGTAACATGAATGAAATTAGCAGTAGAATTACAAAAATTATGGAGGAGCAGCAATTGAGTTCAGCAGCATTTGCAGACACAATAGGCGTGCAACGTTCTTCCATATCACACATATTGTCGGGTCGCAATAAGCCGAGTTTGGACTTTGTGCTTAAAACCATTCACGCCTTCCCCTCCTACTCTGCCGATTGGTTGTTGTTTGGTAAACAAAGCGAGCAGCCTATTCAAGCCCCTGAAGAGACTTTGCCAGTGCGGAATGATAATACTTCCAAAACGACAGAACCTGCCGTAAAAGCCATTAAAATGCCTGTTTCGCCTCCCCCAGCCAGCATAAACACCAACCAAAATTCAATCGATAAGGTGGTTTTGCTTTTAAACGATGGGAGTTTTAAAGAATACGTTCCCAAAAATGAGTAATTTTGCCTAGACTCTTTTCTATGCGTACGACAATTTTTTTCACTCTTGTTCTAATTCTTTTATCCGCTTGCTATACGACAGAGCGAAATTGTAAGCCATTTCAAACAGGTACTTTCACCTTTTATACAGTTGTTGACGGTGATACCCTGACAAGT
>JABHDE010000024.1 GCA_018673215.1 Formosa sp. | reverse complement strand
CATTATTTCGATCAAGTAATTACCTCGGAGTCTGTTGGAGTCAAAAAACCAAATCCATTAATTTTCAAACATGCTTTGAGTGTTGCAAAAGCTACCAAAGAAAATTCAATTATGATTGGCGATAGCATCGAGGCCGATATAGAAGGAGCGATCAACTTTGGTTTTAAAGCTATTTATTGTGACTTTGAAAATACGAATCCGAAAGGGAATACGTTTGTAACCGTGAGAGCCCTTCATGAAATAAAACAATTGCTATAATTTTACTAAAACTAAAGCCATATACTTTAAAAGAAAATTAATGAAACATTTTAAAATAGGGATATTCCTTATGTTCCTTTTCTCAGTGGCATGCTCAGAAAAGTTAGATTTTAAGCAAGTAGAGGAATTTGAGCATCGGCCAGTCATAAAAACACCCCTTGTTTATTTCACTTTATATTCCAATGATTTTATAGACACGGTATCAGGTGCAGAAAATGTGAACCCATTATCTGACGTGTCGGATTTCCGTATTCTAGAGAATGCGTATTTCCGAGATAACTTGGAAAAAATTATTATTGATATCGAAGTTAAGAATGAAATAACCAGAGATTTTACTGTGGAGATAGTATTTTTAGATGATAATGGAACGGTTATCTACACCCTAAGCACGCTAAATGTACCCCCTCAAAATGAAGCATTTACCTATCAAGAAAGCATTGAAGTTCGTTTAAATCCAATTATTTTGAACACTAGAAAAACTAGAACATCGGTAACCATTTCTGGAGCCGCTACACCCCTCATTGAAAACGACCCAAGAGCGTTTGAATTAAAATCCGCTGGAACCTATTTTATAGCTGCCGAATAATTATGAAGAAATTCTTTTTTCTGATGCTGCTCTTTGTGTCTATAGATACATTGACGCAAAACAAACAAGTTTTATACGGTTTTGCAGAAAACCCTCAAACCCTCTTATTAAACCCAGGAGCAGAAACAAATTATAAGTTTCATATTGGAATTCCTTTTCTCTCGGGGATGTCTGGAGATGTTGCCCTAAAGAACTTCAAATTAAACGATCTTTTTTCTGAAGATGGCATTGATTTCAATACAAAAATTTTTCGACTTTTAAATAAGTTGGCACCCGAAGATCACCTAAAACTGAACGTTCAAATCGATGTTTTAAATGCCGGTTTTAGAGTGAACGATAAAACCTATATTAGTTTCGGCTTTTACCAAGAATTGGATGCCATTGCGTACTGGCCCAAAGATGTAATTACGTTGTTAAATGAAGGGAATGCCCCTTATCTCAATAAAAGCTTTGACTTGTCACAACTTCTTTATAAAGTAGATTTTGTAGGTGTCTTACATGTTGGGATGTCCAGAAAAATAAATCAAAAGCTCACATTAGGAGGTAGGTTTAAGGTATATTCTTCCACATTAAATATCGAAACTCAAAATAATTCCGGAACCTTTACAACACAACTAGGAACAAACAATATATATACCAACTATTTGAACACCATCGATTTGAATTTTTTATCTGCAGGTTTGGTTGTAAACGATGCATATTTAGAAAACCCGATGGAACTCATTACCAACTCTTTTTTAGGAGGAAGTTTGGGAGTTGGACTCGATATTGGACTCACCTATCATCTTTCGCCCAGATTGGAGTTTACAGGAAGTATAATCGATTTTGGATACATCAATTATTCAAAAAAAGTTCAAAACACCACCGTAAAAGGAAGCTATACTTTTGAAGGAGTAAATTTTTTGTTTGACCCCGCTAACCCAACAAATTATTGGGCAGAGTTAAATGCCGATTTTGAAGAGAAAGTACCAAGGGGCAACAACACGAATGCCTATGCTTCTTGGAGACCGACAAAAGTAAATGCAGCTTTAAAATACAGTTTTGGTTCGGAAAGAAGAAGTAAATTTTGCTATGACAATACCTTCAAGGAATTTTATACGGATGCTATCGGACTCCAAATACACACCATTATGAGACCTTTACGTCCGCAATATGCCTTAACGGGTTTCTATGAGAAGACATTTACAGAAAAACTACATGCAAAAGTAACCTATACGGTAGACGATTATTCTTTTCATAATGTAGGTGCTGGAATTTCTACACAAATAGGAAATGTTTCACTTTTTGGAATGGTAGATAACCTTTTCGCTCTCAATAATCTGGCAAATTCTAGTAGT
>JABHDE010000045.1 GCA_018673215.1 Formosa sp. | reverse complement strand
ATCTGTAGAGATCGATTTTGTTGAATCAAGAGTGAGTGACCATTCTGCTATTGAAGCCATTTCAAATCTTGTCAACAAATATAAAGAAGAAGGTAAAACAATTCACCTCAAACACCTAAGTGAAGACTGTAAGGTTTTATTATACAAATCAAGCCCACTTTTTAAAGATATTATAATTGAGGCAATAGATGACCCACGTTACCACTTAGCTGAAAATCCTGAAGCTTTTACAGAAGGACTTTCAGAATATAAACTCTAGGGTTTTTGAATACGTACGGTATCGGGAACAAGTTTTTTGTAATCGCCCTTAAAACGAATAATCTCTCTCACAATTGAAGAGGATATAAAGGAGGTTTGAGTAGAGGTTAATAAAAAGACGGTTTCTACCTTGGATAATTGTCGGTTGGTATGTGCAATGGCTTTTTCAAACTCAAAATCTGCTGGATTTCTCAAGCCTCTAAGGATAAAATCAACACCAATTTCTTTACAAAATTCTGTAGTTAGCCCCTGGTAGGAAACAACTTTTACTTTTGGGTTGTCTTTAAATGCATCTACAATAAACCTATTGCGTTGTTCCAACGAAAACATATAGTCTTTAGAAGAATTTTCGCCAATGGCAATAATCACTTCGTCAAATAAGGTTACTCCTCTATTAACAATGTCTAAGTGCCCTAAAGTAATAGGGTCAAAGGATCCTGGGAAAATTGCTTTCTTCATGCGGTAAAGTTAAGAATTTTTCTGAAGTGCTTGTTGAATTGCGTTCTCAAACAATTTGGGCAATGAAATTCCTGCCTGAGCTGCTTGTTGAGGTAATATGCTTTCCTTAGTAAGTCCTGGAATTGTATTGACTTCTAAGAAATGAGGTTTATTGTCTTTAAAAATAAATTCGCTTCGAGAAAACCCATCTAATTTCAAAACTTCGTAAATATGTTTTGCAGCCTTTCTAACATCTTCTTCTTGCGTTGTGCTCAAACGTGCAGGAGTAATTTCTTGTGATTTCCCTAAGTATTTTGCTTCATAATCAAAAAAGTCATTTTCAGTTACAATCTCGGTAATAGGAAGAACTTTGACTTCCCCTTTATAACGAATTACTCCGACAGAGACTTCAGTGCCGTCTAAAAACGATTCAATAATAAGTTCGTCATCCTCTTTAAAGGCAGTTTCTATAGCATCTGGCAATTCGGTTTTTGAATAGACTTTGGTAATTCCAAAACTACTTCCGGCTTTATTAGCTTTTACAAAACAAGGAAATCCAACAGCCTTTTCAATGGCTGAAGCGTCAATTGCATCTCCAGCATTCAAAAAATAGGAATCCGCTGTGAGAACGCCATAGGGTTTTAAGGCACTTAAACAATCACGTTTATTGAATGTGAGTGCCGCTTGATACATACCGCAACTGGTATGTGGAATGGATAATAACTCAAAATACGATTGAATAATTCCATCTTCTCCGGGACTGCCATGAATGGCATTAAATACACAGTCAAAATTGATCTTTGAACCTGCAATAACGATGGAAAAATCAGCTTTATTAATGGGGTGTTCTGTGGAGTCTTCTGTGACATACACCCATTTATCTTTAAAAATATGGATGCAATACGCATTGTAGCTTGCTTTAGGTAAACTGTCGTAAACCATCTTTCCGCTTTTTAAAGAAATTAAATATTCGCTAGAATATCCACCCATTATAATGGCAATATTTTTTTTCATTTCTACGTTTATACAGTAAAAATATTACTTTTATATTAAATCAAAATCATTTTCAACTAAATATATTAACTTCAAACTAAACAAGCTAAAGATTTTAAGGACACAATTATTTGTTTAGCTTTGTTACATTATAAAAAAAGCTATGAATTTTATTAAATTCTTGTTCAGTAAATCGTTTGTAAAGCAATTAATCCTTGCGTTTATAGTTTCAGTTGTTTTTGTGTTTTTAGCTCTTAAGTGGCTCAAATCTTATACCAATCATGGGGCATTTGTGACGGTTCCAGCACTTACAGGAAAAACCTTTGACGCAGCTCAAATTTTAATAAATGAACACGAACTCCGAAGTGAAGTTCAAGATTCCTCAAACTATAATCCTAACTACCCCAAAGGGGCCGTGATCGAACAAGATCCTTTAGAGGGAAGTCAAGTCAAAGAAGGTCGAAAAATATATTTAATTCTCAATCCCTCTGCCTACAGAACTGTAGCAGTTCCAGATGTCATTCGTCGTACGTTTCGACAAGCTAAATCTTCGTTCGAAGCAGTGGGGTTCCAAATAGGAACCAAGACTTATAAGGACGATTTGGGAGAAGATGAAGTTTTACAATTACGCCACAATGGCCAAATCATCGAAGCAGGTACGATGCTTCCAAAGACCTCGAAAATCGACCTAGTTTTAGGGAACGGAGTTCGAAAGTAATAATTAACCATGGAAGAATCAAATGAATTATTAGTGAATGAAAATGAATTGCATGAGCATTATACATTCACGGTCGAAAAAGGGCAACAGCCTTTAAGAATCGACAAGTATCTTATGAATTTTGTTGAAAATGCGACTCGAAATAAAATTCAAGCCGCTGCTAAGGATGGAAGTATTTTAGTGAATGAGATTGCAGTAAAATCAAATTATAAAGTGAAACCATTGGATAAAATTCGCGTTTTATTTGAGCATCCCCCTTATGAAAACTTGTTAGTTCCAGAAGACCTTCCTATCGATGTTGTTTATGAAGATGAAGATTTATTGGTAGTTAACAAAGCTCCAGGTATGGTTGTCCATCCAGGACATGGGAATTATTCGGGCACCTTGATTAATGCCTTGATGTTTCATTTTGACAATTTACCCAATAATAGCAGCAACCGACCGGGACTGGTACATCGAATTGATAAAGATACAAGTGGGTTGTTGGTAGTTGCTAAAACCGAAATTGCAATGGCTCATTTATCGGCACAGTTTAAAGCCAAAACAAGTGAGCGCGAATATGTTGCCTTGGTATGGGGGAATGTTGAATTAGACGAAGGTACAATTGAAGGCAATATTGGACGTCACCCAAAAAACAGATTGCAAAATACGGTCTATTTCGGAGACGAAGCTGACAATGGAAAACCGGCTGTGACTCATTATAAAATTCTTCAACGTTTGGGCTATGTAACCCTGTTAAGTTGTCGTTTGGAGACAGGTCGTACGCACCAAATACGGGTACATATGAAATACATTGGACATACGCTTTTTAATGATGAACGGTACGGAGGTGAGCGGATTCTGAAAGGAACAACTTTTACCAAATACAAGCAGTTTGTGGATAATTGTTTTAAAACCCTTCCGCGTCAAGCTTTGCACGCCAAAACCTTAGGGTTTATACATCCAACTACTGGAGAAAAAATGTCTTTCACAACCAAAATCCCTCAGGATATGCAAAACTGTATAGAAAAATGGGAAAGCTATTCGAATCATCTGGAATAAGACAAAAATTTAGAAGCATCAATTTTGAGTATTGATATATAGAAATTATAAATATAATTTTTTTTAGAGTTCAACCGTAGTGTTTTAACTTTGAATCACAAATATATTTTATAAAACGAGCATGTTAAAAACAGTGTCATCCAATATGATGATTAATCGCGAAAACATGTGACCGTTAAAAAGTATTAAAAATAGACACATGAAATTAGTTATCTCACCTGCGAAATCATTAAATTATGAAAGTGCATTGCCGACCACTTTAAGCACCGACAGTTGTTTTTTGAGTGAAGCGCAACAGCTGAACACACTTCTTAAAAAGAAATCAGCGAAAGCCCTCTCGGAATTGATGCATATTTCGTCTAATTTGGGGCAACTAAATTATGAGTGCAATCAAGATTGGGCAGTGCCTTTTACGGCTCAAAATGCCCGACCTGCAATTTATGCGTTTAGCGGGGATGTATATCGTGGATTAGACTCCTACACTATTGAAGAATCAAAAATAGAGACTTTGCAAAACTCTGTTCGTATTATTTCAGGATTATACGGACTTTTGAAACCGTTGGATTTAGTGCAGCCATATCGCTTGGAAATGGGAACAAAATTCCCAGTTGGTAAATCTAAAAATCTCTATGAGTTTTGGCGTCAAAAAGTAACTACGGCTTTGAATAATGAGCTCAAAGAAGGAGAGTTATTTGTCAACTTAGCAAGTCAAGAATATTTTAAAGCGATAGATGTCAAAGTTCTTAAAGTCCCTGTGATTCATGTTGATTTTAAAGAATTTAAAAATGGACAGTACAAAACCATTGCTATTTTTGCCAAACTAGCTCGTGGCTATATGACGCGTTACATCATTGAGAACGCTGTGGAAACTGCCGAAGATTTAAAAACGTTTACAACAGATGGCTACGCGTTTGATGCGAATTTGTCAACGGATACTAAATTGGTGTTCACACGCTAATTATTTAAAATAAGACGTACCTTTGTGGCACCGTTCGGAATGACCTATCGTATTGCATACTGTCATTTTCAAAACATAACATATGACATTTCAATCTTTAGGCCTCATCGAAGCCTTACTAAAAGCAGTTCGTTTACAGGGCTACGAAACTCCATCTCCTATTCAACAAAAAGCAATCCCTCCAATTCTTGAGGGTCTTGATGTATTAGCATCAGCTCAAACAGGAACAGGAAAAACAGCAGGGTTTACACTGCCAATGCTACAAATTTTATCCAAAAACCCTATACCACACCGCCGTCCCGTACGTGCGTTGGTTTTGACGCCAACTCGAGAATTAGCTGATCAGGTATATACAAATGTGAAGCATTACAGCAAATTTTTGGACTTACGTGCCGCTGTTATTTTTGGTGGTGTAAATCAAAACCCGCAAATTAAACACCTCCGCAATGGAGTAGATGTTTTAGTAGCGACTCCAGGACGCTTGATTGATTTGGAAAACCAAGGTCATTTATCGTTATCTAAAGTAGAGATTTTTGTACTCGATGAAGCCGACCGTATGTTGGACATGGGTTTCAAACGTGACATAGATAAAATCAGATCATTGATTCCATCCAGACGTCAAAACTTAATGTTTTCAGCGACGTTTTCAAGAGAAATCAAAAGCTTAGCACAAACTATTTTGCAACGTCCTACACTTGTAGAAGCAACGCCAGAAAACACGACCGTTGAAGCGATTGCTCAACAGATATATAGAGTAGCAAAAGAGAAAAAAACAAGCCTTCTTATCAAATTAATTCAAGATGGGCAGTGGCAACAAGTGTTGGTATTTACACGTACCAAACATGGCGCTAATAACCTTTGTAAAAAGCTAGAAAGTGCACGTATTTCTGCGATGGCAATTCATGGAAATAAGAGTCAGGGAGCACGAACACGTGCTTTGGCGGGTTTTAAAAATCATGACATTCGTGTGTTGGTAGCAACTGATATTGCTGCGCGTGGCTTGGACATTCCTTTGTTACCACATGTGGTCAATTACGAGCTTCCAAATATTCCAGAAGATTATGTACACCGTATTGGTCGTACAGGTCGTGCGGGTGCTAATGGAGTGGCTTTATCGTTAGTGTGTGCAGAAGAAACTTCTTATCTCTCATCTATTGAGAAATTGACCAAACAACGTTTTAATAAAGAAATTGTTGAAGGTTTTGAGCCTGATCCAAATGCCTCTACGGTGCCACCAAAACAAGGTGGTGGTCGTCAAAAACGTGGTGGTGGTCGTCCAAGCAACAATCGTCAGGGGTCTGCACGTGGAGGGAGCCGATCGAACAACAACCGACGCCGTTAATTTTATGGAATCCCAACCAAACAATCCCTTACATGGTGTAAAACTGGAACAAATCCTTATTGATCTTGAAGCTCATTATGGCTGGGAAGCAATGGGCGAGAAAATTAATATCCGTTGTTTTACAGATGGTCCCACACTAAAATCCAGCTTAAAATTTCTCAGACGTACCCCATGGGCGCGTACCAAAGTGGAGAATCTTTATTTGAAGTTTTTAAAGACGAAGTAGGGTGGGGTGTTTTAGGTTTTTAAACTTACTCTTTCTAGGATCTTAGGTTTATCTATCGAGTGCAAAAAAAAACAATTAATCTCTGTATTTTTTCACATCGTACAAACTGCCAAAACAATGAAAGCTAAAAAGATGACTCCGTTAAGTAAGGTTCTTACCAAATGCAGTGTTCCCCATTTTTTGATGTCGTTTGCTGTTTGTTCCGATGTTAGATCGACATTTGGGTCCATAAGCCGTCTATTTAGTGGCATCATATAATCGATGGTGTAGGGTCCATTTAAATGCATAAGCATTGAGGTTCCAAACCACCACCAATTCTCCGTTAATATAGAATATGCCAATGCTAAAAGGGTTACAATGATTGATAGTATTAAAACCCATATATGTGTTTTGTCAAAAAAGGGTTTAAAAACTTCAATGGCAGTTGTTTTTTTGCCATAAATAAAAATTGGATGCACAATGACTGTGGCTGTTAATGCAATTCCAAACTGCCCCCCATTAGCAATAGGATCGATACGATTAAAAGGTCATTCATAGATTAGGTTTTAATTTACTTAAATAGCATCCTTCAAAATAAGATGCATCAAATACAGGCGCCTATACAAGCGTCCTACTTACAGTAAAAAATAGTTACTCTTGGTTTTATTGGTTTTGAAGAATCAGATTTGAGGTCCAAGTCTGCCATAAACCTACAATAAAAAATACATTCAACCAAAATGCTTCTATTTTTGTTGCTTTTGGTTGTGAAATAAATGTTAAACTGTTTAAATTTGATAGTATTACTATTATATTCGCCAATTATAATTATGGATAAGCTTCAGTTACATATCACCATTAGTTCAGATCTTTACACAAAAGATCCAGAATCTTCTGTACTGGGACAAAAAATTGTTTCCAAAAGCATTGAAATGATCGATCGCTTAGGTTTTGAAGATTTTACATTCAAAAAGCTGGGTCTCGAAATAGGTTCCAATGAAAGTTCGGTTTATCGTTATTTTGATAGTAAACACGCTCTTTTGGTCTATTTGATTAATTGGTACTGGAGTTGGATCGAATACAGGTTGGTGTTTGCCACTCTAAATGTACCTTCCGTTCATGCACGGCTTACCGAAGCTATTTCAATACTGACCGCTGAAGTAACGGAAGACAATGCCTTTTCATATATCAACGAAGTTCTGCTAAACAAAATTATTATAACGGAGTCTTCTAAGGCCTATCATACAAAAGCGATTGACAGTGAGAATCAAAAAGGGTATTATAAAACTTACAAACGTGTGGTGCAACGTGTTAGTGATTTTGTAACCGAAATCAATCCGAGATATGAGTTTCCACACATGTTAATTTCAACAGTCATTGAAGGTGCTCACCACCAGCGTTATTTTTCAAAACATTTACCATCTTTAACTGATTTTGAAGAAGGCAAAAATAATATTGTTCGCTTTTACACCGATTTAGTTTTTAATACACTTTCAAACAAATGAAGCAGTTTTCTATCCTCATAGCACTTGGGTTTAGAGTACTAATGTTTGCATTGGTATTTGGATCTATCATTTTACAGCCTGTAGTGGAGTCGATGCGTGTTTCAGATCCACAAGCTTTTTCATGGCTCGATATAGAAGCTGAAAATGATTCTAGTGAAAAAGAAAAGCAAGAGACAGAAGATGAAAAAAACAAAAAAGTGGAGCTTCGATTTGTATATGAAGAATCAACTTCATCAGATGTTATTAAAAGAGCTTCTATTTTTGGAATGCATTTTTTAAAAATGGACATCACGATTGATACCCATGATCCCCCACCAGAAATAGCCTAGTCTTTTCACCATATAGAGGCTCTGCTAGAAGTGGATGCCTTCTTTAAATCATCTCAATTACATTAAAATTATTAAAATCAAACCAGAGTAATACTTCTACGTATTGCTCAAATATCATATACTATATCATAATGAACAGTTCGAACCCATTTAAAAATTTAAAATCAGACCTACCTTCTAGTATTGTTGTATTCTTTGTGGCGTTACCGCTATGTTTAGGAATAGCTTTGGCTAGTGGAGCTCCACTTTTTTCAGGACTTATAGCAGGAATCGTCGGCGGTGTTGTTGTAGGGGCTATCAGTAAATCATCTGTAGGCGTTAGTGGTCCCGCAGCAGGTTTGGCAGCTATTGTCTTAACCGCAATTGGAACTCTTGGGGGTTTCGAAAACTTTTTACTCGCCGTTGTATTAGGGGGTGCAATTCAGTTTCTGTTTGGTATCCTTAGAGCGGGAGTAATAGGTTACTATTTTCCTTCTTCAGTTATCAAGGGAATGCTAACAGGAATCGGAATTATTATCGTTTTAAAGCAAATCCCACATTTCTTTGGATATAACTCCGATCCAGAAGGGAATTTTGCATTTTTTAAAGTGGATGGCGAAAATACATTTTCGGAAATATTAAACGCCATAAACTTCATTAGTCCAGGAGCTACAGTTATAGCGCTTTTAGCGTTGGCCATATTGCTACTATGGAGTGAGGTGTTAAATGATAAAGGGAAATTCTTTAAATTGATTCAAGGGCCCTTGGTCGCTGTTGCTGCGGGGATTATTTATTTTATAAGTACCAAGGGGAGCTCTCAATGGGGAATTTCTCCAGATTTATTGGTGAGCGTTCCTGTTCCAGAAGATGCAGCCTCTTTCTTTGCGCAATTCAGTTTTCCAAACTTTGGAGCTATCAGCAACCCTGAAATATGGATTGTTGCGTTTACCCTTGCCTTAGTCGCAAGTTTAGAAACGCTATTATGTGTAGAAGCAACCGATAAAATAGATCCGTTAAAACGTGTGACGCCTACAAATAGAGAGTTGTTAGCTCAGGGTATTGGAAATATACTTTCAGGGATGATAGGTGGGTTACCAGTAACACAAGTGATTGTTCGTAGCTCAGCTAATATCCAGTCGGGTGGAAAAACAAAAATGTCAGCTATTATTCACGGATTTCTATTATTAATATCGGTAATTTTAATTCCAAATTTGTTAAATAAAATTCCACTTTCTGTGTTGGCAGCAGTCTTGTTTATTGTTGGCTACAAATTAGCGAAACCTGCATTGTTTATTGAAATGTATCGATTGGGATGGAAACAGTTTACCCCCTTCATTGTGACGATTTTAGGAATTATATTTACAGACCTTTTAGTTGGAATCGCATTGGGTCTAGCCGTTGGAATTGTTGTGGTTTTGATAAAGAGTTTTCAGAACTCACATTTCTTGCATATTGAAGACAAGAGTAATGGTGTGCAAAAAATTAAAATGACCCTGGCAGAAGAAGTTACTTTTTTTAATAAAGGAGCAATTCTTAAAGAGTTAGATAATTTAGCAAGAGAAAGTTATTTAGAACTAGATGTCACTAAAACGCGTTATCTTGACAACGATATCATTGAAATTTTGGAAGATTTTTCTGAAAAAGCACGTCAAAGACACATTGATATCAAATTAATATCTGTCAGAGGAGTTGTGGAAAATCCTGATAGTTTCATACAGTTTTTTCAATTACGTCCACAAATAGTTTAAATAAATAAATAAAAATATTAAAAGTTATGAAAGCACACACTAAAGAAAGCCAAGCGGCAATGACCCCAGAAACATCCTTACAAGCCTTAAAAGATGGTAACGAACGTTTTATATCTGCAACTCAAGTTGTGAGAGATTTAAACGCACAAGTAGAAGCGACGAGTACTGGGCAATATCCTTTTGCTACTGTTTTACATTGTATTGATTCCCGCGTATCTGCCGAGCATATTTTTGATCAGGGTATTGGTGATTTGTTCAGTATTCGTATTGCTGGAAATTTTGTTAATGAAGATATTTTAGGGAGTATGGAGTTTGCATGTAAACTTGCAGGCACCAAAGTATTGGTAGTTCTTGGACACACCGCTTGTGGAGCCGTTAAAGGCGCTTGTGACCATGCACGAATGGGAAATTTAACGGCACTGATTAATAAAATTGAGCCTGCAGTTGAAGCAGTTACTCTTCCTGAAGATGAAGCGTCGAGAACCTCGGGTAATATTAACTTTGTGAATACTGTTGCCGCTAAAAATGTCGAAATGACTTTAGGCGATATTCGTAACAAAAGCGCCATTCTTAATGAAATGGAAGCTAATGGCGAATTGATAATAGTAGGTGGTATGTATGATATTGCCAATGGAAAAGTGACGTTTTATGCTTAAAAAATCAAATCTTTTTATGGCAGCATTCACCTGTGTGTTAATGCTGCCTTATATTGCAGCCGCCCAGAGCAGTGATTTTGGAAATTGGTTGATTTATATTGGTAATAAAAAAGTGAATAGTAAATGGAATATTCACAACGAAGTTCAATACCGAAATTATGATGCTATTGGCGATTTAGAACAGTTGCTTCTTCGGACAGGAGTGGGCTACAATTTGTCTGAAAACAATCATAATTTATTGTTGGGTTACGGATATATAGCATCACAAAATTATATTATAGATACTCAAGAAAAAATTGATATTAATGAGCATCGTATTTTTCAGCAATTTACCTCTAAACAAAAAATAGGTGTAGTATCATTAACCCATCGCTATCGATTTGAGCAGCGTTTTGTGGAATCAGATTTTAAGATGCGTTTGCGGTATTTCTTGGCCTTTAAAGTGCCCTTACTAAAAACAGAAAAAATGCCTTCGAAACTGTACTTATCAGCGTATAATGAAGTGTTTTTAAATACTGAAAGTGCTGTTTTTGATCGCAACCGTGTGTATGGCGGATTTGGCTATCAAATTAATAAAAACATTCGTGTGGAAGCAGGATATTTGAGTCAGCTTTTTGAAACTTCTAGTCGTGATCAGTTTAATTTGATAACGTTTGTGAATTTTTAGAACGCTTATTTCAGCGTGTTCTTTTCCTTTCGTTTTCTCGTTCTTTCTAAGACAGCTGTTAACGCTTCTTCGCTAATAGGTTTTGAAATATAATCATCGAATCCCGCTGCTTTTATTTTTTCTATGTCTTCAGCGGATGAAAACGCCGTCTGTGCTATAATGGGTAATTTTGGACGCTCTTCCTTTATCAATTTCAGGGCTTCAAAACCGTTCATATTTGGCATTTTTAGATCCATTAATACAATATCGATTTCCGGTTGAGTGTTGCAAATACTAACAGCTTCTTCGCCGTTTTTTTCATGAATAATAATACAATCTAAATTGATTTTATCTTTTAATAATATTTCGAGATATAGATAATTAATTTCCTCGTCTTCTGCGACTAAAATTTTGCAATGATGCTTGCTATTATCTTTTATAGTTTGCTCTGAAGTATCAGTTGCTAGTTTGTACTGTGTTGGGGTGTAGGGGATGGTCACAAAAAATGTTGCTCCTTCTCCCTTTTTAGATTTAAGTGTGATTTTTCCGCCTATTAATTTAGTGTTTTCTTTAGCAATCGATAGTCCTAGGCCTAGTCCGCCAAATTGTTTTTTTATTTCTTTTTCTTCTTGTGAAAAGCGTTCAAAAATAGAATTTTGCCTACTTTTTTTTATTCCAACTCCTGTATCTTTAACATAAAGTTCTAAATGTTCGTCTGTTTTTTTATACCCAAACTCTATTGACCCTTCAGTTGTAAACTTAAAAGCTGTTTTAGACTTTCAATAGTTGTTTCTTGTGCTTTAATTTTAAGGGCTAATTCTTCATATGTAGGCTTACTCATAATCGTTATTTGAATTAGATTTCTATTTTTCTAAATCTAAATATATGAATTGTTTAAGTAATATTGCAATTTACTTAACATTATCTACACACAATTAATTTATAATCAATTATTTGTAGGCTGTATGTTATAGTTTTATTTCAAAAAAACACACCTCTGCATGTTGATAATGTGAAGGTAAATTTGAAGTGTTTTTTAATTTTTTCATTCCCAAATATTCAAACCCACAATTTGTGTAATGGCTGATTAGTTTTTTGTTTTCTCCGCAAGTATCCATTCTAATAAACCGTTTATTTTGTTTTACTGCATAATTTTTAGCCCAATCCACAATGGTTTGTACATAGTTATTACCTCTAAATTCTGGGTTTGTTGCAATGCGGTGTATATAAATTGACAGGTAGTTTTCGCGAGCTTCCCATATTTGCTCATCCGTAAAAGTTACAGCCCAAACACACGCAATTGTATTGTCAATAATTAATTTAAATTGTCTGTCCTCAATGATTTCTGTGCTGATGAGCTTTTGGTCAAATAAAGGCCATTGGTTTTGAGGGAATTTTAGTTTTTGTAAATCCGTTGCCAATTTGTATAATCTGAATATTTCAGAAAGATCCTCTAAACTACTGTTGCTTATAACCATGGCGTGATTTATATAAATACTATGTTTAGGTGTTTAAACATTTTATCTATAAATCTAATAAAATTTATTTAATGTACAACTGAAGATTAATGATGGTTTTTGACGAAGTGTATTCTTAGGGTTGCTTAAATAAACCTAGCGAATGTATAAACAAGCTAGAATACACTCCTCCATTAAAGGTAAAATTTTCACACTAGTTATTTCTATTAAAATATTGATTGATTCCAGCGGAATCAAATTTAAAAGCGGTATTATTTTCAGATTTATCTAATTTATTGTGAACCGTCAATCCCCATAAAATTAGTTCCATGCAAAAAGCTTGATCTTCCTCACTTAGTTCATGAGTATGTGCTTCAACAATGGCGACTAAGGGTTTTATAGATTTAAGACTGCTAAAAAATTCCTCATCCGTGTCCGTATAGTTCAATTCAATAAAATTAGTATCGAACCATTGAATCAAATCTGTATATGGTGTTTTAACCCCCTCTTTTTCTAGTTTCGAAATGCGTGGAAATAGTTGACTAAATTGTATCAGTACTGCATTGTCTATAAGAGTTTTAGCAACTTCATCAGCACCTTCTTGTTCGCCTTCATAAACCAATTCAATCTTTCCAGTAATAGATGGTATGATCGACATAAAATCCACCAATCTAACCGTTGTTTTTTCAGCAGCTGTTTCAATCAATCTTAATTTTGCTGCTGCCATAAGATTTTCCATGGCACTGATCGTAAGACGTGCACTCACGCCACTTTTGGCATCTACATATTCACTTTTACGGGCCGTAAAGGCAACCTGCTCCAGTAAGTCTTTTGCTAGGTCAGGAACAACAATAGAAGCTTGATCTTCTTTAGAAATTCTTGCTTCCTGTGCTGTAATTTCCCGGGCTAGTGCAATTGATTTTGGATAGTGCGTAAAAATCTGTGAACCAATTCTATCTTTTAAGGGTGTCACAATACTACCTCGATTGGTGTAATCTTCGGGATTAGCAGTAAACACAAATTGGATATCAAGAGGCATTCGCAGCTGAAACCCGCGTATTTGAATGTCACCTTCTTGTAGGATATTAAATAAAGACACTTGAATACGTGCTTGTAAATCAGGCAGTTCGTTTAAAACAAATATAGATCGATTGGCTCGTGGTATCATCCCGTAATGTAAAACGCGCTCGTCTGAATACGGTAGTTTTAAAGTCGCCGCTTTGATCGGGTCAATATCGCCAATCAAATCAGAAACATTCACATCGGGAGTTGCCAATTTTTCAAAGAACCGATCAGAGCGGTGTACCCATGAAATGGGGGTTTTATCGCCCATTTCGGCAATCAAATCGCGTGCATATTTTGAGATCGGTTGAAACGGACTGTCATTAATTTCAGAACCTTTAACAATCGGCATGTACTCGTCCAGGAGGTCTACCATACTTCTTGCTATTTTGGTTTTTGCTTGACCTCGCAATCCCAATAGATTAATATGATGCCCAGCAATAATTGCTTTTTTAAGTTGAGGAACAACCGTATCTTCATACCCATAAAGCCCTTCAAAAACAGGCTGATTTGCTTTGATGCGCGCAATTAAATTTGCCTGAATCTCTTGGTTGATTGTTTGATTTTTATAGTCCGAATTTTTTAATTCTTTAAAGGTGATGTCTTTACTCATATTCTTTTAATTCTATTTTTTTCGTAATCTTCAAATATCATTTCTCCCAAACCAGATAGCCCCGTTAAAAAGGCTTTCCCTTGATTTTGAGCCGTGAATAACTCCACAAACTGACGCAGGTAAGGATCCTGGGCAATCATAAATGTGGTAATTGGAATTTTTAATTTCCGTGCTTGTGCGGCCTTGTTTAGGCATTTTGAGACGATCATATCGTCCAAGCCATTACTGTTTTTATAAAACTCTCCAGAAGGCAGCTGAATACAGCTTGGCTTGCCGTCCGTAATCATAAAAATTTGTTTGTTTGTATTCCGTTTTCGACGTAAAATATCCATAGCCAATTCCAGTCCAGCAACTGTATTGGTGTGGTATGGACCTACTTTTAGATAGGGAAGGTCTTTCACTTTTATGGGCCAGGCTTCATTTCCAAACACAATAATATCAATGGAATCTTTTGGATACTTCCGATGGATCAGTTCTACCAATGCCATCGCTACTTTTTTAGCAGGCGTAATACGGTCCTCACCATACAGAATCATCGAGTGACTAATGTCTATCATCAACACAGTACTCATTTGAGCTTTGTGTTTTGTTTCCTCAACAATTAGATCATTTTCTGTTAATCGAATGTCTGAGATTCCATTGTTAATTTGTGCATTTTTCAAACTCTCCGTCATGTTGACTCTGGATAAATCATCCCCAAATTGAAACGCTCTATTTTCACCATCACGTTCATCGCCAATACCAATTTTTTTTGTACTATGGTTGCCAAGACCACTCTTTTTTAATTTCCCAAAAATCTGGTTGAGGGCATAATCTCGCAACGCCGATTCAAGTTTGGCAGTCAGCTTGTTTTTTCCTTTCCCAGTTCCGTTTCCAGATTTTACAGCATCAGGATCAATATCTTCTTTGATGTACCCTCGCTTTTTAAGATCCTCTTCAAAGTCTTCTAAGGAATAGTTTTCATTAAAGATATTATACTCTTTGTCAAGCGTATTTAGCCATTCAAAAGCCTCCTCAATATCGCCCGAGGTATGTGTCAAAAGTTCTTTGAACACCCCAAACACCCGATCAAAATCGGATACGTCTTTGGCAATGTGTTTACTGAACGTAAACCCTTTTCCGTAATTGAAGTCTATGCCTGTCATCATTACAAATATCGGAATATAGAACGCTTAAATGCGTTAAGAAGGTATTAATCTTTTGGTTGTTCTGACAATAAACATTTAGGTTTTGTTAGGGTTTAAAGTGTGGTAAGACTTTTTGGTATTGATGCATGGACACAAGTTCGCGAACAATTTTCTGAAGCTTGTACTAAGCTTGTCGAAGGGTAGGCGAGAACAAGCAATTACTTATAGCCATTGTTTAGTGGCTGTCTTTAATTGGTTATAAATTTTCTTTATGATTATTGTATATCATTTGACAAACTTTATCAATTAACTTAAATTTTTTTTCATCAAAATTATCTAGTTTAGTAATACTTCTCAAAGCTTGAACAGTATAATAAATCGTTTCATTATCAGTTCGTTTAATTCGCTCTATAAAATTAATTTTATTGCTTCCTTTTGAAGATTTTGAAACAATTACTTCTTCAGTGTCTTTATCGATAGCAAATAATAAGGCCATATTAAAAGTTTTATTGGTTTATTTAAAGTTTATTCTTATCTGTGATAATGACAACGACCAGTAGGATGTTTTATTCTATTTTTACATCTCGCCCCTTTTTGTGTTGTTCCAGTACATTGTTTTGCACTAGTAGAATATGATTTAGAACTAGTTTTAGTTTTTTTCTTTGTTTCTCCCTGACAACAATCTATACCAACTTTTTTTCTATGTGCTTTGCAATAACAACTATTCGATTTACTACGATTACATTTTCGACAAAGTAACTGAATATTTGAAACACTACTATCACCTCCGCAAGAATAAGGCATTATATGGTCATATTCTAAATTTTCAGAACTGCCGCAACATTGGCATACTCCACTATCCCTTGCAAAAACTACCTTTTTCGTTGTTTCTGAGATATAACGGCTCTGTGCGAAACTCCCAATACAAATAAATAAAAATGATAAAATTAATAGTGTTTTTTTCATAGTCAAATAAGTTTTAGTTTGATATTTAAATAGATTTTTAATTTCATGTTTGTCACTAACTAATATATATCGGTACTAGTACCGATATATCCATTATATTAAATTAAGACATCTAAATAACGCATTAATCAGGCAACTATCGGAACCTTTCCTCTATGGTATTCAACACGATACGATCTAAAACTTCGGTTAAGCTGCTTATGAAGATTCAGACTTGGGCTCAAAATCAAAAATAAATATATAAAAAAATCACGCACCTCCAAAGTCATACGTGATTTTAATAAGTGAAGTAACTTTTAACCGTTCAGTAAAGGTGTTGTAAACGCTCCCAAATCATCCACCCCATGGGCAGTCACATAATTTATAAACGCACTACCAATAATCGCCCCTTTGGCATATTGCGTGGCTTGGCTAAAGGTTTCATGATCTGAAATTCCAAACCCAATAACCTGTGGGTTGGTGAGCTTAAGGTCTGCAATACGCTTAAAATAATCCGTTTGAGTGTTCCCAAATCCACTTTGGCTTCCTGTGGTACTGGCACTGCTCACCATATAAATAAAGCCATCCGAAATACGATCCATATAACGAATGCGTGATTCACTGGTTTGGGGTGTAATTAAAAAGACATTGAGCAATCCATACTGTTCAAAAATGGCTTTGTATTCTTCGTGATAGACTTCCACAGGCAAGTCAGGAATGATCAATCCATCAATGCCTACATCTTGGCATTTTTTACAAAAAGCTTCCACTCCATATTGCAGCATTGGATTAAAATAGCCCATCAAAATCAAAGGAATAGATACTGTTTTTCGAATGTCTTTCAGTTGATCAAACAATACAGTTGAAGTCATGCCATTGTGTAAGGCCTGTGTAGAACTCGCTTGAATGGTAGGGCCATCGGCCAACGGATCGCTAAATGGCAACCCAATTTCAATCATATCAACGCCATTTTTTTCTAAGTTTTCAATCGTCGTCACTGTGTCGTTTAAGTTGGGATATCCCGCCGTAAAATAGATGGATAATAACTTCTTATCTTCTTGTAATTTTGCTTGTATTCGATTCACAATCTTAGAGTTTAAAATAATCAATATAGGTATTCAAATCTTTGTCGCCACGCCCCGACAAACTAATCACCACCACATCTTCAGGTTTGAATTTTTTATTTTCAAAAATAGCTAACGCATGAGAGGTTTCAATCGCCGGAATGATGCCTTCTAACTGTGACAATTCCAGTCCAGCTGTCATGGCTTCATCATCCGTCACCGAAATGAATTCCGCACGTTTGGTTTCATACAAATGCGCATGCATAGGACCAACGCCAGGATAATCTAAGCCTGCTGAAATGGAGTAAGGCTCTGTAATTTGTCCGTCCGTAGTTTGCATCAATAAGGTTTTACTCCCGTGAATCACCCCTTCTTTTCCAAGTACGGAAGTCGCGGCACTCTCGCCTGTATAGATCCCTTTCCCTGCTGCTTCCACTGCAATCAGTTTCACGTCGGGTTCATTCAAATAGTGGTAATAGGCGCCAGCGGCATTACTTCCACCACCCACACAAGCCACCACATAATCCGGGTTTTCACGGCCTTCAACATTTTTTAATTGCCATTTCGTTTCTTCGGATACTACCGACTGAAAACGGGCAACCATATCTGGATAGGGATGTGGTCCTACAGCACTTCCGATTAT
>JABHDE010000012.1 GCA_018673215.1 Formosa sp. | reverse complement strand
GCTGCTAATCCTGCCTCTGGTGCAATTGACGTAAGATCATAACTCGCCACAGATGGTCCGTCTACATCATCAGCCAAAGTAAGACCTACAGTAGATGCGCTACAAACAGTAGCACTCTGGTCTGAAACCTCTGGATTAGGATACACAGTAATATCAAATTGAGTAGTTTCATAACAATCAGGCAACCCATCCTCTTCAACTCGAACATAGATCGTTGTTGAAGTTATAGTCAATGGACTAACAAGAGGACTATCCCCCGATTCTGCATCTGTAGGGTCAGAATGATAGGTTACTGTAAAAGTTGATGAATCCTGAAGAGCCCCTAAAATAGTTGCTGTTTGTTGTTCTAAATCAAATGTGGCCTCCAGTGCGCCTGTACCGCTAGAATCACATTCAAAAAGATTTTGTGGGGCTACGGCAGTAGCTTTATTAGTTACAATCAAATAAAACAAAGGATCAGGACTGACACTAAAACAATTTTCATCATCCACAGTATCAATTCTTACGTATATGGCTTGATCGGATACAGAGCTGTAAATATTAGGTAAAGAGTTTTCAGATAAAGTTGCATCTTCATAAGTGGTATAGTAAGTTACATTATAATTGTCAGAATTTAAAGTGCCTAAAATATCTGTATTTTGTGCTTCTAGATTAAATTCTTCAATTCCATCATTGGTCACATCGTCACATAAAACTAAATCACCAACATCAGAAATTGGCGGACTATCCATAAGAATCAGATTAAATGAACTTGTTATAAAACAGCTCCCCGTCAAAGCGTCTTCTATTCGGACGTATATCGATTCGAGATTAGAAATTGGCGTATAATTGGTGAATGTTAAAATGGGCGCAAGATCATTTTGAGCATCCTCAGGTGTGTTATGATAAGTAATATTGTAATCTAGTGGGTCTTGGGTGCCTAAAATAAGTGTATTGTTATCAGAAAGATCGAATGTGGGGTTTGCCGAATTGCAGGCAGTCAAATCAGAAATAGCTTCAATACTTGGTGAAAGCTTATATTCAACGAGTACTGAGTCTGAGGCGACACAATCTGCACCAAAAGAAATATCAACAGAATAGGAGCCAGCAAGACTGACTTCAAGCGTTGATAAGTTTTCCCCTTCAATTTCGACTTCGTTAAGATACCATGTATGCTGAGCATCTGGAAATTGAGTGTCTAAAGTAAGAGAATCTCCTAAGCACAATGCTGTACCGCTTTCGATAGTGACATCGTCTCCAAGATCTCCCCCTAAATCAAAACTCCCTGCTTCCAAAAATACAGCAGCATCCCAAGAGGTATCAATTGCATCTGCTATAACAAGCTTTATTGTATAACTTGTATTGGGAGTTACTTGAGATTGTGCAGTCATACTAACGGTATGGCCAATAAAATCAATCGGACTATCAGTTGCAGGTAACCCTCCACCACCATAATAAGCAGCGAAAAACTCTTCATTAGAAGATTGGCAGCCTTGGTTATATGCCCCATTGCGAACACTAAGTACAGAAATTGGATCAGTAGTCTCTGGAACTAATGCTAGATTGGTTGTTTGACCAGTATCATTGTTCGTTAAGAGAAATGCAAAGGCATCTGTATATTCACACTGATATGTGCCATATTCTTCAGAGGCAAAAACAAAATTGAAACTGATGGAATTAGCCAAAGGAACAAAATCAAATTTTATATAAGTTGCATTATTACTTGTGCCAGGGCTAAGGTCAGGAATAACATTTTCTAAGTCTGTATCACCGGGCCAATTAAATGATCCAGATGAAAGAGTGGTCGCTTCTGGTCCTTCAGCTTCAGAAGCATCTCCTGTCGTTAGCAAAATTCCCTCAGTAAAAGGAAATGATACGCCATTCCCAGAAAAATAACCAATTCCATTTGTTGATCCAAAATTAGTCCCTGTTGAAAATTCAATATTTGAAATTTCAGCACAAGCGCTGTTGACTAATATATCCTGAACTAACTCTTCAACTGTATACGTGGATTGATCAACCAACAAATAAGGTCCAAGGACTTGAACCACAATAGTAGTCGAATCTGAGCATCCCGTTGGGTTATTATCCGTTACATTAAGCGTGACCGTAAATGTTCCAATCGTGGAGAAATTGTGACTTACATTCTGTCCAGAATCAACTGAACCATCTCCAAAACCCCAATCATAAGTTGCGCCGGTACCATCTAACGAAAAGGTAGCATCTGCTGTAAAATCAACCGAGTCTCCTTGATTAATTACTAGGTTTCCTCCCAAACTTGGAAGTGGGTCTGTGGCGGCGATAATCGCCTCAATATCTTGACAGGGGGTTGCACAACTAATTGTTGCTGCAAAACCTCCTGCAGATATAGCCCCATCGCTTTTAAACGTTAGTGTTAGACAACCGGAAGTATTTGTTGCAAGAACTTGCCCCGGTGTATTTGTACCAGAAAAGTATCCTAAAATTGAAGAAGTAATATCAGCGCCATTGTAAATAGTTAGAATATCAGCGCCATTTTGAGTGTCAAAAAAAGTAAAATCTAATTGAACTGCATCACCAGGATTTTCGGCGCAGATAGTCAGCGTTATGTCCTCACTGTTTGCGTAATTAGCGCCAACCCCGCCAGTATCATAAAGAGTCCCGCTACATTGATTTATGGTGCCTTGTTGCATGTTAATTTCCTGAGCTAAGACAGAAAAACTGCATACTAAAGTCAATAAAAAAATGGGGGTAAATACCTTCACAATAATTTACGTATTATCCAAATATATTAATTTGTTTTTAATATTGAATTCCAAAAGACTGCACTTTGTGTTGTTATGATAAGTTAAATTAAAGTACCACAATAGATTTCTTTAGTATCTTTGCAAAAAAAATGCCATGAATGCCATTGACATTACGCCTCAAGAAACGAGCAATCCAAAAATATTAAAATTCGAAGCTAATACATTTCTTGTTCAATACGATAGCTTTGAATATGCCAATATAGATGAAGCCAAAAACTCCCCCTTAGCACAACAATTGTTTTATCTGCCTTTTGTCAAAAAAGTTTACATATCGGGTAATTTTGTTGCTATAGAACGCTATGACATCGTAGCCTGGAGTGATGTACAGAACGAGGTGGCAACGCAAATACAAGATTACCTCAACAATGATGGTATTGTAGTAATTGAAGAAAAATCAAAAAAGAGTCCAGTTACCATCTATGCTGAAAGCACACCAAATCCAGCGGTATTGAAATTTGTAGCTAATAAAAATTTAGTCAATTCGTCATTTGAATTTGGTTCAATTGAAGAGGCAAAGCACTCACCATTTGCAACCGCTTTATTTCAGTTTCCATTTGTAAAGTCTGTCTTTTTAGAAAAAAACTTTGTGTCAATAACAAAATTTGATGTAATAGAATGGGAGGACATCACTCTTGAGCTTCGGACTTTTATTAAAACCTATATTGAGCAAGGAAAACAAATGATTCTCAGCTCAGCAACAGAAGAACTTGAAAAAACAACTGAACAACTGGACAAAGCCTACGAAAAATTAGATGATATCTCCAAAGAAATAATAAACATCCTTGAGCAGCATGTAAAACCCGCAGTCGCAAGCGATGGGGGAAATATTATGTTTGATTCCTATGCTGCAGACAGTAAAACAGTACGAGTGGTTCTACAAGGAGCATGTAGCGGGTGCCCTTCTTCGACATTTACGTTGAAAAATGGCATTGAAGCAATTCTTAAAGAAATGATGGGTGATAAAATCAGTTCGGTTATCGCTTTGAACGGATAGATTCTGAAATATTTTTTTATATTTATATTCTGAATCATTCTTAACCTAAAATCTATTATTATGGGAATTCTTAAAGTTATCGAAGTATTATCTAATTCCAACAAGAGTTGGGAAGACGCCACAAAAAAAGCAATTCAACACGCTTCAAAAACTGTTAAAAACATACGGTCTGTCTATGTACAAGATCAAAGTGCCACCGTCAATAACGGCGATGTTGACGAATTTAGGGTCAATTTAAAAATAACTTTTGAAGTGAATTAACTTTTTTTAAAAGTACAAGAAAAGCTGCTTTTAAAGAGCGGCTTTTCTTATGGAACTAAATTAGCTATTGCTTTAGCAACTGCAGCCCCAAGGGCAATGCCCATACCACCCATACGCACCCCTATAAAAACCCGGTTAGAGTATTGACGGACGATGGGTGTTTTATGATGTCCTATCCCCATTATGCCCGACCACTTCTGCTCAATTTCTATCTTTGTATTTGGTAAAATAATAGTTTTTAAGATCGTCTCCAGGTCAGATTGAATTAAAGACGTTGTTGCCATAGCCGTTGTCGTCTCATTAGCAAAATCCAAATTTCGACCACCCCCAAAAAGAATTCTATTATTGATGTTTCTAAAGTAATAATAGCCTCGATCGAAGTGGAAAGTTCCTTTTATATGAAGTGCGTTAATGGGCTTTGTAACCAATACCTGTGCGCGGGCAGGCTTTAAATCTAGCTCGAGTAGTTTGTTTGAAAATCCATTAGTTGCAATCACCATTTGAGAAGACTCAAATTCAAATTGATTGGTTTTTATGTGAACTGTATTATTTGCCTCCTGAAACGAATCGACGTTTACTCCATTTAAAATCAAAACCCCTAAACTTTGTGCTTTAAGAAGCAAAGACTGCATCATTTTACCGGTATCAATTTGGCCTTCAATTTTATTATATAGGTAATTTGGAAGAACCCCATTGAAGTTAAATTTGTTAGTATAAAGTGAAAAAACGTTCTCCTTGAAAACAGGTGTCAACATCGAATTAATAGCGTTCATTTGATCAATGCAAGAATTATAAAGCTCTAAATCTTTTTTTAGAAATAGTTCATAGCCTCCATGTGCTTGATACCCGATTTGATCGTCCCCTAACAATTGTCTAAGCAACTTAAGCCCTTCAACTCGCTTCTTCAATAATTCAAGCACTTCATCTGCCGAATGTGCTTCCATATCATCAATAAGCTCACTCAAGCTTCCGAAGCATGCGAAGCCTGCATTTTTTGTACTTGCTCCTTGAGGAAGAATTCCTCGTTCCAAAACTACTATTTTTGAGTTTGGAAAACGCTGTTTCAGAAATACCGCTGTGCACAAACCCACAATACCACTCCCTACAATTGTAAAGTCAATGTTACTTAACCATTCTTTTTGTTCCCAATAGGATAAATTCATGGTCTAAAGTTAGTGGTTTTCATAAAAAAACTCCGAAAATATTCGGAGTTTATAAAAGGAGTTAGTTAGGTGATTCGATGACAAAATCTTCCATGAATTTTGTGGTATAATTACCCGCAATATAATCTGGATGATCCATCAGTTGTCTGTGGAAAGGAATTGTTGTTTTTATGCCTTCAATCACAAATTCGTCTAAAGCTCTTTTCATTTTGAATATGGCTTCCTCACGAGTTTGAGCCGTGGTGATGAGTTTAGCAATCATTGAATCGTAATTCGGGGGGATAATATAACCCGCATATACGTGGGTATCCAGACGAACACCATGGCCTCCTGGAGAATGTAATGTGGTGATTTTTCCAGGTGAGGGTCTAAAGTCATTAAATGGATCTTCGGCATTGATTCGGCATTCGATTGAATGTAAATTGGGGAAATAATCTTTACCTGAAATAGCTACTCCAGAAGCAACCAAAATTTGCTCTCTAATAAGGTCAAAATCAATAACCTGCTCAGTAATAGGGTGCTCTACTTGAATTCTAGTATTCATCTCCATAAAGTAGAAGTTTCTGTGTTTGTCCACCAAAAACTCTACTGTACCCGCACCTTCATACTTAATGAATTCAGCAGCTTTTACAGCAGCCTCACCCATTTTTTTTCTCAAAGCATCCGTCATAAATGGAGAAGGAACTTCCTCTGTCAGTTTCTGATGACGTCTTTGAATAGAGCAATCTCTTTCTGATAAATGACAAGCTTTTCCGTTTGAATCTCCAATAATTTGGATTTCAATATGTCTTGGTTCTTCAATGAGTTTTTCCATATACATGTCATCATTTCCAAAAGCAGCTTTTGATTCTTGTCGTGCAGAATCCCAAGCATCTTTTAGATCTTCTTCTTTCCAAACTGCTCGCATTCCTTTTCCGCCACCTCCAGCAGAAGCTTTAAGCATCACTGGATAGCCCGTTTTCTTAGCTGTTTTTTTACATTCATTGAACGTCTCTATTACACCTTCACTCCCGGGGACACATGGTACACCTGCAGCTTTCATAGTGGCTTTTGCATTGGCTTTGTCACCCATGCGGTCAATCATTTCGGGCGATGCACCAATAAATTTTATACCGTGCTCTTCACATATTTTAGAAAAACGTGCATTTTCTGATAAGAAGCCATATCCAGGATGGATTGCATCTGCATTTGTGATTTCTGCTGCAGCGATGATATTAGCTACCTTTAAATATGATTCACTACTTAAGGCAGGACCAATACAAACAGCTTCGTCTGCAAATTTGACATGTAAACTTTCTGCATCTGCTGTAGAATAAACTGCTACAGTTTGGATGCCCATTTCTTTACAAGTTCTGATGACCCTTAGCGCAATTTCTCCTCGGTTTGCGACTAATATTTTTTTAAACATATCTTGTTGATTTTAAAACGTTAATTTCTTCTTTTAAAGTAAATTCTCATTACTTTTAGAATTCAAATTAAGAAGGGTCTACCAAAAATAAAGGCTGATCAAATTCCACAGGTGAAGCGTCGTCGACAAGTATTTTGACAATTTTACCTGATATTTCAGATTCAATTTCATTGAAGAGCTTCATCGCTTCAATGATACATAACACATCGCCTTCAGCAATAGATTGACCAACTTCTGCGAAAATAGGTTTGTCTGGTGAAGGTCTTCTGTAGAATGTACCAATGATTGGAGATTTAATAGTGATGTACTTTTCATCTTCAGCAGCAGTTTCAGCTTTCGGAGTTTCAGCAGTGTCCGGAGCAGCTACTGGTGCTTGCGCAACTGGTGCTGTCGGCATTTGAACAGGAACAGTCACTTGCTGAACTTGTTTTGTGTCTGACTCTTTGCCTGTACGGATTGTGATTTTTACATCATCCATTTCAAGCTTTACCTCGCTTGCTCCAGACTTAGCAACAAATTTGATTAAATTTTGAATTTCTTTTAAATCCATAATTATAGTATTTAGTATTAGTTAGTTTTTGTTTTTGTGTAGGCCCATTTAAGATAAATGGCGCCCCAACTGAATCCGCCTCCAAAAGCAGCAAATATTATGTTATCCCCTTTTTTCAGTTGATCTTCATAGTCATTAATAAGTAATGGAAGTGTTGCTGAGGTTGTGTTTCCATATTTTTCAATATTGAGCATTACTTTATCATCCTCCAATCCCATTCTGTTTGCAGTAGCATCGATGATGCGTTTGTTGGCTTGGTGAGCTGCCAACCACTGCACATGATCTTTCGTAAGCTTATTGCGTTCCAATATTTTAACTGCTGCGCCGGCCATGTTGGAAACAGCATTTTTAAAAACTGTTCTCCCTTCTTGAAAAGCATAGTGTCCTCCATTGTCTAAAACATCATGAGTTATTGGATGAGAAGACCCGCCATATGTGGCTTGGAGAAACGATCGGCCTGAGCCGTCTGTCCTAAGATATTCGTCCTGCAAACCTAGATTTTCTTCATTTGGCTCGAACAAAACTGCACCAGCACCATCGCCAAAAATGATACAAGTCGCACGGTCTTTGTAGTTAACAATTGAAGACATTTTATCTGCTCCGATAAGGAGTATTTTTTTATAGCGCCCCGACTCTATGTAACTCGCTGCAGTTGACATTCCAAAAAGAAAACTAGAACATGCAGAATCCATATCATAAGAAAAAGCGTTTGTTGCGCCAATTTGTGTAGAAGTAAAAGAGGCCGTGGAGGCCGCCTTCATGTCTGGTGTTGCCGTAGCTACGATAACCAAATCAATTGTGGCGGGGTCTAGACTGGCTTTCTGAATCAAATTCTGAGCAGCTTTAATAGCTAAAAAAGATGTCCCCTTGCCCTCAGCTTTGAGTATTCTTCGTTCTTTAATTCCTGTTCTTGTGGTAATCCACTCGTCGTTTGTCTCTACCATATTTTCTAACATAGCATTGGTGAGTACAAATTCAGGAACGTAGGCACCTACAGCTGTAATTGCTGCTGAGATTTTGCTCATATGTGTTTTATTAAATTCATAGGTTTTGACGAAAAAGTGCTCAAAAACATTAAAAAACGCTTCAAAAATACTGCTTTTTGTTCAAAATGAAGCAAAAATTGTAATTTTTAAATTAAAAAAAAACGCTCAATGAGCGTTTTTTTTATTAGAATACGTTTGTGCTTTATGCCACATTTTCTTCAGCAGCGGTGTTATCGATAAGGACTTGTCCTCTATAATATAACTTCCCCTCGTGCCAATGTGCTCTGTGGTATAAGTGTGCTTCACCAGTTGTTGGGCATGTCGCTATCTGTGGCGTAGATGCCTTGTAATGGGTACGCCTTTTATCTCTTCTTGTTTTGGAGATTTTTCTTTTAGGATGTGCCATTTTTTATATTATTTATCCGTTAATAATTTTTTTAATGAATCCCAACGCGGATCAGTGTCTTTGTCAGAATTTTTATTGTCTAAGCTTTTTGGGCTTAAGTCTTCTAGTGTTTCAAGTATGTCAGAGTTAAGTGTTCCATCTTCAATGCCTGGGTGAAGTCGTTTTTGTGGAACAGACAACACAATAAGTTCGTAAATATAGTGTGCAACGTTGATTTTAAATTCTCCATGAGGAACAATTAATATCTCTTCGTTATCATCGTTATATTCTGAACCAAATTTGACAATCAAACTAAAATTAGATTTGATTGGCAGGTCAAAGGCTTCGTTTGTGAGGTCGCAATTTATGTTTACTGTACCATCAATTTCAAAATCCAACTCCAAGAGAGTTGTCTTTTTTTGAAACTTAAGCGTTGTTTTTAATTGGACATCGTTAAACTCGTCGTACTCAAAATGTTCAAAGAACGTATGCTCTATATCGTACTCGAAAATATGCGCGCCAAGCTTAAGTCCTACAAATTGTACATCAAATGCTTTTAATGGCTTCATTATTCTGCATATTCGAGCGTGCAAATATATACATTTTTTTTAGGTTTTGCCTCAACTCCGCTTTTTTATTTTCTCTTTTTGGGTTGCTTTTGAAGTGGGTTTTCATTCAAAACAGCAGCCATATTTCTATTTTTAAAAATTTCAAGACCCGTAAAAATTGCCTCTTTGAATGAGTCAATATTGGCAATCCCTTGTCCAGCTATGTCGTAGGCTGTGCCGTGGTCAGGTGAGGTTCTAACTTTGTTGAGGCCAGCTGTATAGTTTACGCCATTTCCAAATGTTAAGGTTTTGAAGGGAATTAGTCCTTGATCGTGGTAGGTTGCCACAATTGCATCAAAATTTTGGTAATTGTTGGACCCAAAAAAACTATCAGCTGCATAAGGGCCATAAATAAGCTTTCCTGATTCTTTGATTTTTCTCAGAGCTGGGCGTAAAACTGTGTCATCTTCAGAACCAATAACGCCATTATCTCCAGTATGTGGATTGATTCCCAATACAGCAATTTTAGGAGCTCCTATGGCAAAATCGGACTTTAAAGACTTATAAATGAGGTCTATTTTGCTGGAAACAAGTGCTTCATCAATATGCTCTGGGACTTCGCCTACAGGCACATGATCTGTAAGTAATCCTACTCTCAACGAATCGGAGACCATAAACATCAAGCTGTTGCCTTCCAATTCTTGGTTTAAAAAATCGGTGTGGCCTGGAAACTGAAATGCATCAGATTGAATGTTGTGTTTGTTAATCGGCGCAGTCACCAAGACTTGAATTTGATCTGTTTTAAGGTCTTCTACAGCTGCTTTTAGAGAGCGAAGAGCATACTGCCCTGCCTCAGCAGTTTCTTTGCCAAATACAATAGCCACTTGTTCTTCCCAAACATTCAAAATATTGAGTTTACCATCTATAGCTTTATTGGCATTTGGAATCTCATTAAATAATATAGAACTTTGAAAATGCTGCTTTAAAAAAGACATTGATTTCATTGAGGCATAAACTACAGGAGTGAAAAAATCAAGTAACCTTTTATCTTCAAATGTTTTGATTACGAGCTCGCCTCCAACGCCATTTAAATCGCCTATAGTAAACCCAATTTTTATTTTTTTCTCTTTTCTCATCAAAAATGATGTCTAATGTTCGTAATTTTGACATTGCAAATTTAATGATTAAAAACATGTTTACTGGCATTATTGAAGATTTAGGGGTAATTGAAGCACTCAAACAAGAGGATACAAACTTACATTTAACGATAAAGAGTAAGTTAGCTTCAGAGCTTAAAATAGATCAAAGTGTTTCACATAATGGGGTTTGTCTCACAGTCATTGATCTAAGTCCGACGACCTACACCGTTACTGCAATAAAAGAAACACTAGATAAAACCACCCTCAACAGCCTAAAATTAGGCGCTATAGTAAACTTGGAGCGTGGTCTTAAGCTTGGGACTCGATTGGATGGACATATGGTACAAGGGCATGTGGATCAGGTTGGGCAGTGCGTTGGGGTTGAAGAACAAAATGGGAGTTGGATATTCCGTTTTGAATATGTCTCAAGCTTGGGCAATGTTACTATTGAAAAAGGTTCTGTGACTGTAAATGGCGTGAGCTTGACTGTAGTTGACTCTAAAGACAATGGGTTCAGTGTTGCTATAATTCCATACACCTACGCGCATACCAATTTTCACACCTTCAAAAAAGGCTCAATTGTCAATTTGGAATTTGATGTAATTGGAAAATATGTTTCAAGGCTTTATGCAAAAACCTCTATTTCTTAATCAGAGCCTCGTTCTGCGCTTCTAGTAAATCTTTAATTTTTGAGAGCAATTCAATATCAACTGGTGTAGGTACTGATTGGTCCTCTAAATCATTGGCCTGATTTTTAAGCTTATTTATAAATTTTACAACAATAAAAATAGTAAAGCCAACAATGAGGAAATCCAGAACCGTTTCAATCAATAAGCCGTAATCAATAGACACTTGTGCAGCAGTGCTGCTAGCTTCTCTTAATACAATCTTCTTTTCTCCAAAACTAATGCCGTCAGAGAGCAATGATAAAGGAGGGAGAATAATGTTTTTGACCAAAACATTAACAATCGCATTGAAGGAAGCACCAATAATGATTCCAACAGCCATATCTATCATATTTCCTTTTACAGCAAAATCTTTAAAATCTTTTAATAGTTTCATTGGTTTTCGTTTTTGTCAAAAATAAAAAAAGCCTCAACAATGTTGAGGCTTTTTTTAAAATTAAAGAGTTATTATTTGGCAAGGCCAAATTTCTTTGTTTCAGGATCATGGCCTCCAATAAGCACCAATATTTCATCATCATGACCTTCAATAGCAGACCAGAATTTTTTTCCTGCATCGTCCATTTGTACTCCAATATTTGCTTCTTCAAAAGCAGCAAAATCTGACCAAGTATCAAAGAATTGATAGGTGTGCCAATCAGCTCCAGATCCATAAAGATGTCTACTAGCATAAGCTGCAACAGCATGTCCACTTTCTTTCAAGTTTTTTAAACTTCCATTTACAATGCCTTCAAAGAAATCTCTGTTTTTACCCCACTTAACTTCGTATTTACTCACAACAACGACTTTTTTTGTAGACCAATCCAATGATTGAGCTTCGTATGTTAAATCTTCTAACCCTTCGCTCATCCGAACTTGATCGGAGTGGTTGTCGGCATACATGCGCGTGTAAGTTCTATAGTCAGACGTCATTTGATTTTGACCTTCTTCATCTAAATTCATTGCTTTTATATTCGCTTGAAGAGCCTTATTTGCAAAATCTGCGTCTTTTACTAAATCTTCTGCAGAGGCATAAAAATCGTAAATCGCAAAACTGTAATCCCCAGCAAAAGCATGTGCAAATAACCCACCGCCTTGAAGGGTTCTTTCTTCAGAAATAGAAAGATTTGAAAATTTCTCATGAAGATCCAAAAATTGATCTGCTTCCTCTCTTGGAACTGTTACATAAGTGATGTTTACAACTTGAGCAAAAAGTGAACCCCCAACGAAGAGACAAAGTATAATAATTAAGTTTTTCATAGTAAAATTGTTTAAAGTTTTTAGTTTTTAAGCATTGACTTAAATAAATCTAAGTAAAATTAATTTCCGTAAAACATGGTGCTCATGGTATTATGATATAAATTTATTAGTAAATCCAGCCACCAATATTACCTCTAAATTCTGCAGGATAATTCTTTACGCGCTCTTTTAGTTGTTGAGAAACATTGCCTGCAACCACTAGAGATTTGAAGGTAAACATCTTCATAAAAGTTTCAATGTTTGGCCCATTTTCAAATTTATCAGCATGGAAAATGAAATCCTCTGAGGATCTGAATTTTTCAATCAAAGTTACTCTTTTCCCGTCTTCAGATATAAAATAACTGTAGTCGTATGTGTTTGGCTCGTTGTCTCTTATGAATTGATTTAGATTCTTTGTAAATGCTTTTACATCCTCTTTTGAATACCCTGAATTTACAGCCATATCAATGGTAATTACCACCTTTGGTGAAGTATTATTTGCGGCTGCCTTCGCATTCATTTCTTTCTGAAAAACAGAGGTGTCAAAAAACTGCACCTCTTTGATGATTTTATCACCAGCCCATTGATAAGACAAATGAAACGGAAAGGATACATTTTGACCAGTATACTTGCCTTTTGCTGAAAATGTATTCCAGATGTTGGTCCATACAATACCATTGGAATAGGTTACGGTTTCAACTTCAGATCCAAGAGCATCACCATTCATTTCCAGTACTGAAATATCATCGAACATATCGTATAAATTTTCAACAGCAGAAATAAATCCTGATTTATTTAATTTATTTCCAGCAGGATCTACAAATTCCATGCTATCTGAAAAGATTTCTTTAAGGTAATCGATGTTTTCCTCGCCAACTTTTTCGAAAAGAGTTTTGATGGTTTCTGATTTTTTATCATTAGTCGTAACCTCAGCATAGGGTTGTTGGCATGCGCACATCAATAGGGCAACAGAGTATATAAATAATTTTTTCATTAAAAGTTTTATTGGTTTGGAGACTAAAATAAAAAAAATTACTTGCAAAAAAAAATTAAAATAAAAATTAAACCCCTGACTTTTGAAAATTTTGTTGTATTTAAAATTTATTAACTTTATAACATGAAAGATTTGAAATATTTATTTGCTTATACCGTGCCAATTTCGGCTTATATCTCATTCGAATTTGGAGGTGTTTTATCTTATACCGCTGTTTTTTATGCCTTTGTTGTGCTTCCCTTTTTGGACATCATTACTGGACAAAACAAGGGGAATCTATCAAATGAAGAGCTAATGAGCAAAAAAAAGAAATGGGTCTTTGATGCTATGCTTTACCTAAATATTCCCCTTGTTTTTGGACTTTTGCTTATGGTATTTACAAAAATCCAAACAGAGGTTTTAGCTACATACGAACTCATTGGCTTAAGCCTTTCGGCTGGTATTTTATTGGCTACAAATGCCATAAACGTAGCACATGAACTTGGACATAGAGGGCCTTACATTGAGCGGTTTATGAGTAAATGTTTGTACATGCCCTGCTTGTACATGCATTTTTATATCGAGCATAATTTTGGGCATCACCTCAACGTAGCTACACCTGAAGATGGTGCTACTGCCAGATACAACCAAACGGTATATTCTTTCTGGTGGACTTCAGTTTCAAAGCAATACTTAAGTGCTTGGAAACTTCAACTCGAGCTTTTAAAACGCCAAAATACTGGATTCTTTTCTTTGAAAAATGATGTCTTTTGGTACCATTTGATTCAAGCTGCCTACCTAATGGGTGTTTTTAGCTTTTTTGGGGTACAGGTTATGTTGTTTGCCGTTGTTATTGGTGTAATTTCTTTTCTTTTTCTAGAAAGCATCAATTACATAGAGCATTATGGATTAAAACGTTTTAAAACGCCTTCAGGACGTTACGAACGAGTAAGGCCACAACATTCTTGGAATTCAAATTTCAATATAGGGCGTATTGTTTTGTATGAACTCACCCGACACAGTGATCACCACTACAAATCTTCAAAAAAATATCAGCTTTTAAATAGCTATGAAGAAAGCCCAACCCTTCCATTGGGTTATCCGGCTTCAATATTACTTAGTTACATACCTTTTCTGTGGTTCAAAGTCATGAACCCACTTGTTCCAAAACAAATGAAAACGAATTTACTTTGATAATAGAATAGTTGCTTATCCTTTTTCTAGAAATAGCCAAAAGACAAGATAGACCATACCAAAACCTGCAAAAATGGCTAATATGCGCCATATAATAGGATCTGTTTTGGTATAAACAGCAAAGCCATAACATACCCCTCCTAAGTAGCCTTTGTTGGGGTATCGATATAATTTATTCATGACAGAAGATTTGATACTTCAAAGATACTAAATAATCTTATGCTTGATTAGCTTTAAGAAATGAACTCATTTTTTATTCTACAGCAAAGAATTTTCTGTAGACGTGTTCGTCTAACATTTGCTTATATTTTGGTGTAAAATAATTATCCCAAAAATCAGTGATTTCATCGGAGTGGGAATTTTCATATTCTGTATCACTTTGCCAAGTACTAAGCCACATATAGCGGTGCTGTTCAGCAAGATCATCTGACTTGACCTCATAAACTTTGTAACGCGCTTTACCAAAACCGTTTTTTTCATAAATGGCATTAGCAACGCCCAAGTCTTTTTTGAATTCTTCAATAGTAACACCAGCTGGCAAATCGAAAAGATGAAGACTAATACGTTCTTTGGACTGGCCAAATGAAAAAGCAGAAATTAAAAAGGCAAAAAGATAAACTAGTTGTTTCATTGTTTTGATTTTGATTAACTCTACTAAATTAAAAAAATTAGTTGCAAAATAAAATTTAATTATTGAAATTGCAGAAACTAAACATTAGATTTTTTAATTCAATTATTACCATTAAATAAAACAAACATGAAAAATATTAAAAATTTAGCTCAAGGAATGCTGTTTTTATTTGTAATTCTGAACTTGTCAAGCTGTAATACTGTTTCTGAAAAACATGCACAATTAGAGGCAGATGAAATACAACTGAATGCAGATATTAAGCTGTATACTGCGGTTTGGGACAAAATAATTAATGATCGACAAATTGATTTAATTAACGAAGACGCTTTTGATGTAAATGTCACTGCTGTTGCCACTTCAAATGGTGACGTTGTTGGCTTAGAAAATTTTAAAAAATATTACGCCAATTATATAGTAGGGTTCTCGGATGCAGAATTTACTTTTATTGATGTCTTTGGGCAGGGCGATAAAATTGTAAAGCATTGGAATTTTAAAGGAACACACGATGGCGACTTTTTTGGTGTGCCTGCTACAGGTAAAAAAGTAGATGTTTCTGGTGTAACATTAGTACAAATGAAGGATGGTAAGATTGCTGCGGAACAAGACTACATGGACTTTCTTGCCTTTTACAAACAACTTGGATTGTTGTAAGAAAAAATAATGGAGCTGGATTTTTCAACTTAATAACAGCAATCATTAAAATGATGGAGTGTACAGGATGATTTTTTTATTCATAAAAAATTGCTCAAAATTTTAGCTGTAGTTGCGGCTCATAAAAAAAGCCTCCTAAAAAGGAGGCTTTAATGTCTAATAAATTCTAATCCTTAACTATTCCTTGACGGGCGATACGGAGAAATTGACTTTTCGGTTTACCAGGTCCCAGGATCCAGTAACTAAATTAATCAGGCCACCAACCTTGTCATTGTCCATGGCAATTGACTTGAATTTTCCGTCTTTTTTTTTCCAAACTCCATTGGTGGTGCCTCTAAAAAGCTTGTCTTGAACTTGAGTGAAAAAATACCCAAAATACTCCCCCTGAGTTTCATCGGTTGAAAAATTTGAGAATGTAATTGATCCATAGGCCATACCGTAAGGCCCAGCTTGACCAGAAATTGCCATTTGCCAATCTTCTCCATCGGCAGTTGAGGCACTATCAATATCAAATACGACATCAAACGATTTTGAGGAATCCCATTCTAAATCCTGAGCTAAAGAAAGAGTTGAAAATAAGACCGCTGTAATTAAAAATAGTTTTTTCATTTTTTATGTAAAATTGGTTAATATTAGTAATTCAAATATACTAAATATTCATTTTAAAATACAAGTTACTTTAGCCCCCAAGTTACTAATGAGTTGAAAAACAGCGCTCTACTAACTCAAATCAACAGCCCATAATTAGTTGTGCCTAATTTTAATTTACTATACACCTGCGAGCAAATTCAATGAGTGCAACAAGGGATAATGACTATAGCTTAGGATTTGATTCATATTTGTCATCTCCAGCCCTGCTGTCTTTTTAAAAGGACCTAGATCCAAATGTCGTTTTCTGCTGTGTTTTCACTTTCGATTTGATCGCCAGTATTCTTTACACCAACCGGCTCAATCATCATTAAATGAACCTCGTTCTTTGCATAAGGCTTATGCTCCATCCCTTTGGGTACAACAAAAAGTTCCCCCTCGCTAATAGTGACTGCTCCATCTCTAAAGTCAATTCTTAATTCCCCACTAATGACTATAAAGGCTTCATCAGTATCAGAATGAGCGTGCCAAATAAAGTCTCCTTCCAGTTTGGCAATTTTAAATTGATAATCATTCAATTCTGCAATGACTTTTGGTTTCCATTTGTCCTGGAAAAGTGAAAATTTGTTCTTAAAATTTATTGATTTATAATTCATGAACAGGATATAATAAATTGAAGTTTAACCTATGAAAAAGTACAGAAACAGCTGATCCAAAAAAAGAAGGATATGCCTAGGGTTTAGCTTGGTCTGCATCTAAATTAGTTGCATTGGTCTTGATCGCTTCTGAAAAATAGAATTTAAACTTCAGTTTACCATCTACCTTAAGGGCGTAAGTGCTTTCAAGCCACTCAAATTCAAGTTTAGTTTTACCCTCTGGAGTATTGACAATAAACTCACCAAATTGTTTGAGAGAAATATGAGCAGAATTATAGTCAGTATCAATTGTAATATCTTCAAATTTTCGCTTACTGCTTATAATGTCGAAACTTTTTACAAAGGCAATAAATTCATCTTTTGAATAGCGTCTGCTATTTTCAAATATAAAAAAGTCGTCTGTAACTAAAGAATCAAAACTGTCTAAGTCGTTATCTAAAACCTCAAAAAAGGTCTCAAATGTTTCCATGACTTCTTTTTCAGAAATTTTTATTGGTTTTTGACAAGCGAAGATGAATAAAGTGGAAAGTAAGATTAGTTTTTTCATTTGTAATAATTTAGAGGAATCGAATTCTGATGTATTTTTTTTGGCTAATTTTCAAATCAAAATACAATCCATAGAAATTTAATGCATAGTATTTAT
>JABHDE010000013.1 GCA_018673215.1 Formosa sp. | reverse complement strand
CTACCTCCACCCACACAAGCTACCACGTAGTCAGGGTTCTCGCGGCCTTCAACTTCTTTTAATTGCCATTTTGTTTCTTCGGAAACAACCGATTGAAAACGGGCCACCATATCAGGATAGGGATGAGGACCGACAGCACTTCCAATAATATAATGCGTATCCACAGGGTTGTTAATCCAATCGCGAATGGCTTCATTGGTTGCGTCTTTTAAAGTGCGACTTCCAGACAATGCTGGACGTACTTCCGCACCAAGCATCTTCATGCGTGCCACATTAGGTGCTTGACGTGCGATGTCAATTTCGCCCATATACACAATGCATTCCAAACCTGCCAAGGCACAAACGGTAGCTGTGGCTACCCCATGTTGACCTGCACCTGTTTCAGCAATGATGCGCTTTTTTTTCAGTTTTTTAGCCATCAAAATTTGACCTATGGTATTGTTGATTTTATGGGCTCCTGTATGGCATAAGTCTTCACGCTTCAGGTATATTTTGGTATTGTACTTTGCAGACAATCGTGTAGCGAAATACAAGGGTGTAGGTCGTCCTACATAATCTTTCAAGAGTTGGTCGAACTCTTTTTTGAAATCAGGTTCTGCCATTACCTTCAAATAATTTTGACGTAATTCTTCAACATTAGGATACAACATTTCTGGAATAAATGCACCTCCAAATTGGCCGTAGTAGCCTTTTTCATTCACGTGATAACTCATAATAAATGTTTAAATTTTTCTAATAATTCTTTATTTTTTTTTGCGGGTGCAATTTCAAACTTGCTATTCACATCCACTGCATGGCAGTAGGTTGCTGCCACACTTGTTTTAAATTCTTGTAATTGGTCTAAATGTTTTAATCCAATCCCGCCACTTAAAAAATAAGGTTTTTTGGAGGGATAAAGTTCTAAAACAGACCAGTCAAAACAGTACCCATTTCCTCCAGCTAAAGGACCTTTGGTGTCAAACAGATAATAATCACAAACCGTTTCATAGGGCGTTAATACATCAAAATTAAACTCATTTTTAATGGAGAATACTTTGATGATTTCTACATTAAGTGCCCGCAAAGATTTGCAAAATTCAGGCGTTTCTTCGCCATGCAATTGAATCGCTTGTAAATTGTGGGTATTTATTTTTTCGACAATACGGTCATAAGAAGCATTCACAAAAACGCCAACTTTTTTTATGGTCAACGGAAGGGTAGGTGTTGATGCAGACACATGACGCGACGAACCTTCAAAAAAGATAAAGCCCATATAGTCAGGATGGATCGAAGCGATCAACTGAATATTGTCCTCATAGCGCATGCCACATACTTTTAGTTTCATCCGTTCAATTGTTTTATAAATGCTGCAGCACTTGCACCTGGATCATCTGTTTTCATAAAATTCTCACCAATCAAAAACCCTTTGTAACCAAAAGGTTGTAAACTTTGAATATCTTCCACAGTACGAATCCCACTTTCTGAAATTTTTACAAAATCATCTGGAATAAGCGTACTGAGTGTTTGACTTGTTTCTAGACTCACTTCAAACGTTTTAAGGTTTCGGTTATTGACTCCAATCATATTGAGCGACGGCATCAGAGATTTGTGCAGCTCCTTTTCATTATGGATCTCTAATAGGACTTCCATCCCTAAACTTTGAGCAAGGGTTGAGAAATTTTGAATTTCTTCACGGGTCAAAATGGCAGCAATAAGCAAAATGACGTCGGCGCCATACGCTTTTGCTTCCACAATTTGATAGGCATCAATAATGAATTCTTTTCGAAGTAAGGGCATGTCACAACTGGCTCTGGCTGTTAATAGGTCTTCTAAACACCCGCCAAAATATTTCATATCGGTTAAGACTGACATTCCACATGCCCCTGCGTTTTGATAACCCAGCGCGACGTCCTGCACATTCAAATTCTGATTGATACAGTCTTTTGACGGTGAACGGCGTTTGTGTTCTGTAATCAGTCCAGAAGTGCTTTCTGTTAATCGCGTACTCAAGGATGGGCAGCGGCGTTCAAATAGCACGGATGTTTCCAGTTGATGTAATGGAATCAATTGTTTTCGAAGGGCGACTTCGAGGCGTTTGTCTGCTACAATACGATCTAATATGCTGCTCATTATAGGGCGATTAATTTGGTGAGACATTCATTTGCTTTTCCAGAATGGAGGGCTTCTTTGGCCAATTCGTAGCCATCTTTATGAGTGATTTTTTTAGCCGTAGCAATTGCAAGACCGGCATTGGTGCACACCACATTGTTTTGTGCTTCAGTCCCATTTCCACTAATAATGGTTTTAAATATTTTTGAAGCGTCTGCTACGGTATTTCCACCAAAAATGGCTTCTTGAGTATTGTTTTGTAACCCTAAATCTTCCGCAGAAAACAGGACTTCTGAATCATTAGAGACAATTTTCACGGAATTTGTTAAGGATATTTCGTCATACCCTCCAAGGTCATGAACTATGCTGTAATTTTTGTCTGTTTCTTGATAGAGGTAATTATATAACCGGAGTAATTCCAGACTAAAGACCCCCACCATTTGATTTTTTGGAAACGATGGATTCACCATGGGACCTAACATATTAAAAAAAGTTTTCACTCCCAATTCGCGTCGGATGGGTGCTACATTTTTCATAGCTGGGTGGAACAGGGGTGCGTGTAATACACAAATTCCTGTAGTGGCAATGGCGCGTTCTAAAAAGTCTGTGTCGTTTGAAAACTTTACGCCTAAGGATTCTAAAACATTGGAAGATCCACAAGCAGAAGAGACTCCATAATTTCCGTGTTTTGCAACGGGAACACCTGCGCTTGCGGTTACAAATGAGGAGAGTGTAGAAATGTTGAATGTGTCTTTACCATCCCCGCCAGTTCCGCATAAATCGATGGGGTTGTAAGCTGATAAGTCCACAGGAATACACAATTCTAAAAGTGCATCTCTGAAACCTTTTAATTCTTCTAGAGTGACTGTTCGCATCATGAAAACAGTGAGGAATGCTGCAATTTGACTTTGGTTGTAAGCATCTTTAGAGATGTTAATCAAAATTTGCTTTGCCTCTTCAGCAGAAATCGTCTCGTGGTTTATAAGTCTGTTTAAAACGTGTTTCATTGGTGTTTGTTATGAATTAATCCAGTTTTCTAAGAGTTGTTTTCCGTTGGGTGTGAGTACTGATTCTGGGTGAAACTGAACGCCTTTTACATCAAATATTCTATGTCTCAAGGACATGATTTGTCCATTTTCATCTACTGATGTAGCTTCTAAAACTTCTGGTAAATTAGAATCAACCACCCAAGAATGATACCGACCGACTTCAATTGTTTTGCCCATGTTGTTAAATAAAACTTCGTCCTCTACACAAACAGTAATGTCCGTATGGACGCCGTGATATACTTCTTCTAAATTTATTATTTTTCCGCCAAAAACTTCACCAATTGCTTGTTGTCCCAAACAAACCCCAAGAATGCTTTTAGTGGGCGCATATCGCTTAATCACCGCTTTTAATTGACCTGCTTCTTCTGGAATTCCAGGACCAGGAGAAAGCACTATTTTATCGAAGTGTTGGATGGCTTCAAGGTCAAATTTATCATTCCGAAGGACAGTAACTTCACAGTCTAGGTCTTCGAGGTAATGGACTAAATTAAATGTAAAACTATCGTAGTTGTCAATGACTAATATCTTCTTCATGTTCTAAATGGTTTCGGCGAGTTTAATAGCTTTGGTTAAGGCGCCTAATTTGTTATATACTTCTTGAAGTTCGTTTTCAGGACTTGATTTGGAAACAATTCCAGCACCGGCTTGCCAATGGAGTCGGTAATTTTTACTTAAAAAAGTTCGAATCATGATGGCATGGTTGTAATTCCCTTCAAAATCCATAAATCCTATGGCACCTCCATAGAACGCACGGCTTGTTTTTTCATAGGCTTCAATAAGTTCCATTGCTTTGTATTTGGGGGCGCCACTTAAGGTACCCGCTGGAAAGGTATCGGCTACAATTTGCATTGTTGGCGTATTTTTTCGCGCTTTGCCCATCACTTTACTCACCAAATGAATAACATGTGAAAAGAATTGGACTTCTCTGTATTTTTTGACTTCTACTTCTGTGCAATGACGACTTAAATCGTTTCTTGCCAAATCGACTAACATCACATGTTCGCTGTTTTCTTTTTTATCGGCAACGAGTTTTTTTGCTAATTCGGCATCTTTTAAGTCATCGCCAGTCCGTGCAAAAGTTCCTGCAATGGGATGGATTTCTGCATTTTTATCTTGGACGACAAGTTGGGCTTCTGGTGAACTTCCAAAGATTTTAAATTTCCCGTAATCAAAATAAAAGAGATAAGGGGAGGGGTTAATACTTCGTAACGCTCTGTACACATTAAAGTCATCGCCTTTAAAATCTTGTTGAAACTTTTTAGACAATACCAGTTGGAATACATCTCCGCGAGCACAGTGTTTTTTAGCCAATTCAACATTAGACTTAAATTCTTCATCGCTCAAATTGGAGCTAATATCTCCTTTTGATTCAAAATCATAAGACGAAAAACTTTGTACTTTAATTAAGTGGTCAATGGCGTCGATATTGCTTTCAGATTCATAGCAATGTGCAAAAATATAGGCTTCATTTTTGAAGTGATTGATGGCGATGATATTTTGATATACCGCATAATACATTTCTGGAATTTCAATGGATTCGTTCTTTTTTGAGATGGTGATATCTTCAAAATATTTCACAGCATCGTAAGCCGTAAACCCAAACATTCCATTATTTATAAACTTAAAAGAGGTGTCTTTTTGGGTTTTAAACTGTTTTGTAAATGCATCGATTTCCATGGTCACCTTATTTGTAGGGACTGTTTTTTTTTCAATGCTTTGATCGGGATAGGTTTTGGTCAGAATAGAGTCTTCTACTTTGATGGATGCAATGGGATTGCAACAGATGTATGAGAAGCTGTTGTCATTGCCATGGTAGTCACTACTTTCTAGAAGAATGCTATTCGGGAACTTATCTCGAATTTTAAGATATACACTCACAGGCGATATAGTGTCTGCGAGTATCTTTTTGTAATGTGTTTTTAGTTCAAATTTTTTCATAAAAAAAGACTTGTCGTGATGACAAGCCTAGTTATTTTGATTTAAACATACAAGGGTGTATCACGAATTTTGTTTTCGGGAGTACCACCACCAAGTATTATTTAAAGTAAGGTTCATAATTTTGTTTCAATAATCAAATGTAATAACGTTTTTTTTGATTGCAAAATTAATTTAATAGTTTTTTAAAATTTTAAGGAAACCTTTAAATCGAACTCATTATAGATCGCTTTGTCTTTTAAACCATCAAAAAAGCTTGCAGATCCGTATTTGATTCCAAATTTTGTACGGTCTATTTGAAAAGTTGTTGTTGCTGTATTTTCTGAAACTGCTAATTCAAAAGAAACTTTGTTTGTAATTCCTTTTATTGTGAGATCTCCAACAACAGAATAATTTGTTTCGTTCTTGGTAACTGATTTAAAAGCAAGAGTCGCTTTTTTATGTTTTTCAACGCCAAAAAAGTCATCGGCTTTTAGGTGTCCGTCTAATTTCTTTTTGTAATCTCCTTGGATGTCAGTTGTGTTTATAGATGTCATATCCATTACAAAGTTCCCTCCAGTAAGTTGACCTTTATTAAATTCAAGACTGCCTTGTTGGAGTGTAATAGTTCCTTCGTGTTGTCCTGTTACTTTGTATCCAACCCAGTTGATAATACTTTGGTCAGTATCCACTTGTTTTTTTTCTACACTTGTAAATGCTGTAAGCACTAGAGCAAATAAAAGCACTGTTGATTTTAATATTGTATTTTTCATATCTTGAATTAAATTAAATTGAAATGCAAATTACACATTTTTTCAATTGCATAATACTTTTATGGCTGGTAATTTTATGTTAAAACTTCCGAGCACTTATAGCTGTTTTTGCTAACTTTGTAAAATGAAATATTTATTTGTCTTTGTGATTCTTTTGAATTTGTCTTGTAAGTCAGATAAAAAAGCTCCTGTAATTTTAGAAGTTCATGATTTTAAAGGGGTTGCACCCTATCTAGAACTCAAAGGGTCAAAAACGTATGTTGTGAATTTTTGGGCTACTTGGTGCGCACCTTGTGTAAAAGAGTTGCCACATTTTGAAATGCTTCAAGCCAAGTATAAAGATTCTGTTGAGGTCATATTGGTGAGTTTGGATTTTCCACATCAGTATGAAACAAAACTGAAGCCGTTTATTCAAAAGCATGACTTAAAATCGAAGGTTGTTGTCTTGGACGATCCAGACATGAACTCTTGGATTCCGAAAGTTAATGCTCAGTGGGACGGTGCGATTCCAGTCACACTTATCTATAATACCTCAAAGCGTTTGTTTTATAGTCGTACCTTTACATATCAAGAATTAGAGACAGAACTTAAAACATTTTTTTAATAACGCATAAACCCAAATTGTTATGAAAACTATTTTCACTTTACTCGTGTTGCTTACAACACTTACTTTTGCTCAAAATACTGAAATTCAAGGATATGATATTGGCGATATTGCCACCGATTTTAAACTTAAAAACATTGATGGAAACTCTGTGTCCTTATCAAATTTTAATGACGCTAAAGGATTCATTATTGTTTTTACGTGTAACACTTGCCCGTACGCTGTAGCCTACGAAGATCGTATTGAAGCGCTAAATAAAAAATATGCTCCAAAAGGATATCCTGTGATTGCAATTATGCCTAACAATGTCAAAACAAAACCTGGGGATTCTATGAAAGCAATGAAAATCCGTGCGGAAGAAAAAGGGTTTACGTTTCCGTATTTGATGGATGTCGATCAGTCTATTTACCCTCAATATGGTGCTACAAAAACGCCACACATTTATATTTTAGAATCTTCGGATCGCGGCCCTGTTGTACAATATATAGGTGCGATTGATGACAATTATAAGGATGCTTCTTTGGTGAAAACCAAATATGTTGAGAATGCTGTTGATGCCCTATTAAATGGCGATTCTTTTGAAGTACATAAAACCAAAGCTATTGGGTGTTCCATAAAGCTTTAAGATTGAAATCAAAGAAATAAAAAATAGTATAAATTAATTTATTAAAATAAATAGTATGTCAGATTTGTCACAAAATGAATGGGCTTCACAATTAGAGTCGGATTCAAAATCAATAATTTTAGATGTTCGTACAGATGCAGAAGTAGAAGAGGGGATGATCCCAGAAGCTATTCACTTGGATATTCACCAAGGACAAGCTTTTATTTCAGCACTCGAAAAACTAGATAAAACCAACCATTACTACGTCTATTGTCGATCGGGTGCAAGAAGTGGGCAGGCGTGTTCAATTATGCAGCAATTGGGCTTTACGGCATCCTACAATCTTTTGGGAGGCTTTAATGACTGGAATGGTGCAACAATAATTCCAGAATAGATGCGGTTTTTGAAATTTGGATGTGCGTTGCTAGGTTTGCTCACATTATTTAATTGTAAGAAAAATCAGTCTGAGGCAATTGAACTTATTACGCCTGCAGAAATGAAAGAAATTTCAGAAATTGAAGGGATTCAATTGGTCGATGTGCGTACGCCAGCAGAGTACAAAGAGGGGCATCTTCCAAATGCATTAAACATCGATTTTTTTGATCCAAATTTTGAAGTAAATATTCAGAAATTAGACAAAACAAAACCTGTTATTGTGTACTGTCAGCGAGGAAGCCGTAGTGCTAAATGTGCCTCACAATTAATCGCCAATGGATTTGTGAAAATTTATGATTTAGACCGTGGTTTTTCCAAATGGAAATCAAGCGGTTTTGAGGTTGAAAATTAAAAATTTAACTCCATAAGGGGGTCGGGTAGGCGCCAGCTTCTGTAAGTTCAGCTAAGGTTCTTACGGCTTCTTTTTTGTCGTCGTAATAGGTGACTCCAAACCATGTGCTTTGTGCTTCAATAACTTCGACAGTAATGTGTCCATTTTCCATCATTTCTTGAGTGACAAATGGCAAATAGATTTCATTTTTTTCGAGGTTATCAGGGTTTTCTAGAAACTTTGTAAAATAGGTTTCTATGTATCTAAAAATCGATTCATTACAAATCCAAAAATTCATAGAAACTGCTGTATCCGCTTCAAGAACAACTCCTGAATCTTCATCGATGATTTGAGAGTCTTTTTCTGAAATCTTAGTCCGTTCTATGATGGACGTCAATTGGTGGTTGTTTACTTCACAAACGCCTCTTGAAACAGATCCAAATTTTGAAAGTGTATTTTTAAGGTTGTAAGCTACCAAGGCAAACTTATCAGGCGTGTCGTTATTTTTGATAAATTTAGCAGCACCGTCAAACGCATTTTGCCCATAATAGTCATCGGCATTTATAATGACAAAACTTCCTTTTATAACATTTCGAGCAGTCCAAACAGCATGGGCTGTTCCCCAAGGTTTTTCACGGTTGGTGTCAATAGAAACAGCCTCAGGAATGTCCTTAATTTCTTGAACTAAAACATCTAATTTCACCTCACTGGGAAGGCGTTCTGAAAGGTGCGATTCTAAGAATGATTTGTTCGCAGCTTTGGTAATGACTACAATGTGATTGAAGTTGTTTTTGAGGGCGTCAAAAATACTGAACTCCATGAGAAATTCTTCTGCTGGGCCTAAATCGTCAAATTGTTTTAGTTTTCCGTATCGGCTACCGCTTCCAGCGGCCATCAGTAGTAAGGTCATTATATATGTGTTTTGTTCCCTGCAAAAATATAATTTTTAAACCATAACTGAAATTTAATTTTGCAATTCAATTCTAATACAGGACAGATGCCAATTATTAATTGTAATTTTGAACAACATAAACCAATATTTTAACTTTTTATTATATGAAGACAAAGGTATTAACTACGCTTTTTTGTTCGTTTTTGTTAGGTTTTTTTTCTGTGACAGCTCAGATTCCAGCCTATTATTCGAGTGTTGATTTTACGCAAGAAGGAAATGCACTTAAAGAAGATCTTTCCGATTTAATTATTAATACTCATACAACCTTAATTCCATATACTTCAAGTAGCACAGATACTTGGGATATCATTCATTCAAGTGATGCGGATGTTACTATTTCTAATAATGTCATTTTATTTTATGGCTATGATGATGATGACAATCAGTCTATTAACGACAGAACGCGCTCTATATCGTATCAAAGCAGTGGTTTTTGTATTGGGTATTGGAATCGTGAGCATGTGTTTTCCAAAAGTTTAGCAAACCCTAGTTTAGAAACGGATTACCCTGGCCCAGGTACAGATGTTCATAATTTGAGAGCCGCCGATTGTCAGATGAATTCTACAAGAAATAATAATTATTTCAGAGATGGAAGTGGGAATTCTTTTTTGGATGGTGATTTTTATCCTGGTGATGAATTTAAAGGGGATGTTGCTCGAATTATCATGTATATGTATTTGCGCTACCCAACGCAATGTGAACCTGTAAATATAGGAGTTGGAAGCCGGTCATATTCGAATGATGCGGACATGCCTAATATATTTTTAGATTGGAATGAACAAGATCCTGTTTCTGAATTTGAACTGAATAGAAACGAAGTTATTTATTCTTTTCAAGGCAATCGAAACCCGTTTATTGACAATCCCTATTTAGCAACTCTTATTTGGAATGGTCCAACCACAGTAGATTCTTGGGGCGTACTTTCTACTCCAGAATTAGATTTTCAAACTGTATTTATTCACCCAACTATTGCTCAAGACTCCGTCTTTGTTGAAGGGTTAGGGGGTTCTAAAGCTGCTTTAAAAATATATAACCAGTTAGGTCAAGCTTTAGAATTTGAATTAGACGGAAATAAAATTGACGTTTCTAGTTTTTCTAAGGGAATCTATTTTATTAGTATTCTAGACCAACACAAATCAAAACTATTTAAGTTTTTGGTGCACTAATAATGAATATCATGAAGCGACTTTTTCTTCTATTTTCTTTTGTGGTTGTGACGCAATTTGCCAACGCTCAAAAAGTTATTTCGGTAAATTACCAAAACCAAGCGGACATAAAAGTTTTTGTTGTGGACTATGCCAATCAAGCAGATTTGAAAGTTTTTAAGGTTGATTATCGTAATCAAGCTAAGGGCAACAAAGGGCTTTGGTTTTTTACTGAGTATTTAAATCAGGCGAATAAAACTGTGTTTTTTGTAGACTATCAAAATCAAGCTGATTTAAAAATATTTTTTGTGAGTTATTTAAACCAAGCGGGGTGGGTAAATCATTCTAAAAAACAGTTGTTATATTGATTTTTTAAGGGATTATTCGATTTTTATTTTGATAGTTTTGTTTCTATTTAATGAGTTTCAAATACTCTTGTGGGTCTATATAAAACTCCCAAAATCAATAGTATCAAATCCAACACGCAAAAGAGACTGAAGGTATTTGATCTTCTTTTTGGTTGGAATAAATGTCTTTATGCCTAGTATCAATTCTTCAAAAGGATCTATTCTAGATTTTGCGCCTAGCACAATAATAGAATTATATAAAAACAAATAAGAAAATGTTGGTAAAATTATTTGTTTATAAGAGTTTAAGTCATACTCATAGCCCGCTTGCAAAGTGAGTAACAACTCATTCTGTTTTTCGCTGTAGATTTGAACTAAGTGTCAGGAGTTTTCATTTGAATTGAGTCCAAAAAATAAATTTTCATTATTATGAAGCGAAAATCCGGTAGCCAAATCAAAATAATTAATTTCACCATCCACGGGTCAAGTCAGGTTAACTTAAAGTCATGCCTGATCATTTCAGATGTGTTTATTTAAGTCATTGGTTTGAGTACGGAGCCTCGCAATAACTATTTTCAATCTTTTGGGACAATCCCTTTTTATAAAGTAACGATACAAAAGCGATAGGTATTTCACCACTTAGTACAGTGGGTATGTGGCACGCATTGAACAATCTGGTAATCATATGCTCATTAAGTTTGTTGTGAGCTATTTTGTAAAACCCAGTTGTTTAAAGTGTACCAATTCTGTGTCATTTTAATAAGAGTATTATTTTTTTATTTAATTAGTTTTATATTTATTT
>JABHDE010000014.1 GCA_018673215.1 Formosa sp. | reverse complement strand
CGAGTCCATTACTCACAAATGATATGCCTCAAGCATCCTATCACGGTTATGCGATGACTGATTTTTACAATATTGACCCTCGGTTTGGAAGCTTGAGCGATTACAAAGAGTTAGCCCAAAAAGCAGACGAAAAAGGAATAAAATTAATCATGGATCAAGTTGCCAATCATTGTGGAAGTGAACATTGGTGGATGAGTGATTTGCCGTTTAAAAATTGGGTTAATTATCAAGCTGAATTTGAAGTAAAAGCCCCTACTATATATTCAAATCATAGAAGAACGAGTAATCAAGATAGATATGCCTCTAAACAGGACATAAAAGGTCTTACAGATGGTTGGTTCGTATCATCCATGCCCGATTTAAATCAACGCAATCCTTTTATGGCCACTTATATTATTCAAAATAGCATCTGGTGGATTGAAGCTTTTAACCTCGGTGGAATTAGACAAGATACTTACCCGTATCCCGATAAAAATTTCATGAGCGCTTGGGCAGGAACCATTATGAACGAGTATCCAAACTTTAGCATCGTAGGCGAGGAGTGGAGCTATAACCCTTTACTTATTGGGTATTGGCAAAAAGGGGCCAACAACAAAGATGGTTATGACTCTAACTTAAAATCGTCCATGGATTTTGCCATGCAAAAACAGATTGTAGATGGACTGAAAGAACCAGAGACTTGGGACTTAGGTTTGGTCAAAATGTATGAAGGTTTAGCCAATGACTTCCATTATGCAAGTCCTAAGGATCTTATGATTTTTACTGATAATCATGATATGAGTCGGGTTTTCACCCAATTTGATGGGGATATGTCCAACACCAAAACGGCGCTTAGTTATTTACTGATGTTACCTCGAATACCACAAATTTATTATGGAACAGAAATAGTCATGGATGATTTTGAAAAACCTGGCGACCATGGCCTCATTCGTACCGATTTCCCTGGCGGATGGAAAGGAGATGCCACCAACGGGTTTACGGGTAATGGCTTGTCTGAGCCTCAGAAAGAAATGCGACTCTATCTAAAAAAATTACTTAATTACCGTAAAAACAGCCTCGCAATTCATAAGGGTACAACAATACATTTTGCTCCATTCATGGGAACTTATTTTTTATTCAGAACCTTTGAAGATGAAACGGTTGTCATAATTATCAATAAAAATGAATCACCCATTACAATCGATTTAAAAAGGTATTCAGAAATGGGTCTAAATGGAACAACTTTAAGAAATGTCATAAACGATGATTTGATTGAATGGGACAATAAGATTCAATTGACTTCCAAAGGATGTTTAGTACTGACCACTAAAAAAAGTAACTAATGAAACTACCAATATTCTCTTTAGGCTTACTGTTTTTAATGTGTAGTTTACACAGTACAGCCATGAGTCAATCCAAAGATTCCATTACAATTTGGGTCGTGGAACCTTCAGAGGCGGTTGTCGGTAATTTACAGAGAATTAAAAAATTCCCATCCAAATTAATCACTCCAAGAACAGTAGATGTTTGGTTGCCGGAGTCCTATAGCCCTCAAAAAAAATATGCAGTCTTATACATGAACGATGGACAAATGCTTTTTGATGCCAGTAAAACTTGGAATCAACAAGAGTGGGGAGTAGATGAGCATATAGATAAACTCGTAAATAATAAAGCAATTAAGGAAACGATTGTGGTGGGTATTTGGAATATAGGATTTGAAAGAAATAGCAATTATTTCCCTCAAAAAGTTTATAATCAATTAGCAGATGAAGACGTTCAGGCTTTAGTAAAAATGCTTGAAAAGCAAGGGAATTCAAAAACGATTACATCAGATAATTACCTGAAATTTTTAGTGGAAGAATTAAAACCTTTTATCGATAAAAATTATGCGACTCTCTCCGATTATAAAAACACTTCAATAATGGGATCCAGTCGTGGCGGATTAATATCCATGTATGCCCTTTGTGAATATCCTCAAGTTTTTGGGGCTGCAGCCTGTTTGTCAACTCATTGGATTGGAACCTATACCAACATTGAGAAGAATCAAATCCCCTATGCAATGTTTGAATATCTTTCTAAACATTTACCCAGCCCTAAAACCCATAAAATTTATTTCGATTATGGAACTAAAACATTGGATGCTCTGTATTTGCTATATCAAGAAATGGTTGACACGGTTTTAAATCTAAAAGGGTACGACGATTCAAATTTTTTAAATCTTAGATTTGAAGATGCAGACCATTCTGAAAAATCTTGGAACAAACGCTTAGATACCCCACTGAAATTTTTATTAGACACGCGCTATGAATAAATCTCTTTTGTTTCCTCTTTTGTTGATTTGCGCTTTTGTAAGTGCTCAAAATACGCAACGCCAATATCAATCTTCATATCTAAACGCCGATCATCATTTGGAGGTGTATGTAAGTGATGGGATGTATAAGTTTACGCCTTACACATCTAAAATTATGGAAACTTCATTTTCCCCAAATAATAAACCAAAAGTAGGCCGTTCTCATGCGGTCGTCCTTAGTCCGTCACGCATTAAAACGGATTTAGTTGAAACAGCTGATTTTGTAATATATAGCACTTCTGGAATGGTGGTAACGATCTTAAAATCTCCGTTTCAAATTCAATACCATTATAAAACCAAATCCCTTATTTCGGAAGCCCAAGGATATGTGAAGACCGATAGTTTAGAAACCATTCAATTTAATTTAGATCCAGAGGAAATTTTGTATGGTGGAGGCGCTAGAGCGTTAGGAATGAACCGAAGAGGGTATCGATTGCAGCTATACAATAAAGCGCATTATGGCTACGAGACACATTCTGAATTGATGAATTATACCATGCCTATAGTTCTGTCTTCAGAACAGTATATGATTCATTTTGATAATGCACCTATTGGATTTTTAGACTTAGATAGTAAACACACAAATAAACTTACTTACGAAACTATTTCAGGTCGAATGACCTACCAAATTATAGCGGGAGATTCGTGGGTTGATATGATTGAGAGTTATACCAGTCTTACAGGAAAACAGCCAATCCTACCTCGTTGGGCTTTGGGTAATTTCTCAAGCCGTTTTGGATACCATTCACAGGCGGAAGCAGAATCTACAATTCAAAAATTTAAGGATGCAAACATCCCTGTTGATGCTATTATTTTAGATTTATATTGGTTTGGTAAAGATATCAAAGGCACTATGGGCAACTTGGAAGTCTTTAGAGATTCTTTTCCCGATTTTGAAGGCATGGTAAAACGGTTTAAATCGAAAGGGGTTAAAACTATTACCATTACAGAACCTTTTGTATTGACAACTTCAAAACGATGGGATGAAGCCGTTGAAAAGGACGTGCTTGCTAAAGATACTTTAGGCAATCCTTACAAATATGATTTCTATTTTGGGAATACGGGACTGATTGATCTTTACAACCCCAAAGGAAAAAAATGGTTTTGGGATATTTACAAAGACTTACATGCTAAGGGAGTCGTTGGTATTTGGGGAGATTTAGGCGAGCCTGAAGTACATCCAACTGATTTAAGACATTTTAATGCAACAGCCGATGAGGTGCATAATATCTATGGACATGATTGGGCAAAATTAATATTTGATGGTTATGCTAAAGATTTCCCAGACGAACGGCCTTTTATTTTAATGCGTGCCGCTTATTCTGGATCGCAACGATTTGGCTTAATTCCATGGTCTGGGGACGTCAATCGTTCTTGGGGAGGATTGCAGTCTCAACCCGAAATTGCGCTCCAAATGGGAATGCAAGGTTTAGGCTATATGCATTCTGATTTAGGGGGATTTGCAGGCGCAAATTTAGATGATGAACTGTATGTTCGTTGGCTTCAATACGGGGTGTTTCAACCCATTTTCAGACCACATGCACAAGAAGAAGTTGCAAGTGAACCCGTTCATAGATCTACAGAAGCTATGACTTCTGCCAAAACAGCGATCGACTTACGTTACAAATTACTTCCTTATAATTATAACGTGTCTTTTCAAAACCAAAGAGATGGAACCCCACTTATGCGACCCTTGTTTTTTGAAGATGCCAATCCTGAACTATTAACAGAAGCAAAAACATATTTCTGGGGCGATGATTTTCTGATTTCACCTGTTTTAAATCCAGAGATAATTCAACAAGATGTTTACTTTCCCTCAAACTCAAAATGGGTTGATTTTTATACAGAACAAGTTGTACAAGGTGGGCAATCAAAATCGGTGCAACTATCCAATGCGTATATACCTACTTATGTAAGAGTAGGTGCTTTTATTCCGATGGTTCAGTCCCTACAAACTACAGACAACTATGACGCTAAAACACTAGATATACATTACTATCATGATCCTTCTGTGTTAAGATCAGAACGTCAATTCTATAACGATGATGGAACTACCGCAGATGCTTATGAAAAAGGGATGTTTGAACTTTTAAACTTTGAATCTAGTGTCAAAAGAGGAAAAATTGTAATTATTTTTAAATCGGATAATGGCCTGAATTTTATGCCAAATTCTAAACAAATCAACCTTATTATTCATAATTTAAAAACAAATCCAAGACGTGTTTCTGTAAATGGAACGCGTATCCAAAATCATAAAAAAACATCAAATAATCAACTAGTCATTCCAGTGTTTTGGGATACTAAAAATACACTTAAAATTAAAATTAATTAAAACACATACTCATGAAAAAAATCAGTTTTCTCCTTATTATAGGGCTCTTATTATTGACTTGTAAAAATCAAACAACTACTGTAGAATCCTCTGAATTGCAGTACAAGCCCATTAGCGACGTAGTTTTAGAAACCGCTGTTATTTATGAAGCGAATATTCGTCAATATTCAGAATCGGGTACTTTCACGGATTTTACCAAAGACATTCCAAACTTAAAACAGTTAGGAGTGAAGGTGATATGGTTGATGCCTATTTTTCCAATTTCAGAAACCAAACGAAAAGCGACGGGAGGGGAATTTGCGTCTTTAATAGAGGATGAAACTGAACGTGAGAAAATGCTTGGAAGCTATTATGCAGTCACCGATTTCACCAAAGTAAACCCTGAATTTGGAACTTTAGAAGATTTTAGAGCCTTAATAAAAACGGCCCATGAAAATGATATTTATGTGATTCTTGATTGGGTTGCTAACCATACAGGGTGGGATCATACTTGGCTTAAAACAAATCCGGAATACTATACGCAAAATGAAGCTGGTGATGTCATAGATCCAATCAATCCTGATACAGGTGAATCATGGGGATGGCAAGATGTTGCAGATTTAAACTACGACAATAAAGAGATGCGTGCTGAAATGATTGAGGATATGTTGTTTTGGATTACTCAAGAAAATATTGACGGGTTCCGTTGCGATGTTGCGAGTGCTGTTCCTTTAGACTTTTGGAAAGATGCAATTGCTAAATTAAGAGCTGAAAAGGAGATTTTCATGCTTGCAGAAGCAGGAGAAGCTAATTTAGTAGAAGGCACGGAGTTGTTTGACATGGCTTATGGATGGGACCGTCATCACGTGTTTAATGAAATGGCAAAATCTGATGACGCCGTCAACTTATGGAAAGAGAGTATTAAGCGAGATACGAACCTTTACGAAGCCGATGATATTCTAATGACTTTTGTAACAAACCACGATGAGAATTCTTGGAATGGAACGGTTAGAGAACGTATGGGAGATGCTGCGGAGTTATTGACAGCTTTAAGTTTTGTAGTGCCAGGAATGCCTTTAATTTATTCAGGACAAGAATATGATTTAGACCACCGTCTTTTATTTTTTGAAAAAGATCAAATCCCTTCGACTAAAGGCGTCATGTGGCCACTTCTTGAGAAATTAGGACAGTTAAAAAATACAAATCCTGCATTAAATGGCGGTAAAAATTCAGCGACCTACAAGGACATCGAAACTACTAATCCAAAGGTTTTGGCTTTTAGTAGAGAAAAAAATAAGCATAAAGTTGTTTTTGTTGGGAACTTTTCTGATAAAAATCAATCCCTAAAGAATCCCTCCATTGGTGCTTTTAACTATGATTCTAAAATAAAGGTTGATGATAAAACCTTGCTATTGGAGCCATGGGGGTTTAGAATATTACTTGATAATAAATAAATACACATCAACTAAGAATACGACGTGAATTGGTCCCATTTCTTTATCGTTCACTGAATGCTTTATAGAAATATGAAGCTTTTTTGTTGGTATATATTACTGAATCTGAAGATTCAAAGGATGGTGTTTTATTCAGCTTCAAATTCGCTGAATACGGGTAATGCTTTATTTTCAAAATCAAATAATGCTTGATTTTCCCAATGAGAAGCATCAACAGATTGATTTTCTTTCCAGGCAATTAATTCGGCACCCCAATAACAAAATCCTATTCCATTTTCAACTTCATTAGTTAACCTTTTAATTTGTTTTATG
>JABHDE010000034.1 GCA_018673215.1 Formosa sp. | reverse complement strand
CAGAGTAGCTGTCATAACAGTTGACAAGGTAAGTTCCGGCTGGTAAATCAATATCTTCGTTAATTAAACCTGAAGCATTACCATAAGTCCCATCTCCTTGCCCCCAGACTTGGGTGCCTCCGCCATCAATTTCTGTAGTTATACTTACCCATTTTTCAGTAGGATAACTGCCGCCGGATGTTGTTATATTTATTATTGATTGAGCATTAATTTGGAAATTAAACGCAAAAAATGCGAAAAATATTAAAATAATCTTTTTCATAATATTAAATTGGTTAGAAAGTGAAGTTAGTTGTTTTTTTTAAGTAAAAATTAACAAAATACTAGTAAATCGATTAAGTGTAAATTAAATCGATTAAGTGTAAATTATTAAAATTTAGTTCCTTAAAATATTTAAATTTTGAATGATTCAGTCTAGCTATTAATTTTTACCTTTGACCAATACGTTTATATGATTGAGAAAAAAGTTGTCAGTTTAGAAAAAGCCGTTTTAATTGGAGTGATTACAAAATTACAAGATGAAACTAAGTCCGAAGAATACTTAGAGGAGCTTGAATTTTTGACTTATACTGCTGGAGGAGAAGTCCTGAAACGTTTCACTCAAAAAATGGACAAGCCCAACCCCAAAACCTTTATTGGAACAGGTAAAATGGAGGAGTTGCGCGCATATATAGAAGCACATAAAGTAGGAACCGCCATCTTTGATGATGAGTTGTCTTCGGCTCAAGAACGAAATATCAGTAAAATTTTAAACTGTAAAGTTTTAGATCGCACCAATCTTATATTGGATATTTTTGCACAACGTGCACAAACAAGTTATGCCCGTACCCAAGTTGAATTGGCACAATGCGAATATTTATTACCCCGGTTAAAAGGAATGTGGACCCACCTCGAACGTCAAAAAGGGGGTATTGGGATGCGTGGACCTGGAGAAACAGAAATTGAAACAGACCGCCGTATTGTAAGAGAGAAAATTGCGCTTTTAAAGGCCAAGATTAAAAAAATAGACAAGCAAATGTCTATTCAACGAAGCAACAGAGGAGCCATGGTTCGTGTGGCACTTATTGGCTATACAAATGTTGGGAAATCAACTTTAATGAATGTCATTAGCAAGTCGGATGTGTTTGCTGAAAATAAATTATTTGCAACACTAGATACAACAGTTCGAAAAGTAGTGGTCAAAAACTTACCTTTTTTAATGAGTGATACTGTTGGATTTATTAGAAAGTTGCCAACCCAATTAGTCGATTCATTTAAGAGCACGTTAGATGAGGTTCGAGAATCAGATTTATTACTGCATGTAGTGGATATATCACACCCAAATTTTGAAGACCATATTGCGTCAGTCAACCTTATTTTAGGGGAAATTAATGCATTGGATAAGCCAACACTTATGGTGTTTAATAAGATTGATGCTTATGAAGCGGAACCTTTTGACGATACAGATTTGATTGCGGTTCGTACCGAAGCTCATTATTCTTTGGAGGAATGGAAATCTACTTGGATGTCTAAAATAGGTAAAAACTCCTTATTTATTTCTGCACTTAATAAAGAGAATTTAGAAGATTTTAGAAAGCGTGTCTATGATACGGTTCGCCAAATTCATGTCACTCGCTTTCCATACAATCGGTTTTTATATCCAGATTATGAAGATATTATGGAGTAAAAAAGCTATATATGATTTGCTGTCTCTGTAATCTTAATAAAAGATTTTATTAGAAATTATAATTTACTCCCAAACCAAACACTTGTCGCGTTTGTAGACCTTCAAAAGCGTTGTCATCATATATTGTTTGATACGCCAAGGTAGTTGAGATATATTTATTGATGCTCATCACTAAATTCATGGTATAATCTAGATCAATATTTTGTGGATCCTCTAAGTAATTTGAATAAAGATTCAAGATATTTTCCATGGAAATATTCTTCATCAAATCAAATTTATAATAGGCACCCACAGAAGCTCCAAACTCAAAACGAGTGCTTTTCCCTTCTTCCACTCCAAAATAAGCTGCATTAGGCAGGGTGAGGTTTTTGTCAACTACAATTAATTTGCTGCTTACAGGAGCAATATTGACTTTCAGGTTGTCATTTTTCTTCCAAAGCATTCCAGGACCAATTTGTAAGTATCCAGGAGATAAAAACTTTGTAGGTCCCTCGGTGTCACTGTCTAAATCATCAGTAAACTGTGTTTTAAAATTGATGAATCCAGAGTAGTACCAATTTCCTGATGCTTTTTTCCCCAGAACTGAATTCCATTCCAGGCGGTCATCCGACTTTTGAGTATCTTGATCTTTGATTTTTGTAATTCCAAAAGACGCTATGATTTTGTTGTCCCAAGACCAATCTCCGTTTAGATAGTTTATGTCATAGTTTATCCCCAGGGTTCCAGAAACACTACTAACGCCGCCAGCAACCCAGTTTTCGAATGTAGATTGATTTAATAAGAATGTAAACGTACCACCTTTTTTCCAGAAGGAGGTTTCTGAGTTTTCTGTTAAGGATTCTCCTTGAGCGTAAAGACTTTGAAATTGAATACTAAGGACAAACAATAAGATGATTTTTTTCATGGGTATGTAGGATTTGGGGTTTTTAAATTAGAATCAAATATATAAAATTACACTTTATATAAAAATGTACAGAATAGAATCCTATTTCTATTTTTTAAATAAAGGGACTGACGAACAAGCTTCTCCATACATGATAGATTTTGCAATCGGTTGTAATTTATCAATCAAAAAAAGATAGGCATTTTTTGGCACGGGTTTGTTAGAACAACCTTTTATAATAACCGGTTTGTTTTCACAGAAATTAAGGTCTAATTCAGATATAATTTTTTGATATAAAGTTGTTTCTAGTGCTTCTAAATCTCCTATAACCACTTCTGTGGCAATGCCACAAAGTTGCAATCTAATCAACATAAAAGCCCAGCCAGGAATGATGGCATCAGAGGAGCAATTCAATGCAATGAATTGATCTTTATATACCGACCAATCATGGGTGTTTACAAGCGATCTGAATTCTTTTTCTCTAAGTACCAAACCCTCATAGAGCCAGTCTTTAATGTCAAAAAATAAGCGCTCACCCTTAGGATAGTAATCCTCTAAATCTATTGTGATTAGAGCACTGTTGGCAACACGATTTACAATTTCACCAGTCACCATCGTTACAACATTCCAAGTTCTAGTTTTGCTTCTTCACTCATTAACTCTTGAGTCCATGGTGGGTCAAATGTAATTTCGACTTCAGCATCTTTCACAGCATCCAAAGATTTAATTTTTTCCTCTACTTCTAATGGGAGTGTTTCAGCAACAGGACAGTTTGGTGTGGTTAAGGTCATCAACACTTTTACTTCATAATCTTCATTAACGAATACATCGTAAATCAGACCTAGTTCATAAATGTCTACGGGTATTTCTGGATCAAAAATTGTTTTTATCACACGAACTATTTTTTCTCCTAAAGCATTTACATCAATTTTATCGGTACTCATAATCCTATTTGTGTTTGGTATGCAAGTGCATACATTTTTATTTTTTTTACCATGCTCACTAAGCCGTTGGCTCGGGTAGGAGATAGGTGTTCTTTAAGTCCAATTTCGTCAATAAAATCTGTAGATGTATTTAATATAGTGTCGGGACTCTGGTTCGAAAATACACGAATTAAAATAGCAACAATTCCCTTGGTGATAATGGCATCACTATCCGCAGAATATACGACTTTTTCATCTTCTAGTTTTGCATGAAGCCATACTTTACTCTGACATCCTTTTATAATATTGTCTTCTGTTTTGAATTTTGAATCGATGAGAGGAAGTGATTTTCCTAAATCAATCATGTGTTCATAACGTTCCATCCAATCGTCAAACATGGAAAACTCATCTACTAAATCCGCTTGTATCGTTTCAATATTCATAATGCAAAAATACAATTCTTAAATGGTATTTTTATTCTTCTTGGAGAGATAATATATGTTCTACCAACGGTTTTAGTTCTGTAGGAGGGTATTTATGATCAAAACCACTCGATTGAATTGTATCCCCTTTTTGAATGACTGATAATTGAGCATGTGGTGCACCATCAAACTGCCTGTAATTTGTTGGTGATTTTAAGTTAGGCAAAGTTTTTAGATTAATGTTTTCTAATAATCTCAAACATTCGTTCCAATCTTTATCATCAATAGAACTCGAAATGGCGTTTGTTTTTTCGAAATCTTTAAATAAGGTGAGACTGTTTTTTTTCACGATTAATTTTTGATAAAATCCACGCGTGTGTGCGCTATAAGAAATGGTTACCTCATTTTGTTGAGATGTATTTTCCTTGCTATTATTTAGGGCTGTTTTTTTTGAGTTACAGTTAGTAGCTAGGGTGATTATTGCAAAACAAGCGACAAATAGTTTCATGTGTCTAAATATTAATTGTTTTTTAAATATACTAAAATCTAAACTAACGCAACATCATAGCCGCTTTTTTAACGCCTTCCACAAAAGTATCTATTTCTTTTTTGGTGTTGTAAAAACAAAATGATGCTCTTGCAGTACCCGAAATTTTAAAGAAGTCCATGATGGGTTGTGCACAATGCTGTCCTGTGCGAATGGCGATCCCTAGTTTATCAACGATTGTTCCAAGGTCATAAGCATGAACGCCCTCTATATTAAAAGAAATCACCGAAGTTTTATTTATTTTTGGGCCATAAATTTGCATCCCTTCGATGGTGTTTAATTTTTGGGTAGCATATTCTAAAAGTTCGTGTTCATAAGAAGCGATTGCCTCAAAACCGATGGAATTCATATAGTCTACAGCAGCTCCAAAAGCAATGCCTCCACAAATATTTGGAGTCCCAGCTTCAAATTTATGTGGCAGATCTGCATAGCTTGTTTTTTCAAAGGTTACTTCTGAAATCATTTCACCACCACCCTGATAAGGGGGTAATTTATGCAACCATGATTCTTTTGCATACAGCATTCCTATACCAGTGGGGCCACACATTTTGTGACCAGAGGTTACATAAAAATCCACATCCAAAGCTTGTACATCGGGTTTGATGTGTGGACACGCTTGTGCGCCATCAACCAACACGGCTGCACCTACCAAATGTGCTTTTTTGATCATTTCCTCAATGGGGTTAATCGTTCCTAAAGCATTGGAAATATGATTGACAAAAACCAACTTTGGTTTTAAAAGTAACAAGTTATCGTAGGCGGTCATGTCCAAGGTACCTTCCGAAGTCATCGGAATTACTTTCAAAGACGCTTTGGTTTTTTCGCAAAGCATTTGCCAAGGGACAATATTACTGTGGTGTTCGAGTGCTGACACCAAAACAGTATCGTCTTCATTAAGTAAACTCGCAAACCCATTAGCAACTAAATTTATACTATGTGTGGTGCCTGAGGTAAAAATAATCTCGTGTGTATGTACCGCGTTCACATGCTTTTGAATGGTTTGTCTTGCTGCTTCATACTTGTCTGTAGCTTCTTGACTTAAAGTATGAACTCCTCTATGAATGTTGGCGTTGAAATTTGAATAATAATCAACAATGACATCAATGACTTGTTGTGGAGTTTGTGATGTTGCGGCGTTGTCAAAATAAATTAAGGGTTTCCCATTGATGGTTCTTGAAAGTATTGGAAAATCCTTTCGGATTTTTTCAACATCAAATGAGGTATTTGAATTTAGATTTTTCATTACAGATCAAATCCTATGTTAACCCCTAGCTTTTCGGCAATTAACTTGTTAATTCTATTTTTAAGTTGTGGTATTTTGACACTTTCAAGAACATTATTCGCAAAGGCATACATCAAAAGAGCTTTGGCTTCTTTTTCAGGAATTCCTCTAGCACGCAAATAAAAAAGAGCGTTTTCATCTAATTGTCCTATAGTACATCCGTGAGAGCACTTCACGTCATCCGCAAAAATTTCTAACTGAGGCTTGGTATTGATACTTGCTTTATCACTAATAAGCAGGTTATTATTAGCCTGAAATGCATTTGTTTTTTGAGCTTCTTTGTTCACGAGCACCTTTCCATTAAAAACACCTATTGAGCTATCTCCAAAAATACCTTTATAATCTTGATGGCTTTCACAATTGGGTTCAATATGGTGGACTAAAGTATTGTGGTCCACATGTTGTTTGTTCCCTATGATAGTAACGCCGTTTAATGTAGAGTCAATATATTCTCCGTTCTGATAGAAGTTCAAATTATTTCGAGTCAATTTACCACCAAAACTAAAGGTATGTACAGATACATGGCTTTCTCTTTCTTGATTAATAAAAGTGCTGTCGATAAGTGAGGCGTTTTCTTTGTCGTTTTGAACTTTGTAATAATCTACTATTCCGCGTTTTGCTGCAAAAATTTCGGTAACACTGTTGGTTAAACTCGGGTTGTCTGTAAGGCTTTGGTGGCGTTCTATAATCTGAACATGTGCATTTTCATCCACCACAATTAAATTTCTGGGTTGAAGCAACAAGGCTACTTCACTGCCCGTAGAGAAATGAATGATTTGAATTGGTTTTTCAACCAATTTGTTTTTTGTAATATGAATGTAAGCCCCTTCATTTGAGAACGCAGTGTTCAAGGAGGTCAAGCTATCTTTCTCAGCTATTTTATTAAAATAATTTTCAATAACAAGCTGGTATTTTGGTTTGCTAAGTGCTGCTGACATTAAACAGATGTCAATCCCTTCGTGTGTAGTTTCTGAAAGGTGTGAAGCATATTTTCCATCGACAAATACAATTTTATAACTGTCAATATCATGTATAAAATAAGGTTGAACATCTTTATATTCAACAGCAAATTCTTTTTTTGCAAACACACTAAAATCTTGTTTCAAGACTTTCTTTAAGGAGGTGTATTTCCAAGCCTCGTCTTTTTTGGCAGGAAAGCCTTCAGATTCAAAACGTTTGATTGCTTCTGTGCGCATATTGTGCACAAAAGTGTTGTCTAATGAAATCTGATTTTCAAAAGCAATAAAAGAGGATACTAATTTTTCTTTAAGTTCCATAAAGGCAATGCGTTCTTTTAATTTTCAGCTTCTTGTTTGATCCAGTCGTACCCTTTTTTTTCCAATTCAAAGGCCAATTCTTTGGTTCCAGACTTTACAATTTTTCCATTGTGAAGTACATGCACAAAATCGGGGACGATATAATCCAACAGACGTTGGTAATGCGTAATTACAATTACAGCATTGTCTTTCGTTTTTAATTTGTTGACTCCATTAGCTACAATGCGAAGTGCATCAATATCTAGTCCTGAATCTGTTTCGTCAAGGATGGCTAATTTTGGGTCTAACATGGCCATTTGGAAAATTTCATTTCGTTTTTTCTCACCTCCAGAAAACCCTTGGTTTAAGGAACGTGACAAAAACTTTCGGTCGATTTCTAACAGTTCAGATTTTTCACGGATCATTTGGAGCATCTCTTTTGCTGGCATGTCTTCTAAACCTTTTGATTTACGCATTTCGTTTAAAGATGTTTTCATGAAATTGGTGACCGTTACGCCTGGTATTTCAACAGGATATTGAAAAGATAAAAAGACGCCTTTGTGGGCACGTTCTTCAACAGAAAGTTCGTCGATGTCTTGACCTTCAAAAGTAATTCCTCCTTTATGAACTTCGTATTCCTCTTTTCCAGCAATGACTGAAGCTAAGGTGCTTTTTCCTGAACCGTTGGGCCCCATAATTGCGTGAACTTCTCCTGGTTTGATCTCTAGATTGATGCCTTTAAGAATTGACTTGCCGTCAATGTTTGCATGTAAATCAGTTATTTTTAACATAGTTATTCTGTTCCTAGTTTTATTATATCCTCTGTTTTTTTTGCTTTAGAAACGCTAATGATTTCAACAATTTCTAGTTTATTTTCCCATAAAATTTTAGGGTCCTCTTTTGAAGAGACGATTCCTCTTAGCTCTACTCTTACCATATCAGTACCGGTCGTTTTAAGAGGTGCAGCTTTTTTGTTTAATTCTTTTACTAAATCATTTAAAATGACACCATAAATTTTAACCTCATTTTGTAAGACAGCGGCATCTTCAAAAAAGATATAATTACCTGATATGATTTCCGTATCTGCGGTCTCAATGCTGTTTTTTGAGCTGTTTTTGCACCCTAAAAAGGATACCGCAAAAACAAAGATGAATAGTTGTTTCATATTAAAAGTTTTTATCCAACCGAGCCTTCTAGACTTATTTCTAATAGTTTTTGAGCTTCCACAGCAAATTCCATAGGGAGTTTGTTGAGAACCTCTTTGCTAAATCCGTTTACTATTAATGCAATAGCTTTTTCGGTTTCTATGCCTCTCTGGTTACAGTAAAATATTTGATCTTCTCCAATTTTACTTGTGGTTGCTTCATGTTCAATCTGTGCCGATTTATTTTTTGCTTCGATATAGGGGAATGTATGCGCTCCACATTCATTGCCCATTAATAGACTGTCGCATTGAGAAAAGTTTCTTGCATTTTCGGCTCTAGAACCTATTTGAACCAATCCTCTGTAACTGTTTTGGGATTTCCCTGCAGAAATTCCTTTACTAATAATTGTTGATTTTGTATTTTTCCCTAAGTGAATCATTTTGGTGCCCGTGTCTGCTTGCTGAAAATTATTGGTTACCGCAATTGAATAAAACTCTCCAACAGAATTATCGCCTTTGAGGATGCATGAAGGGTATTTCCATGTGACAGCACTTCCAGTTTCGACTTGTGTCCAAGAAATCTTAGCGTCTTTTTCACAGATTCCTCGTTTGGTTACAAAATTATAAACACCTCCAATTCCTTCAGAATTACCAGGATACCAGTTTTGAACTGTGGAGTATTTAATTTCAGCGGCATCCATCGCAATTAGTTCTACAACAGCGGCATGCAATTGATTTTCATCTCTACTAGGAGCAGTACAACCTTCAAGATAACTCACATAACTTCCTTCATCTGCAATCAATAAGGTGCGCTCAAATTGCCCTGTTCCTCCTTGATTAATTCTAAAATAGGTAGAGAGCTCCATTGGACATTTTACTCCTTTAGGAATGTAGCAAAAGCTACCATCACTAAACACCGCACTATTTAATGCTGCATAGTAATTGTCGGTTGTAGGAACTACGGTTCCAATATATTTTTTAACGAGTTCAGGATGTTCTTTGATGGCTTCAGAAATACTCATAAAGATGATGCCCTTTTCACCAAGCGTCTTCTTAAAAGTGGTCGCAACCGATACAGAATCCACAACGATATCCATTGCTATGTTGTTCATTTTTTTCTGTTCATCGATTGAGATTCCTAATTTTTTATACATGGCCAATAAGTCCGGATCTACATCGTCCAAGGTTTTGTTTGGATCTACAGATGCTGGTGCAGAATAATAGGCAATTGCTTGAAAATCAGGTTTTTGATATTTTACATTGGCCCAATCTGGCTCTTCCATGGATTTCCAAACTTTAAAAGCTTCCAGCCGCCATTTGGTCATCCACTCAGGTTCCTCTTTCTTTTTTGAAATGGCTTTCACAATGGATTCATCCAAGCCGACAGGGAATGTTTCAGAATCTATATCTGTATAAAAACCATATTCGTATTCTTTGGTTTTTAGTTCTTCTCTTAAATCATCTTCGGTGTACTTACTCATACCACTAATAAATTATATTATAAAGAAAAAGATTCTCCACATCCACAAGTACGATTTGCATTGGGGTTATTAAACACAAAACCAGCACCGTTTAGGCCACCCGAATACTCTAAAGTGGTTCCAATCAGATATAAAAAACTTTTCTTATCTACCACGATTTTCACCCCGTTATCTTCGAATAGTTTGTCTCCTTCACCCTGGGAATTGTCAAATTTTAAGTCATAAGATAATCCTGAGCATCCCCCACTTTTAACCCCAACTCGAACAAAGTCATTGGAAGGATCAAATCCGTCATCTTGCATTAATTGCAAGACTTTACTTTTTGCTGTTTCAGATACTTTTATCATAATGCTTATGTAGATACTTTCTAAATAGGGCACAAATATACAACATACATAGGGGATTTCCATACATCCTAACATTATATTAATAGATGCGTTTATAGGATTTACTTATGGGTTAGAAAAGTCTGGATTATTTATAAAATCTAGATCCGATAAGCTCAAAAGAAATGCTTTCAGATCTGCTTTTTCTTGCAGACTCAGCTGAACTCCTCCTTGATTCACTTGTTTCATTAAGGGATCAATGGTAGGAGAATTTTGCAAGCCTTCGCTGTAATGATTGATGACTTCTTCTAGTGTTTCAAATCGTCCATCATGCATATAAGGCGCTGTAAAGGCAAGATTTCTTAAGGACGGAGATCTAAATTTACCATTGTCGGCAGGATCGCCAGTAATTTCTCCAAGACCTAGGTCTGAAAACATAGCGTCTAAGCCGTTATTATGAAACTTATTATCCGTCCAAAGAGGGTTGTTGTCGCTGCCATGACAATGGAAACAATCGCCTTTTGATTCGTCCATAAAAACATTAAAACCATTCGTCTCTTGGGGAGTTAAGGTGGTAATTCCTAAGAGATATTTATCAAATTTTGAATTTGCCGAAATGAGTGTTCTTTCAAACTGAGCGATCGCTCTAGTAACCAATAAGGAATCCACAGTCGATGTGCCAAATGCTGCATTAAAAAGTTCGGGGTATTCAGAATGTTGTTGTAGTTTTTGGGTGACTTCTCCCCATGTGCTATGCATTTCGATTGGGTCTGTTACAGGTTTAAATGCCTGATTTTCAAGTCCATCTTCCCGTCCGTCCCAAAAAAATTTGTTGTCATAATTCCATGCTAAATTAAAAAGAGGCATTGAATTGCGGTTGCCAAATAATCCGTCGATTCCATCACTAAAGCGTGTGTCATCAGTAAATGCGTTGGATGTGCTGTGACAACCTGCACATGCAAGGGAATTATCAGCGGATAATATGGGGTCAAAAAATAGTTTTTTTCCTAAAGCGATGCCTTCTTCTGTTTGAGGGTTGTTGGAAGGAATGACAGGATCTAAAATTAGATTCTGAAACAATTGAGGGATTTGTAATGGCCTCGGCGTAGGTGCATTTACATAAGGTTCGTTAGAGTCGTCATTGCAGGATGCAATGCATAAGCCTATTATAAACACAAAAACATATGAGGTTCTATTTTTCATTTTTTTTAGTTAATTCCACCAAGTGAAAATACACTTTGTCCATTTTCATACATCAAAATTTGTGCGCTCGAATTAGGCATGAGCATTTGATTGTATACGTTGAGATCCCAAGAATATGGATTTTTAAACCATTGATCAATATGCATTAGGACTTTAATTTCTGTATCGGATGCAACTGTAATCCCCCCTAAATCTACTCGAATGAATGTGTTTTGAGGGAAGCTAGGGTTGCTGTCAATATTATCGACTGCTCTGATAGTATGGTAGTTATATCCTTGAGATTCATTACTTGAATTAATAAATTTCCCGTCCAATTGCATATAGTGATAACCACCACCTAAAGACCCTGGGACGTTCCAAGAGGCCGAATTTAGATCGTTATAAGCACCGTCCGTATTTTTTTCATTGACCAAACCAAATATAAAAGAGACATTACTGTAAGTCCCTTTCGCAATTTTTTGACTGGGTGTAAATGATAGGTTTGTTTGATTGGTAACATCCACTAAGTTGTAGCCTTCAAGTAATATGGTTTGTCCATCTGTTTTGGTGAATGTAATGTCTGAAATTAAATAGCGTAAGCGTTCAATGCTCATAAGTTCACCGTGGTAGTTTGTGAAATTGAGTGTATTAAATTCGGAATTCGTTATGGAGGTTTGATCCCAATAATGAGAAAAGGTCAGGGTTGCATTTACTTTAGTATCCACGTCATCTGAATCAGAATTGCATCCAAATATAATCATTAATAAGGCTAATAAAACGTAGGATTGTTTCATTTTAATTTGAGTATTAAGAGGTCTGTAAATCCTTTGTTTTCAGTAATATCTTCATTGGAACTATTAGAATCTCCCACCGCCACAACAGTTTGGTCGCTAAGCTCTACCGCATCATAAAAAAAATCGACTTCACTGCCACCAATGGTTTTTTGCCACTCTAAATTACCACTGCTATTGATCTTTACGATCCAAGCATCATTTTGTCCTTTATTGGTTTCTAGATTTCCATCGGTACTTCGTGAACTTCCAGAAATCAAAAACCCGTGATCTTGTGTTTTTGAAATAGATCTTCCCACATCAAAACTACTGCCTCCTAAGGTTTTTTCCCATAATAGAGCCCCTTCAGGAGTGATTTTTATAACCCATAAATCTGCTGCACCCTCATTTTGAGAGATATCTAAATCACTACTTCTGGTGTCTCCCACAATTAGATAGTTTCCATCTATTGTTTGACCTATGGCATGTGCTTCATCAATTTCACTACCGCCATAAGATTTTTCCCAAACTAAGGCACCTGTTTCAGATATTTTAATCACCCAAAAATCATAAGTCCCATGGTTGTTTGAGATATCTACATCATTACTATCTGAAGAACCAATAATGATATAACCATTATCATTGGTTTGAATGGCGTCATAGGCTGTGTCAGTAAAACTTCCACCATAATACTTACTCCATTGTTTGACACCACTTGCATTTAATTTAATCACCCAATAATCGCCCCCTGCATGCCGATTTGCTATTGAATTTCGATCGCCTTGACCATTGGAAGCTGAAACATCTAAAACCCCAGACAGTAAGTATCCGTTGTCATTGGTTTGGATGATAGAATACGGAGTGTCACTTCCTGCAAATCCAAAACTATATTCCCAAGAAATAGAGCCGCTGGTGTCCAGTTTAGAAATCCAAAAATCGTCATACCCTGCGTTTTCAGAAACATTGAGGTCATTGCTCTTACTTTTTCCAATCACAGCATAGCCTCCATCTGAAGTTTGAATCAAATCAGCACCCCGATCGTCGGCACTTCCTCCGAATGTTTTTTGCCACTCTAACTGGTTTGTCGAAGTGTATTTTAGGAGCCAATAATCGTAAGATTCATTGGGTTTATTAGTAACATCACCATCCATGCTTTGGACGTGCCCTAAAATAGCATATCCACCGTCTGTGGTATTGATTACGGCTTTTGCACTTTCATTTTTTGACCCCCCTAAAGTTGTTATAAAATCAATTTCTATAGCCGATTTTTGAGGAGTAGAGTTGTCTTTGTCTTTAGAACAGTTTATTAAAAATAAAGCCATAAAAAATACGCCCAATAGATGATATATAGAATGTTTGTGCATATAAGATCAATTGCTTTTTTTAATGATAAACAAACCACGTTCGATATCGTTTATTACAATGTTTCCACTTGTGAAAAATGGATATACATTCCATACGCCGTTAAATGCAGCATTGTCATTGTCGGGGTAGGTGTCAAAATACCCAATCTCACTAAGGGAGTTACTTCCAATTTGAGATAAATCAAGTATGCGTACGCCTGCTCGATAATTGGCTAAAAAATAGTCATTACCGTTGGGGTAGCCATTATGATCGATAGCAGCTGTAGGGCCTAAGTACTCAAAGTCGTACAGGGGATTGTCTAAATCTGATAAATCAAATACTAAAGTTCGGGTATTGTTTCCAAAATCTCTTTCATCGAGTTCGTCTCCTACAATAAAATAGTTTAAGTCTTCTGTAAACCACCCTTGGTGTGTGTAGCGAACATTAGAATATGTAACTGTAGATAAAATTGTTGGGTTTGCTTTGTCTGAAACATCCGCAATGACAATTTCATTTTCGTTACTGCCTACTAATATTTCTTTTCCACTGTGATCGGAATCAGGCCCAGTATAATTAATAACCTGAACGTCGTGAGAATAGCCTCCATCTCCAAACCCCCCTTCAGAAACTGGGGAAGTTGGATTTTGTATGTTTATAAATAAGGGTCCTCCAGAAAAAGGACCACTACGACTTGTGCCTACGACATAGGCATATCCAGAAGTTTCGTTAATGAAAATATTATGTGCACTTCCAAATTCGGTAAAGTGAGTGTCCGCTGTAAAGGTTTCAGGAGCATTGGCCACAGAGCGTAAACGAGTCAAATCAAAAACTTGCATGCCGTGATTGGAGGCTTCACTCACAATAAATGCATGGTTTTGATAAACTTTAATGTCTCTCCAAGAGCTATTTACGGTAGCTGTTGGTAAAACCCCTAGCAGGACGGGATTGGCAGGACTGCTTATGTCCACAAATGCCGTATGAGAATTAAGCCCTACAAGTGCATATTCTTTATTTGTTGTTGGATCGGTCCAGCCCCAAGAGTCATTTCCAGAAAGACTGCCTCCACTCCCAATAGTCAAATCTCTTAATGTGAGATGGCTAATAAGATCATAGCCATTACAAGGATAGATGTCTGCCATTCCATTCTCGCAAGTTGCCAAGGGATCACAAATATCTCCAATACCATCTCCATCTGTATCTAATTGGTCTGGGTTTGCGGTATCTGGACAATTGTCGTTTGAATTTATAATTCCATCTCCATCATTATCCCTGTCATCAGTCGTGTCACAAGCGTCTCCAATACCATCTCCATCGACATCTTCTTGATTAGGGTTGGCAATTTCCGGACAATTGTCCACAGAATTTATAATTCCATCATTATCGGCATCCGTGTTTACTGACCCCTCAGCCTCATCACTACACGATATTGCTAAGCCAATTCCTATACAGATGCATAGTAATTTTAAAAAACGGGTCGTTAAACATTTATAAATTTGGATTCTGTTGGAGTTTGAGAGGTACATTACAAGTAGGATTTTAGAGTTATTAATAAAATTGTGATGTAATTTAATAACGTAATTTACGCCAAAAAATTATATATAAATGAAAATCAGCCGAATTATGCACAAAATGTGTAAGAAATTTTCAAAAAGCGTCTTACTTTTGCAGTATGATAGAAGATAAAAACCAAGAAAGTACCCCTCTAAGCAGTTTAGGAGAATTTGGACTAATAGATCATTTAACCAAACGATTTACTGATAAAAACAGCTCCACTGTTAAAGGGATAGGGGATGATGCATCAATACTAGATTTTAAAAATAAATCGGTGGTGTTGACAACCGATTTGTTGGTAGAAGGCGTTCATTTCGATTTGAGTTATATGCCTTTAAAACATTTGGGGTATAAAGCCGTGATGGTCAACCTTTCTGATGTATATGCGATGAATGCAAATGCGACACAAATCACGGTTTCTATTGCTGTTTCTAATCGTTTTTCATTGGAGGCACTTGAGGCCTTATATGAGGGAATTTATAAAGCTGCTGAGGTTTATGGCGTTGATGTGGTTGGTGGAGACACAACATCTTCTGTAACTGGTTTAATGATTTCTGTTACCGCTCTTGGAGAGGTAGATTTAGAATCGGTTGTGAAAAGAAGTGGTGCGCAACCAAACGATTTATTGGTCGTAAGTGGCGATCTCGGTGGGGCCTATTTAGGACTTCAAGTATTGGAACGTGAAAAAGAAGTTTTTAAAGTAAATCCAAACAACCAACCAGATTTGGATGGTTACACTTATATCATAGAGCGCCAACTAAAGCCTGAAGCTCGAAAAGATATTGTGAAGCTATTAAAAGATTTGGAAGTCGTACCAACATCAATGATAGATATCAGTGACGGTTTGTCTTCCGAAATCATTCATTTATGTAAACAGAGTGAAGTAGGCTGCGATTTATATGAAGATAAAATTCCTTTAGATCCCCAGGTCATTTCAACTTGTGAAGAGTTTCAGATGGATAGTACAACTGTTGCATTGAATGGGGGAGAGGACTATGAACTTTTGATGACTATTTCTCAAGAAGATTTCCCTAAAATAAAAGCCAATCCAAATCTTACTGTTATTGGCTACATGACCCATCCGAGCGTGGGAATGAATTTAGTAACACGTGCAGAAACTAAAATTCAATTGACAGCTCAAGGCTGGAATTCTTTAGGGTCAGATTCAGAAAATTAGTGATGAATTATTTCCAGCGTAAACTTTCAATAAAATGAAGTAAATCTTTTTGAATGTACTGAATGGCTGGTAAGATAGAATCGTAGTTGGGTTTGGTTTCAAAATAGAGTGCTCCCGATATAAAATGCCGTATGCTATCAGTTACATAAAACTGAGATTGTGATGCCACATTTCCTTTGAGATCATAAAACATACCGTACAATTCTTGTTGTGTATTTTCATACATCTGTTCCGAAATTTCATCTGCAACTTGAAGGTGTTTTTTAGTCATTGACCTAGCGTCCGAGATGTATTTTTCGAGGTTGTGATCCACTGTTTTATAATTGATAAAAACAGATGCTTTTAGTGTTGGATAGCGAAGCACAATTCCTTGAAGGATGTTGTTTTTTTTAGAAAGATTCAGCTGGGCTAATTTATTTTTTTCAAACTCAAAAGGCACATCAAGTTGACTTTTAAGATAAATTGCTTCTGGATAGTCTAAACTCAAAAATGCTTTTGGTTTAGGTACATGAATTTCATTGCAGGAGAAACACATCAAAACACATAAAATAAGAGTGTAGAATTTCATTATTTTTTTAGAGTTACTTTGAGTTGTTTGATGCGCTTATTATTAAGTGCCTCCACAGTAAATGTGTAAGATTTAAATGAAATTTTACTATTTACTTTTGGAAAGCTTTTGGAAAGCTCAAGAACAAATCCTGCGAGAGTTTCTGCCTCCCCTTTTTTGTCTTCAAAAACAGATTCATCGTCTAATTTGATAATTCTATAAAAATCTTTAAGTGTTGTTTTGCCTTCAAAAACATAGTTATGAGTATCGAGTTTTGAGTAAATTAAATCGTCATCGTCAAACTCATCACTTATGTCACCCACAATTTCTTCGATGATATCTTCAAGCGACACCACTCCAGAAGTTCCGCCGTATTCATCGACTACAATGGCTAAATGGATTTTTTTCTCCTGAAATTCTACCATCAAATCATCCAATTTTTTGTTTTCAGGAACAAAAAACGGTTCTCTTAGAAGGGAGGTCCAATTAAATTGTTTTTTCTGAAGGTGAGGCAACAAGTCTTTCACATACAATATTCCAACTACAGTATCAATACTTTCATTATATACCGGAATTCGAGAGTATCCATGTTTTACAATTTCAGGAATAATTTTTTTGTATTCCACCATTTGATCCAATGCAAAAATGTCAATCCGTGGACGCATCACTTGTTTTGTGTCGGTATTACCAAATGACACAATTCCTTGTAAGATTTTTTGTTCTTCTTTAGTCGTGTCTCCCTCACTTGTAAGCTCCAGAGCCTGCGATAAGTAATCTACATTAAGATTGGATTTTTGTTTCCCTAATTTTTTATGAATACCTAAAGTGACCTTTTGCATGGGGAGACTGATAGGAGATATTACAACATCTAATATTTTCAAAGGATAGGCCATAAACTTTGAAAATTTTAAATTGTTTCTGTTTGCATATACTTTTGGTAAAATTTCTCCTATCAGCAAAATCAAAAACGTAATCAAAATGACTTCGATGAAAAAAACAAGGTCAATTTTAAAAAACCCTAAATCAAGTTCTGAGTGTACATTCCTAAATAAGGTTTCGCTTATGGAGGCAAATAAAATGACTATGGCAATATTGATAAAGTTATTTGCAACCAGGATAGATGCTAATAATTTTTTTGGTTGTTTTAAAAGTTCAACAATAATATCAAACGATTTTGACTTACTGTCTTTTGCCTCGTCTAAATCTTTTTGTGTAAGCGAAAAAAGAGCAACTTCAGCTCCAGATATCAAAGCAGAGCAAATTAAAAGTATGAGCAATCCAATAATACCAGTAATCAAAGAGCTGTCTAAGAATGATGTAAAGTTAGAGGGTTCAGGGTCCAAGTATGGTGTATTTTGTAAACTAATTATAATGACAAATCGTTTGGTTCTTCGTTGTTTTTTGTTGGTTTCGCAGCAGCATCTTGAGGCGTTTGGTTTTCAGAAGATAGAGAATCGTTTTTGGTTGTTAAAAATGTAAAGTCAACACATTGGATCTCGGTTGAATACCGATCATTCCCTTTGTCGTCTTGCCATTTACGGGTTTTTAAACGTCCCTCAATGTAAACTTTATCGCCTTTGTTGAGGTATTTTTCGCAAATTTCAGCTGCTTTATTTCGCACGATGATATTGTGCCATTCCGTATTGGTTACTTTTTCATTTGTTTGCTTATTGGTATAGGTTTCATTGGTAGCCAATGGAAAACGTCCCACACAATTTTTGTCATCAAAATAATGCATTTTCACAGCATCTCCCAGATGTCCAATAAGCATAACTTTATTTAGTGTTCCTGACATGATAGTTCGTTTATGAGTGAATAGATTTGAAACAAAATTAATTATATAAAGATATCTAAAAAATGTAAAAGCACATACTTAATTATAAAAATTCTTTATAAACCGTTCGATCACAGCTGGCACTGGATAGTTATTGATGTCTGCCCATTTCACAGCATTTCTAGCAACGGTTTCTGTTTTTAGGATCCAAAACTTGATATGCAATTCGCGATGTGATAGTTTATGAATAATATCTTCGGCGTTAAAAAGTAATAGTTTTTGTAAGGGTTCTTTAATTATATTTGACTCGCTCAGACGAATTAAAAACTCTTTTTCAGACACTGAATCAGCTGTTTCGATTAGGGGGAATTGATACAGTTGTTGCCAAATCCCCTTTTCTGTGCGTTGTTCAAGGGAGGTTTTATGATCATTCGAATCGAATACCAAAAAATTAAAATACTTTTTAGTAACGTATATTTTTTTGAGTTTAACAGGTAAGGATTTGACAGTTCCAGTCGCGTAGGCTTTGCAAGAGGAAGCAAATGGACACAACTCGCAATTAGGCGACTGAGGCTTGCACTGTTGCGATCCAAATTCCATAACAGCTTGGTTATAATCTCCAAAATTAGAACTGGGGAGCAGCGACTGTGCTAATTTTTTAAATTGTTTGACGCCTTCTGTACTGTTAATTGGAGTGTCGATTCCATAATATCTTGATAAGACTCTATACACATTACCATCCACAACAGCCACAGGTTCCTCATAACAGATAGAAGCGATGGCACTGGCCGTATAGTCGCCAACTCCTTTGAGGTCCAACAATGATTTATAGTTTTTAGGGAATTCACCATTTAGATTTTCAGTGATATGTTTTGCAGTAAAATGTAAATTTCGAGCACGAGAGTAATAGCCGAGCCCTTGCCACAAGTTTAAAACTTCAGTTTCAGAAGCTTCTGCCAATGATTTAACAGTGGGATAGTTTGCTAAAAAAGCTTCGTAATAAGGTTGCCCTTGTTTGACTTGTGTTTGTTGTAATATAATCTCTGACAGCCAGATATTGTAAGGGTTTTTCGAACTGCGCCAAGGCAATATTCTTTTATTTACTGAATACCAGCTAGTTAATATGGAATGAAAGTTCATTTTGAAATTGGTTGAGCCACAAAAATAATCTTTTAATATATTTAATTTTAATTCTTTAGGTTTGAAATATTGAATATAAAATACATATATTTGCAAGCCTATTAAAAAAACATTAATTTAAATAAGAAATAAAATGACTAAAGCTGAAATTGTAGCTAAAATTTCCAACGATTTAGGAATTGAAAAAGGAGATGTATTAGCAACTGTTGAATCTTTTATGAGTGAAGTTAAAGGATCGTTAGAGTCGGGAGAAAATGTTTATCTAAGAGGATTTGGTAGCTTTATTATCAAAACGAGAGCTGAAAAAATTGGTAGAAATATATCAAAAAATACATCTATTAAGATTCCAGCACACAACATCCCAGCGTTTAAGCCTTCAAAAGTGTTTATCGAAGGTGTAAAATCAAAGGTTAAAGTAAACTAATTATTTATAAACTAATTTTAAAAAATCTCATTTATGCCAAGCGGTAAAAAACGTAAAAGACATAAGGTAGCAACGCATAAGCGTAAAAAAAGACGTCGCGCTAACCGTCACAAGAAGAAATAATTTGAAAAAGTAGCTATGCTACTTTTTCGGGTTATTATCAGAACGTTCTTTGATATCAAATTCGTGCTAAAATTCAGTTACACCTTGCTGAATACATGAATTTACTGGATTAAATCCTGTCAAACCTTAGTGTTGAAACATACAGATGTTTTCATTACTAAAGGTTATACTCTTACAGTCATCTGTAAGAATGAATCAAGAAAAATATTTTTATAATCCATCTATACATTCGTGTATGGATATAAATTAACACTCATGAATAAAGAATTAATAATTCGATCTAATTCAGACAATGTTGATTTTGCCTTATTAAAAGATGGAAAACTAATTGAATTTCAAAATGACGAAGATAACAGCAAATTTTCTGTTGGCGATGTGTTTTTAGCCAAAGTCAGAAAATCTGTTCCGGGTCTGAACGCTGCATTTGTTAATGTAGGGTATCATAAAGATGCATTTTTGCATTATCATGATTTAGGGCCTAAGCTTCCAACATTGATGAAATTCATGAAACGTGTAAGCACAGGTAAATTAAAAGATTACTCTCTTAAAAACTTCACTTTTGAAGAAGATATTAAAAAAGATGGAAATATTGACGAGATTATAAAGTCAAATCAATCTATTTTAGTTCAAATTGTTAAAGAACCAATTTCCACAAAGGGACCTAGAATAAGT
>JABHDE010000036.1 GCA_018673215.1 Formosa sp. | reverse complement strand
GTTATTGCAATGGGGCTCACCTCTTTCCATCCCGAACAGAGAAGTTAAGCCCATTAGCGCCGATGGTACTACACTAGTGGAAGAGTAGGTCACCGCCTTTTTTAAAAATCCCTCACAGAAATGTGAGGGATTTTTTTGTTTAATGGAATCTAGGAAGCTTACAACTGGATCGTTGTATTTAACTTGCGAAAGATTTGTAAGGAAGCTTAATATTTCACTTCTTATAATTGGTATTTATTAGCGTTATAGTGCTAACTATGTTTTTTTTTCTTAATTTGACACAGCCTTTAACCAAATCTAAGAGACTATGATCTTTTCATTAACTGAACAAATTCCCATCAAAAGTTTCAAAGAGTTAGGTTTATCTAGATTTTATAAATGAAAAAGTCTGTTGTAAAAACCAGAAAATCTGTTTATTGCCTAAATTGTGATACCACTTTTGAAGGTAATTATTGTCCAAATTGCGGGCAGCAACTCAAAGAGTTTCAAAAGCCGTTTAAGTTTTTATTGGTAGATTTGGCTGGAAATATCTTTTCCTTTGACACACGCCTTTTACGCTCCTTAAAGAATCTCATCATTAAGCCTGGAAATTATGCCCTAGAATATATTAATGGCCGTCGCATGCGCTATGTGCCACCTCTGCGTTTGTATGTGTTTATTAGTTTTTCATTTTTCTTGTTGTTCTCAATTTTTATTAATAGAAATATAACCATTAGTGAAGAAACAAAGTCTTCTATTAGTTCTGAAATAGAAAGCGGATTGAAGGAGGGTACTATTTCAGTTGATAAGGAAATTTTAAAGATACAAGGGGATAATAATTCATTTCAAAGAGTAGAAATTGTCAATATTGTAAAGGCAGTAATTAATGATCCGAGTCGGTACATGAACAGTTTTCTGACATTCGTGTCTTGAACTTTATTTTTACTGATGCCATTGTATGCTTTTATTTTGTGGTTATTTTTCAGAAAGAGTCAACCTTATTATTACTGCCATCTTATTTTTGCGGTGAACCAACATGCATTCATATTCTTGTTAGGTGCATTCGTTCTTGGAATCAATCTTTTGTTTCCAAATCGACTCTCTCAACCCGAAAACTATATGCTATGGTTGATTCCTGTTTATATATTTATTGGTAAAAAACAATTGTACAAAAAAGGATGGATTAGCACTTTTTTTAGAATATTGGCAGCCTTCATTTTATAATCAATGTTTTTCTTTTTGGCTATTGTAGTGTTGTTTGTATTGTGGTTTAAATTGAAGTTTTTATATAATCATCATTAGTTTTATATTTTCTACTTCAATTTTCTTAGCACATCTGAATTGAGTTGAGTTTTGAAAAAAAACTATTAAATTATTAGGACTTTGAGTCTTAAGACCAAGATGTTACTGGTTTACATTTTTGTTTTAGTTCTTCTCTTATTTTACGTTTCCATTCAGTCTTTATAATACTTAAAACAATGCTGTCTCTTCTCGTGCCATCGGATTTAGGGCCGTTGCTTCTTAAGACTCCCTCTGTAGTACAGCCTATATTTTTCATTGCAGTGATACTTCTTTTATTCTCATTATCTGCTCTGAATTCAACTCTTTCAGCTTCCAGAATTTTAAACGCAAATTCTAATAAAAGAAATTTACAATGTCTGTTCAGTCCAGTTCTTTGAAATTGTTTTCCGTACCAAGTATATCCAATTTGTATGTTTGAATTTTGGAGTTGAATATCATAAAATCGGGTGCTGCCTGCGTAGCATTTGTTTACTTTATCATAGATAATGAATGGGTATGCTGTTTTGTTTTTTTTTCCTTTTAAAGCGTGGTTTAAATAGTTTTTTAAGTTTAGTTTAGTGTCCGCCTTTACTAAAGAGTACCTCCACAATTCAGGTTCATTTAACGAAAATTTCAGCAAATCATCATAATGACTTGCTTCTAGTGGTTCTAAAATTATAAAATCATTTTCAAGGAAATAAGAGTTGTCAAAATTGAATTTCATAAGTAGGTTATTTAATTTGGAATATTTGACTAAACCATGGGTTTTAAATTAAATCATATTTAGGTTGTTTCAGTCTGCATCATATCAATATTTCATATTTTAAATTCTTCTATTTAATTTCTCTTGGGTTAGATTAGTTTTAATATGAAGGGGAGGTATGTTATTAAAAATATTATAACGAATGTGATTGCGGCAAAACTAACCGCCCCTGCCGAAATATCTTTTATAAACCCAATTTTTGGATGCTGTTCTTTATGTATAAAATCCGCTAATTTTTCAACGGCAGTGTTCATTCCTTCAACACCCATAACCAAACCCATTGCTAACGATTGATTGATCCAATCTTGCTTGGAAATTCCTGCGTAAAACCCAAGTAAGATTACCAATAAAAAAATAAAGGTTTGAGCCATGATACTATGCTCAGTTTTTAATAAAAAAAACATTCCTCTAAAAGCATATTTGAAACTTTTAAGCCTTCCTTTTATAAATAAGATCATTTTTGTTTAGATTTCTTTTTGAATGATTATTGGGTGTTCTTAACAAAATTAGTGATTTCTAACTAAAACTGTTTGAGAAATATAAAATTTTATAATGTAGCTAATTAGATTTACTAATTACTCTTTTTTAATCTGTTGGATAAGAATAAACACAAAAGGTTATAAGATAGGAGTCATAGGTGTAATTTTATATGGAATAAATATGGCTGTTGTTTGGTTTAATTTGAACAATCATTCAATACTTTTTCTTAAATTTTCAGTCTTACTCTCCGAATCTCTTGTTTAGGATCCAAAACGGCTTTTTTTCTGTATTTTCTGTTTCTATCAAAGAACAAAATATAAAATAGCTCCAAAAAGATTCAATAATAAAACTACTATAAGCCAATTGAATTTATTAATTCTCTGAAAATCAATTCTTAAAATATCAATAAGTGCTAAAACAGTTGGTAAAATTCCAAGAGCTATCACGATTATGAGTAAAGTTAATTCAAAAGTTTCAATTATTGTTTCTTTTTAGCTACGATGATATTTAAAACACACTCTGAGAATAGAAAACATTCCCGTACGGTCTACTGTATAAATACAGTACTATAAAATCTTACTAAAAAGTTGAATTGGTTTTTTTGAAGAATCAGATTTGAGGTCTAAGTTCTTTATAAAGATAGAAAAAAATTATTTCTCTCCAAAGAGGCTGTCCATAATCCTGCGGATGCCTTTAAAACCAAAGTAAATTGCGGCTCCACAAATGACAACACCTGAAATCACCAAAGGGATGTAAAGCGGTTTATCGGGATTGGAAAATCCAGCATGTAATATCAAAGGTCCTAAAAAGGCTAAAAACAGAGTAAACCCCATTGTTTTAAGTCCATCCACTAAAAGGTTTTTATTTGTTCTAGGCGTTTCCATCGGAATAATTTTTAAGTGCGTTACGTACGTTTTTATGAGTCTCTAACAGGGTTTGTGCTTCGGTTTCAGAAAGATTCAACTGATCCATCAGCATCTTGACCCCACGGGCTACCAATTTGTCATTGTTCAGTTGCATGTCCACCATTTTGTTTCCTTTGACTCTACCTAGCTGAATCATCGTAGTGGTGGTAATCATATTCAGCACCAGTTTTTGAGCGGTGCCGGCTTTCATTCTCGAGCTGCCCGTCAATACTTCGGGACCTACAACCACTTCAATCGGGTGATCCGATATTTGGGCTAGGGGACTGCCTTGGTTGCACGTAATACATCCCGTTCTAATATTGGCTTGCTGACAGGCATTGAGCGCCTCAATCACGTAGGGCGTTGTGCCAGAAGCTGCAATACCAACTACCACATCGTTAGTAGATATATTGTATGCTTGTAAATCTTTCCAACCTTGTTGGGTATCGTCTTCGGCAAATTCAACCGCTTTACGGATGGCACTATCGCCACCAGCAATCAATCCAATTACCATTTCGTGTGGAACTCCAAAAGTAGGAGGGCATTCAGACGCATCCAAAATTCCGAGTCGGCCACTGGTGCCGGCCCCAATATAAAACAATCGTCCACCATTTTTAAGGCTTCTGACCGTCTGTTCAACTAAAGCTTCAATTTGAGGTAATACGCTCGCCACAGCCTCTGGAACACTTTGGTCTTCCTGGTTTATTATGTTTAAAACATCGCCAATAGACTTATTTTCAAGATGGTTATAATGTGAATCTTGTTCGGTAGTTTTTGTGAAAGCCATACACAAAAATATAATTTTTGAAAGACTTTTCTGCTATTCTAAAACTAAACTCTTAGAATAGGTCTCAGAAAGTCTAAAGTATCCCATGGGATAATGCTCAGGATTGGTCAAGTTGTAAAGATTTCCACGCACCGTGCTTGGAGTCGTGCTAAATGGATTTCCACCCTCTTCGGTTTGATCGATCAAAATGGTCATAAAATTAAAATGACGCTCGTCAATTCCCATGATTGTAATAACCACTTCATCCCCAGCTTCTAAATCGTCATAAAAATATGAAAAGGTAAATAAATTCCCTTGATAGAATTCGTCCTTAGTAGCTAAATACAACTGATAGCCAAAATCAAATAAATAAAAATCGTCGCGCTCGGCACTGTCAGTATAGGATATTAAAACTTCTTTTTCATCGCCTGTAAAGAGGGTATTGTCGCCTTGTTCTAAGTTGTCAATAGGTACGGCATGCATTAGTTGTTCCACAGAGGATTCGTAAGTTTCATTGTCATATATGATATGCAGTTTATAATTGGTATCAAAAGCTGGGGTAAAGTCCAAACTGTAAGTTTCTAGTGCAGTATCGTACACAAAATCATATGTTTGATTATTTGTGAGGTCCATGAGTTGTACGCTGGCATCGGATACCACTGGATTTTCTTCTTGATAAAATTCGCCCGACAGACTTAATTCCACCACTTGAGTTATAGTTTCATTCGTTGATATTAGTAATGATGCATCAATGGACAATCGAGGTGTTTCGGTTGGTAAATCGAGTTGAACCACTTCCTCGCAAGAAGTATTTAGAAATCCAAATCCAATTAGTATAAATAAATTTTTCATAAGATTCATAGCTCTAAAATTTAAAGTTATAAGAAATGGCTCCTACAGCGCCAAACAGTGATAATTTAACAGCTTCATTTTGACTGGTTATTTCATTCTCTCTAAAATTCAATGATTGTGTATTTTTACGATTATACAGGTTATAAATACTAAAAACCCATTCGCTTTGCCACCCTTTTTGTTTGTTTGGTTTAGGCGTGTAAGTCCCAGATATATCAAAACGATGGTAGGCATCTAAACGACTTGAATTTCGAGCTTCAAATGTTGGAACAACCAAGCCATTGTAATTGTATTGTCCGTTAGGATAGGTGGTTGGTTGTCCGGTTTGAAATATAAAATTAGCACTCAATTTCCATTTATCAGTCAAATCATAGGTCGATGTGATAGAAATGTCGTGTGTTTTATCATATGGAGTGTTGTACCATTGTCCGTTATTGATCCCTGGCTCAGTTTCGTTTCGACCCTTGGTCTGTTGCTCAGATTTTGAAAGCGTATAAGCAAACCACCCCTTAAAACGGCCTTTGTTTTTTCGGAACAGAAGTTCCAATCCATAGGCTCTGGAACGTCCGTTAAGCAATACTTGTTCAATAGCATTGTTGGCGATAAGATTAGCACCGTCTATATAATCGATCCGGTTTTTGATGGTCTTGTAAAAACTTTCGATTTCCAAGTTGTAGTTGTCAAAATCTCTAAAGTATCCTATGGCTATTTGATCGAGAATTTGAGGTTGAATATATTTCCCACTTGGTGTCCAAACATCCAATGGTGCAGGAGAACTGGTATTGGATAATAAATGTAAATACTGTGTCATTCGGTTGTAACTTGTTTTTAGAGCGCTGTCTTCATTTAATTGATAAGAGAGTGCAAATCTTGGTTCGAAATTCAAAAAAGATTTTTCAATGTTTCCTTGACTCTTGCTTTCAGTTCCAATAGGATCTATTTTTTCGTAGAGTTGTAAGTCACTATTATACCCAACAGCGATGTCATTCTCATACACATTAAGTTGGTCTTGTCCCAAGCGTAAAAATGAACTTAGTCGCAAACCGTAGCTAAGAGCCATACGCTCTGTGAGTTGCTGATTTATATCGATATAAATAGCATTTTCAAAAGCAAATTTATTGGTGAGTGCCTCTCTATTAATTCCAGAGTCTGGACCATTCGGGCTGATAATCCCAGGGTTGAATGCATAGTAAGTACTGTGAAGTCCATACTCCAGTTTGTAGCGGTCGTTGATGTATTGTTTAAAATCGTATTTAATATTCATATTCTGGATTCCCGAGTTCCATTCGAAGCCCACAAAATTCAAATTCAAGCCATAGTAATAATCTGAATAAATGAGTGATAAATTCGAGAACAATTGGTCTGAAAACAAATGATTCCATCTGAAATTAACAACGGTATTTCCATAAGTATTTTCAAAGCTATCGGAGACATTAAACACATCTCTTCCAAAATAACCCGATAAATAAATGCTATTTGTTTCGTTCAATTTATAACTTAATTTGGTGTTTAAATCGTAGAAATAAGCAATATTATCTACATCAAATAAGGGTAAAAATAAATGTGCATAAGTAGCACGTCCGCCCAATAGAAATGAGCCCGTTCCTTTTTTTAGAGGACCTTCAAGCAACAATCGACTGGCAACAATTCCAACACCTCCATTGGCTTGAAATTTATTTTTGTTTCCCTCTTTCTGATAAATATCTAAGACTGAAGCAACGCGTCCTCCGTACTTGGCAGGAATCCCGCCTTTATACAGTTTTAAACTTTTAATGGCATCTGGATTAAACACCGAAAACAAACCAAATAAATGAGAAGAATTAAAAATAGTAGCCTCATCCAACAGAATCAAATTTTGATCTGCAGCACCCCCGCGAACATTGAAACCCGCAGCCCCTTCACCTCCGCTTGACACACCAGGTAAAAGTGTGATAGCTTTTATGACATCCGCTTCGCCAAATACTACCGGAATTTGCTTAATAGTTGAAGCAGTTAATGAGTTCACACTCATTTGAGGGGTTTTGATGTCAATAGTTTCAATATCGGTTTCAATCAAGATTTCGTCCAAAGTTTCTGGAGATTCTGTCAGGGTGAAATTCTGTGTAATATTTCGATCAAGTGTGACGGTTTCTTTTAAGGTTGAGTAGCCAATTGTACTGATAGTGATTTCGTAGGTTCCCTCGCTAAGTGTGATGGAGTAGAAACCATATTCATTTGAAATAGTTCCTGTTTTGAGTTCTAAAATAAGGACATTCGCACCTATCAAGGATTCCCGTCCTTCGGCCTCAAAAATAGAACCACTAAGTGTGTATTTTTCTTGTGAATACCCTAACAAACTAAATCCTATAAAAAAGAGAAAAAAGAGCCGTTTCATTGGTTAAAATTTTAGGAAACAAATTTAAAATAAAAAGCACCTCAAGGAGGTGCTTTTAACAAAACATTCTGATAGAATTTTACAATCCTATGATTTTATTTAGTGTCGCGCTAGGGCGCATTGCGTTGTTTGTTTTCTCAGGATTTGGAAGGTAATAGCCATCCGTTTCAACCGTATTTCCTTGAATACTTATCAACTCATTTACAATCGTTTCTTCATTTTCTGTAAGGGACGAAGCAATGGTCATAAATTCTGATTTCAATTCGGTGTCCTTGGACTGAGCGGCTAAGGCTTGTGCCCAATAGAGAGTGAGATAATAATGACTCCCTCTGTTATCAAGTTCGTTCACACGCCTCGAAGGTGATTTTTTTTCATCTAAAAACTTTTCTGTTGCAATATCTAAGGCTTCCGCCAGAACAGATGCTTTTGGATTTGAGTTGACGAGTCCAAAATGTTCTAAAGACACCGCTAAAGCTAAAAATTCACCTAATGAATCCCAGCGTAAATGGTTCTCACGTGTAAATTGTTCGACGTGTTTTGGAGCGGATCCTCCGGCTCCTGTTTCAAACAAACCACCTCCATTCATTAAGGGTACAATGGACAGCATTTTAGCACTTGTTCCAACTTCAAGAATTGGAAATAAATCCGTCAAATAATCTCTCAAGACATTTCCAGAAACTGAAATCGTATCCTGTCCTTGCTTCAACCTTGAAAGTGTATAGTGGGTGGCTTCAATAGGAGCTAAAATTTGAATGTCCAATCCGTCTGTATCGTGGTCTTTTAGATAAGTATTTACTTTTTTAATAAGTTCGTTATCATGTGAGCGTTGAGCATCTAACCAGAATATAGCGGGTATCTGAGAAGCTTTGGCACGTGTGACTGCTAATTTTACCCAGTCTTGAACAGGTGCATCTTTTACCTGACACATACGCCAGATATCTCCTTTTTCAACGGGATGCGAAATTAAAATCGTTCCATCAGAATCAATGACATCAACACGGCCATCAGATTGAATTTCAAAGGTTTTATCATGCGAACCATATTCTTCAGCTTTTTGAGCCATAAGTCCTACATTAGGAACAGTTCCCATTGTAGTGGGATCAAAAGCACCATGCTCTTTACAAAAGTCGATGGTAGCTGTATAAATTCCAGCATAACTGCTGTCTGGAATCACTGCCTTCGTATCTTGAGCGTTGCCTTTTGCATTCCACATTTGTCCAGAAGTTCGAATCATAGCCGGCATAGAAGCATCAATGATTATATCGCTAGGAACGTGTAAATTGGTTATACCTTTCTCCGAATTGACCATAGCTAAATCGGGTCCGTTGGTGATCGCATTTGCGAAATCAGCTTCAATTTCTTCACGTTTTTTTGGTGACAGTTTAGAAACTTTTTCTAAAATATTTCCATATCCATTATTGGCATCAACACCAATTTCATCAAAAGTTGCTTGGTGTTTTTTAAATACATCAGCAAAAAACAAACGTACGGCATGCCCAAAAATAATAGGGTCACTAACCTTCATCATGGTGGCTTTCATGTGTAGTGAAAACAAAACGCCTTTGGCTTTAGCATCTTCAATTTCTGCTGTTAAAAATGTTTTTAGTGATTGAACACTCATCACGGTTGCATCAATAATCTCGCCGTCTAAAAGCGCGATATTTGATTTTAATGTGTTGGATAGGTTGTCAGTATCGGTATGTACAATGCTCACTTTCGTAGCATTGGAAATTGTGATTGATTTTTCGTTATGAGCAAAATCTCCTTCTGTCATGCTAGCAACATGAGTTTTTGATTCCGCCGACCAAGGCCCCATACTATGAGGGTTTTTCTTGGCGTAGTTTTTTACAGCTTTAGGTGCACGTCGGTCCGAGTTTCCTTCTCTTAATACAGGGTTTACTGCACTTCCTTTGATCTTGTCGTAACGCGACTTGATAGATTTTTCCTCTTCATTTTTTGGAGTATCGGGATAGTTTGGAATCTCAAATCCTTTGGATTGCAATTCGCTAATCGCTGCTTTTAGTTGAGGGATAGACGCACTGATATTTGGAAGCTTTATAATGTTAGCTTCAGGTTTGATGACTAACTTACCAAGTTCGGCTAGGGAATCTTCCACCTGTTGGTCATCGGTTAGAAACTCTGTAAAAGTGGAAAGAATTCTTGCTGCTAACGAAATATCTTTTGTTTGGATTTCAATACCTGAACTTGTAATAAATGATTTAACAATTGGTAAAAACGAGCGTGTTGCTAGGGCAGGTGCTTCGTCGGTTATAGTATAAATGATGTTAGCCATAATGGGCGAATAATGTTTAGTTTATCTTCTGTAAAAATACGTCTTGCCTTTCACGATTTAAGGCGTGCAAATATATGAAATTGCAATGATTTTATAAGTCAATTTAATTCGAAAAATCATCTCTAAGTCTTATAAAATTAGTTTTAAATTGTGCGAGTCATTTTGGAAAAAGAATAAAACAAAAAAAAAGCTCTAAATTAATAGAGCTTTTTGGAAAGTTTAAAATAAAAATCAGACTAACGTCTTCTTTCTTTAATTCTTGCTTTTTTACCAGTAAGTTCTCTAAAGTAAAAGATACGAGCTCTTCTTACTTTACCACGTTTGTTAACTTCAATTTTCTGTAAGGCTGGTAAGTTTACAGGGAAAATACGCTCAACACCAATAGTGCCAGACATTTTTCTGATTGTAAAAGTTTCAGAACTTCCTGAGCCTCTTCTTTGAAGAACAACGCCTCGGTAGAACTGAGTACGTACTTTTTCACCTTCTCTAATTTCATAATAAACAGTGATGGTATCACCAGCTGCAAATTCTGGAAAGTCTTTTTTTGTTACAAATTCGTCTTGTACAAATTTAATTAAGGATTCCATGTTGATGGTTTTTATAAATTTATTCGAAACAACATTCACGATGATCGCCAGAGGTTAACTCGAAATTGGCTGCAAATATAAGTAAAAAGTGAAACCTAGTAACTTTATTATAGAAAAATTTTTACGAACTCAAGATGTTTTAATCCTCTAACAAATCGGGACGCCTTCTTTTGGTACGTTCTAAGGCTTGCTCTTCACGCCATTTTTCTATTTTCGGAAAATTTCCGTTCACTAAAAGCTCAGGAACTTTCCATCCTTTGTAATCTCTTGGTTTGGTATAAATAGGAGGCGCTAATAACCCATCCTGAAACGAATCGGTCAATGCCGAAGTTTCATTTCCTAATACGCCCGGAATGAGACGAATGATGGAATCACAAAGCACGGCTGCTCCCAACTCTCCACCCGAAAGTACATAGTCGCCAATAGAAATTTCTTTGGTTATAAAATGGTCACGTACACGTTGATCTACACCCTTATAATGGCCACAAAGTATAATGATATTCCCTTTCATAGACAGTTGATTGGCAATACCTTGATTGAGTGTTTCTCCATCGGGAGTCATATAAATGACCTCGTCATAATCACGTTCTGATTTTAATTGAGATATACATTTGTCAATAGGCTCTATCATCATAACCATTCCCGCACCACCTCCAAATTGAGTGTCGTCAATGGATTTGTAATTATCGGAGCTGTAGTCCCGTAGATTATGAAAATGCACACTAACCAAGCCAGCATCTATAGCACGCTTTAAAATAGAGGCCTCAAAAGGGCTTTTCAATAATTCGGGTAAAACGGTGATGATGTCTATACGCATCTGCTAAATTTAAAGCACAAAGATAACGAATTGAAAATTCTAATAGTAAGTGAATCGTCTTACTTTAGCAATGTATTTAGCCAAGCGTACAACCTGATGGCTGTATCCAAACTCATTATCATACCATATATATAGAATTATATTTTTTCCATTTGGACTCACAATGGTTGATTTACTATCATAAATAGCAGGTGCGTTACTCCCTACAATATCGCTAGACACGAGTTCATCGTTGAATTCATATTTGATTTGCTCCACTAAAGCACCACTTAGTGCCGCGGTCTTAATAAGCGAGTTGATTTTATTTAATGTTGTTTTCTTTTTTACTTCAAGATTCAGAATGGCCAAACTTCCATTTGGAACTGGTACCCGAATCGCATTAGATGTAAGTTTGTTTTCTAAAGAGGGCAGTGCTTTGCTGACGGCTTTTCCGGCGCCAGTTTCTGTAATGACCATGTTGAGTGCTGCGGCACGTCCTCTTCGGTACTTCGAGTGCATATTGTCCACCAAATTTTGATCGTTTGTGTAGGCATGTATCGTTTCGAGGTGGCCATGGACTACTCCTAAAGAGTCTTCAACAACTTTTAAAATAGGGGTGATGGCATTGGTTGTACAGGAAGCAGCAGAAAAAACATCTACACTTTCTGGAGTGTATTCCAAATGATTTACCCCATGAACAATATTTGGAATGCCTTTCCCTGGTGCGGTTAATAATACTTTTTCAGTTCCCTTTGCAATTAAATGTCTTTCAAGGGCTACTTGGTCTCTAAAGGCCCCTGTGTTGTCAATAATTAATGCTTCGTTTATCCCATAGGAGGTGTAGTCTATTTCTTCCGGTTTTGAAGCCGATATGATGTAAACGGTCGTGCCGTTAATAATTAACGCTTTTAATTTTGTATCTACTCGAACAGTTCCATGAAAATCTCCGTGAACTGAGTCGCTGCGTAGCAATGCAGCTCTTTTTTCTAAAATATCAGGGCTTAGTTTATCACGAGTCACAATGGCGCGAAGTCGTAATTGGCTTCCGCTTCCAGATTTCCCCATCAGTTCACGGGCTACCAAGCGTCCAATACGTCCAAATCCATAAAGCACCACATCTTTGGGTTCAAGTTTTGGTTGATGTTTGGCCGCTTTTAATTTTTTAGTAAGAAAAGCGGAGCTGCTATGGCTTGAAGCTTCTTCTTTGTGATATTCAAAGGTTAATTTTCCAATGTCTAATTTTGAGGCTGGAAGTTTGAGTAGTTTAATAGCTTGTGCCATTTCTACAGAATCAAAAATGGAGATGGGTTTATTGACAAATTCGCCTGCATATTCATGGAGTTTAAGAATCTCGCTGACATTTCGATCCATTAATTGATTTCTAAACAAGACCAGTTCAATAGCACTGTCGTACCATAAGTCACTAATAATTTTAATAAGTTCAACCGCTGCTTTTCTGCGGTCTGATTGGAATGCAATTTCGGAATCGTAGGTGGGTTTTGAAGCCATTTAATTTGAGTTATAATAGTTTTTGCAAAAATAGAAGATTTCAAACGTTTTCGTAACTTTTTTGAATAAAAAAAATCCACCATTCAAAAATTGAATAATGGACTTTAAGATTCAGATAAAGAACGCTTTACCTATATCGGTAGATAACTTTTTCGCCATTTTTTTTGATAAGAGCGATTCGGAGTACTTTATTGGAGTATTTTTCCAATGCTCTCTGAGCATCTCTGATGGAATTAATTTTTACATCGTTGATTTCGGTTACAAAACTTCCTTCAAAAATGCCATCAGATTCCCAATCTTTACGGTGAGTTTCGGAGAGTTCTGAAACTTTTAAACCATAGTCTATGTCAAGGGTGTTTAGCGCATCTTTTGAGGGTTCTTCTAGGGTTCCAAGGACAGGAATCTCTATCGTGGTGAGTTTTTCTAATGTGACTACTAAGGTTTTTGGAACGTCATCTCTAAGAATTTCAACCTCAACTTTATCTTCTGGACTTTTGGTGTTTAAAAACCCTTTTAAATCTGAAAATTTTGAAATCTTAATCCCATCGATGCTTCGAATGATATCGCCTTTTTGGATGCCTGCGCTATCGGCACCCGTTCCTTTTTGTATATCCGTCACATAAAACCCTTCAGTTTGGTCGACCCCAAAATCTTTAGCATTTTTGCTATTAAGTTCTCCTCCAATCACTCCTAAGATGCCGTTTTGAACATTTCCAAACTCCATAATATCTTCCACAACTTTGCGAGCAATATTACTTGGAACTGCAAACGAATAGCCAATATAAGAACCTGTTTGTGATGAGATAGCGGTATTAATGCCGATTAATTCGCCATTAATATTTACCAAAGCACCGCCTGAGTTTCCAGGATTCACCGCAGCATCTGTTTGTATAAACGATTGGTTGTTTCTCCCCGATAGGTCACGGGATTTTGCACTTATAATTCCAGCTGTTACAGTAGAGGTGAGATTGAAAGGGTTTCCAACCGCTAAGACCCATTCTCCAATTTGGGCGGTATTACTATCCCCAAAAGTGGTGTAATCTAAAGTTTTATTGGTCTCAATTTTTAGTAAAGCAATATCTGTATTTGGATCGGTTCCTATGAGTTCAGCTTCAAAGTTTTTATTGTCATTGGTGGTGATCTCAATCGATTGTGCCCCTTCGATGACATGATTATTTGTAATGATGTAGCCGTCTGGTGAGATGATTACCCCAGAGCCAGTGCCAATTTGTTCTCTCTCCTGAGACCTTCCAAAAAATAAATCTTCAAAACTGGTATATCCTTTACTAAGCGTGGTGTTTTTTACATGAACAACAGAATGCACGGTTTTATTCGCCGCAGTTGTAAAATCGACATTGGTGCCACCAGCTAAATGTGGCTTAAAATTTACAGGAAATAGAGTCGATTGAGGTTCATTTTCAATAGTTTTTGGAATCCCTGGAGCTTCAAAAAAATAGTTGTAAGCTCCGAGGGTCAGTGCTCCACCCAAAGCCGAAACACATACAAGTGTGAGAAATTTTTTCATAGTGTTCTGTTTTACATTATTTATTCTAACATTAAAATTAGTTTTTTATTGAATTCACAATTCAATTTTAACGATGATTTAACAGCTCTATTTACAGTTTAATATTCTTATATTTGTTTTATATATGACGCAATTATTTTATAAATACCAAGGAACAGGGAACGATTTTGTGATGATTGACAATCGCAAGGGTGTGTTTGATAAACAAAATATTGACTTGATAGCCCATTTATGTAATCGCCGTACAGGAGTTGGAGCTGATGGTTTGATTTTGTTAGAATCCGAACAAGGGTATGATTTTAGAATGGTATATTTTAATGCAGATGGCAACGAAAGCACGATGTGTGGCAATGGGGGGCGATGTATAGTTGCCTTCGCAAAATTTTTAGGAATTATAGATAAAAACACTGAGTTTATAGCCATTGACGGTCCTCACTTAGCACGGATTGATAAGGCCTATGTAGAATTGAAAATGCAAGATGTTTCCACAGTTAATTCAAATATAAACTACCATATTCTTGATACAGGCTCTCCACATTATGTGGCACTTCAATCCAATTTACAAGCGATTGATATGAATGCAGAGGGATCCAAAATCAGACACAGTACACCTTTTGATGCCAGTGGAATTAATGTGAATTTTGCTGAAAAAATAAATGAAGATACTTTTGCGATTCGAACTTACGAACGTGGGGTAGAAGGTGAGACTTTATCATGTGGTACAGGGGCAACAGCGGTTGCAATTGCGATGTATCATTCCAATAAAACAGCTTCAAAAACAATAAACCTAAAAACACAGGGAGGAAATTTGCAAGTTCGATTTGAGCCGCTTGAATCTTCGTATTCAGATGTGTGGTTGTGTGGGCCCACAAAGCGAGTCTTTAAAGGTGATTTAGAATGGTAGATTTAAAAGGAAACAACATCAACCTAAGGGGATTAGTACTTGAAGATTTAGCTTTTCTATATACAATAGAGAATGACGAGTCCTTGTGGGAGTTAAGTCAAATTCAAACTCCATTTTCTAAGGATGTATTAAAAAAATATTTAGAAACTGCTCAAAGTGATATTAAAAAACAGAAGCAATTGCGGTTGGTGATCACGTCTAAATCTAACCAACCTCTAGGATTTATTGATCTTTTTGATTTTGATTTTCACAATAAACATGCCGGGGTTAGTATCGTTATCACAGAAATGAATCGAGGGAAAGGATACGGAAAAGAAGCCTTGACCTTGTTAATGGATTATAGTTTTAATACATTAGAACTTCATCAATTGTACAGTAATGTATTAGAAGATAATAGTGTCAGCATTCGCTTATTTGAATCGGCAGGTTTTGAAAAAGTAGGGCTAAAGAAAAAATGGCGCTTCTATAAAGGACGCTATAAAAATGAATATTTATTTCAATTTATAAATCATGTATTTTAAAAAAATATCGATTGCCATTGTATTGATTGGATTGATTGGAGCGCGATTATTTTCTTATTATATCTACTCTGTGATGCTTGTGCCCAATACTAATTTCAATTCCAAAGAAGCCTATATCTTTGTGAGAACTGATGCAACTTTCGCTGAGGTGTCTGCCGATTTAGAACCCCTTCTGAAAAATATTGAAACCTTTGAAACACTAGCAAAGCAAAAAAAGTATGTCAACAATATCAAAGCGGGTCGTTTTTTGATAACCAAAGGAATGACTAATAATGATATTATCAACTCTATTCGCAGTCGGAATATACCCCTAAAAATAGCGTTCAATAACCAACATTCTTTAGCAGATCTAGCTTCCAGAATATCAGGTCAAATTGAGGCAGATAGCATTTCCTTGATGACTGCTTTTACAGATAAAGAATTTTTAGAAACTCATAATTTTACAGAACTAAATGCTCTAGGAATGTATTTGCCAAATAGTTACGAGTTTTTTTGGAACACATCTGCAAAGACCTTTAGAAAACGTATGTTGAAAGAGTACAAACGTTTTTGGGATGCCAGCCGTTTAGAAAAAGCAAAATCCATTGGTTTGAAGCCTCATGAGGTGATGTCATTGGCAGCGATCGTTCATGAAGAATCTAAGCAAGCCTCTGAACAGCCACGAATCGCGGGAGTATATATCAACCGCTTAAATAATAAGTGGCCATTGCAAGCAGATCCAACTCTTAAATATGCGGCCTATCAATTGCCAAAGTATAAAAACACCATTATTAAACGTGTATTGAATGTGCATAAATCTATTAATTCCCCATTCAATACCTACAAATTTAAAGGGTTGCCCCCTGGAATGATTGCCATGCCAGACCTGACAGCGATTGAAGCCGTCTTAAATCATGAAAAACATTCCTATTTTTATTTTGCTGCAGATGCTCAAAATCCGGGCTTTCACCTATTTGCTAAAACGTTAAGAGGGCATAATCAAAATGCTAAAAAATACCAGTTATATTTGGACCGTCGTGGGGTGCGAAAGTAATGTGTTTTTATGCTGTTTTTAGTTTTATCCCAGAATTATGAAAAAAACTAATATCTACAAAACGTACTTATTTTATTTTTTAGTTCCCCTGCTTATGGGTGCTTTTTTACTGATTTCATTTTTAATTCAACCAAAAATTAATTATGATGATTATGAGGTCACTTCTGAGCTCATTGATTATACTGTATGTCAGAAAGTTCCTCCCTTAAAAGCGATTGATAAGAGTCAAAATATTTTGTATTTAGGGAACTCGTATATTTCTTTTAAAGAAGCGGTTGCCTTTAAAGAATCTCAAGGAAATTATTCAGCCGTGAACACACTAGGTTATCTAGGAAAATATCAGTTTGGTGTGACAACATTAGACTTGTTAGGTATAAATAAACCAAATTTATTCTTAAAAACTCCGGCACTCCAAGAGAAAGCTTTTTTAGCTAATGTGAAACGGAACAAATGGGTTTTGCGCCGCGATATCAAACGGTTTGTTGGAAAAAAAATTGAAGGCATTCGTATTACAGAATCTGGTATTTTAGCAGCAGCTCATTTAGCAGGTCCAGGAAATGTCAAGCGCTATTTAAGAACTAACGGAGCTAAAGATTCTAAAGATGCATACGGGACGGATATTCTTACGTATATGGAAAAATTTTCTGGCTATGACACCTCCTTTGTCAAAGCTCAAAAAAATCCAGAAATTAGATTTCCTTAATCTTTTTGAATAATAAAAATAGCCGGGCGTTTGTGGAAATCTATTTTCGAGTGTTTCCATTCTTTGGCTGTTTGTGTTTTGATATATTCTGAGGGTAGGGTTAAATCGCATGCCACACAGATTCGCGTATCTGAATTCAGAGTTGAACTTAAGTCTTCGATGATACTATTGTTTCTGTAGGGAGTTTCTATAAATAATTGGGATTGATTTTCTTCAAAAGAGCGTCTTTCGAGTTGTTTTATTTTAGATTTTCGTTCTGCTTTGTCAATAGGTAAGTAGCCGTTGAAAGCAAAATTCTGACCATTCATTCCCGAACTCATCATGGCTAACAATATAGACGAGGGACCCACGAGCGGGATTACCTGGATATTTTGTTTATGTGCAATTTTTACAACATCAGCACCTGGATCAGCTACTCCTGGACATCCTGCATCTGAAAGCAGTCCAACTGAATTTCCAGCGAGGCATTCATTTAAAAATGAAGGAATTTCTAAAGGGTCTGTAAACTTGTTTAAACTATAAAGGTTCAAACGTGACTGGTCTTTTCCAGAACTTACAGATTTTATAAACCTACGAGCAGCTTTTTCATTTTCAACAATGTAAGTGTCTATGTTTTCAATAACTTTTTTAATGGAAAGGGGTAAAACTTCTAAAGGGGCATTGTCGCCTAAACCTGTGGGAATTAAGTAAAGTTTTCCAATCATTATTGTGGTATATTAGTTGTTTTTGAAGTGAATACAAGCTAAATGATATGGGGATGAGCTGATCAAATTATTGATGAAAACAATAATTAAATTGATAGTTTCTTCGTTAAGTCTTCTACGTATTTTCTAAACTGCTTATCTGTGGAAGATAGATTATTAACCGTTTTGCAAGCATGTAGAACCGTTGCGTGATCGCGCTTTCCTATTTGGGATCCAATACTGGCAAGAGAAGCTTTTGTAAATTTCTTTGCAAAAAACATCGCTAATTGTCTGGCTTGCACAATATGACGTTTTCGTGTTTTTGATTGCAGGGTATCCACATCCATCTGAAAATAATCCGATACAATTTTTTGAATGTAATCGATAGAAACTTCGCGTTTGGTGTTTTTTACAAACTTTTCTACGATTTCTTTAGCCAAAGAAAGAGTGATTTCTTTTTTATTGAACGAAGATTGGGCTATCAATGAAATAATGGCACCTTCCAATTCACGAACATTTGAAGTGATGTGTTTTGCTAAGTATTCAATAATTTCTTCGGGCATTTCAACGCCATCTCTGTATAGTTTATTTTTAACAATAGAGACACGTGTTTCAAAATCAGGATTTTGAAGTTCTGCTGATAATCCCCATTTGAATCGAGATAACAAGCGTTGCTCTATGTCCTGCATATCCACAGGTGCTTTGTCACTCGTTAAAATAACTTGTTTCCCGTTTTGATGTAAATGGTTGAAAATATGAAAGAATACATCCTGGGTTCCTGATTTTCCGGATAAAAATTGAACATCATCTATAATTAAAACATCTATAATTTGATAGAAATGAATGAAATCATTTCGATTGTTTTTCTTAACGGATTCAATATATTGCTGGGTGAATTTTTCAGCAGAAATATACAATACTGTTTTTTCAGGATATTTATCTTTGATATCAACTCCTATTGCATGTGCTAAGTGTGTTTTTCCTAAACCAACACCTCCAAATATAAGTAAGGGGTTAAAAGAAGTGCCACCTGGCTTGTTTGCCACTGCAATACTTGCGTTACGTGCCAACCTGTTTGAGTCGCCTTCTAAAAAGTTGTCAAAAGTATAAGTTGGATTTAATTGTGATTCAATTTTAACATTTCTGATGCCTGGAATTACAAAAGGATTTTTTAATTCAGGATTAATGTTTTTTAGTGGAATGTCCACACGTTGAGAATACACAGCTGAACGATTTGAACTTGGAATTTTTTCTGTAAAGGGTTGTTTGTTGCCATACGTATTTTCCATTTTGATGATATACACCAGTTTGGCATTTACGCCCAATTCTTTGGTAAGGGAAACTTTTAGGATCTTAACATAATGTTCTTCAAGCCACTCGTAGAAAAACTTACTAGGAACTTGAATGCTGAGCGCATGCTCATCTAACTTCACAGCTACGATCGGTTCAAACCATGTTTTATAGGCTTGCGGCTGAATATTGTCTTTTATAAAGTTTAGACAGTTTTCCCAGACCGATTGCGCAGTGTTACTCATGTTGTTAGTTAGTTAGTTAGTTAGTTAGTTTTTTAAGTTGGTTGAAAACAACGACTGTCATGGGGAGGGGTTGTCGTTATTTTACACTACAAATATGTGAACAAATTATCATAAAAAAAAATCAAATTCAATTGATTATTTAATATTTTTTTCTCATGTTTAATTTTTATAAATATACAAATTTTAAAATATGAATATTCATCAAACAAAGATTAAGGTGAGATATGCAGAAACCGATCAAATGGGGGTTGTGTACCATGGTAATTATGCTCAGTATCTGGAGATTGGCCGTCTGGAGTGGCTGAGTGCATTGGGAATCTCTTACAAAGAGATGGAGGAAAACCAAGTGATGTTGCCAGTCGTATCTTTAAGTATAAACTACAAAAAACCAGCATGTTACGACGATATTATAACAGTAACAACAACCTTAGTCAAGCAACCAAAAGCTTCTATTGATTTTGATTACGAAATTCATAATTCTAGCGGTGATTTGCTTACAACAGCCAATACCAAATTGGTATTTGTTAACATGAAGTCTAATTTTCCGATGCGTTGTCCGTCCTATATTTTAGATAAACTGCATATTTAATCGTTTAAAATTTCAACTTTGATTTTATGAAAGGGCTCAAAAGCTGTTTGAAGAGTTTTTTTTGCACTTTTTTTAACCAAAATCTCCACTTCACATTCCATTTCTAGCCGCTGAGATTTTAAAACGAGCTGATATTTTTTGATAATCCGCATGACTTGGCTTAATTCTTTATATTTAAAGCTAAGTTTAAACAGAATTAAAATATCCACCGTTTTTAAGTCACTTGCCTCTAAACTTAATTTCGCTGTGGTTTTGTAAGCACTTATCAGGCCACCAACCCCTAGTTTAGTCCCTCCAAAATAACGAACGACCACCACAAGAGTATTCGTGAGATCAAACGCTTGCAATTGCCCATAAATTGGAAAACCTGCACTGTTTGAAGGTTCGCCATCATCTGAAACGCGGTAATAGGGAGTCTCAATACCAAATTGGTAAGCAAAGCAAAAATGACCAGCACCAGAGTGTTTTTGTTTTAGGTCTTCAATAATCTCTTTAGGGTTTTCAGTACTTTTTATAGGAAACGCATACCCGTAAAATTTACTCCCTTTATCTTTATAAAGAATCTCATCAGAAGGCTTGAGAATGGTTTTGTAAGTCAACACTGACATTATGAATTGCTAAATAAAGGGTTGTCAAATATATTTATTATATCCTCTTTTGCTGGGTTGTTATTCCAGGTGTATATACCGAGTTGTGCTGCAGCCTGTGTGTTTTCTTTAATGTCATCTACAAAAAAACACTTGGAGGCTTGCAATTTATTTTCTTTCAATACAAATTCATAAATCGAAGGATCGGGCTTTCGTAACTGTATTTCATGGGAAAGATAGAATTTATCAAAACATTTTTTGAATCGTTCGTATCTATGTAAAGTCATGTTTTCTATGACTTGTTCGATGTGAAGCGCATTGGTATTGCTAAGTAAAATAAGTTTATAATTCTTATGTATTGAGAGATTTTCTACAAACTCTAAACGGTACTCTGGGAACTCTAAAATAATCGAATTCCATGCGTTCTTAAATTCTGCTGCTGAAATGGAAGGGTATTTAGCCGTAAATGTCTTTACAAAATCATCGGTGCTTATCAGTCCTTTTTCGTATTGCATAGCCGTCTCAAGCATATCCTCAGTAATTGCGGTCACTCCAAGCTTGAACAGCGAGCGTTCTATCGCAGGCTTGTCTAAATTGATAAATACATCTCCAAAATCAAATATAATCGTCTCAATCATTTTCAAGAATTTTTAAAAAATCCGAACCAATCCATGTTTCAGTTTTAAGAGTTCCTTTGATTAAAGGTTTATGTATTCCTTCTTTTAAATTCAATTCCCCTGTGAATATACGTGCCTCATCCCAAAGATCCTCGTCAATGAATGTTTGCAGAGTTTTTAGCCCTCCTTCAATAATCACCGAATTGATTTGATGCTTATACAAAGCCTTGCAAATTTCTTGTGCTAATGGGTTTTCAGAATCAAAACTATCAGCCGTCAAGCGGATGGTTTTGGCTTCCGAATTAAATACATTGTAGGTGTCTTCTAACAAATTTTTTAGATCGACGACAATGCGAATGGGATTAGCTCCTTCCACTTCACGGGTGGTCAAACTCGGATTGTCTTGAACTACGGTATTTGCGCCCACTAAGATTGCCTGTTCCTCTGCACGCCATTGATGCACCAATTGTCTGGAGTAGGAGTTGCTGATCCAAACGGGTTTGGTTTCAGATTTTGACAAGGGCGCCATAAAACCATCTTTACTCTCAGCCCATTTCAGTATAATATAAGGTCGCTTTTTTGTATGGTAGGTAAAAAACCGTTTGTGGTGTGTTTTACAATCTTGCTCCAATACACCTACGAGAACATCACATCCAGCAGCCTTCAGTTTTGAGATGCCTTTGCCACTTACTTTTTCGTGTTCATCTAAACAACCAATGACCACTTTTGGGATTTTGTGTTCAATAATTAAATCGCTACAAGGGGGTGTTTTTCCAAAATGGGCACAAGGCTCTAAGGTGACATATAATGTGGCTTTTGTGAGCAGACTCACATCTTTTACAGCCTTAATCGCATTGACTTCTGCATGGGCTCCTCCATACGGACTTGTATATCCCTCTGCAATAATCTGATCCTCCACCACAATCACACAGCCCACCATGGGGTTGGGCGCCGTAGAGCCCAAGCCTTTTTTGGCGATTTCAATACAACGTGCTATGTAATGTTCGTGAGTGATTATAATTTAATATTAATGGTTTCTGTTTTGTTTATTGGATATGAATAAGAGAAACTGAAGGCTTTAAATTGAATAACACCTTCATATTTTACTTTTAAAGTACGATTTAAAACACTGTTGAGAAGGCCTCCTAGAAATCCATTTTGATCTTTTTTCAGCAGGTCTTTGGTATTGACTTCAATTTGAAGTGGCACTCTAAAATCTTTATTCGCTGGGACTTTGAATTCTTCTGCACGAACGACTCCCATTAAAATATCATTTACAAACACATTTACACCCTCGGTGTTGAGTCGGCCGCCCACATCGTTTGGATTGTTGAAAAGAGCCTCTGCTTTCAAGGTCAGTGTTTTGGAATTAGCATCTACAAGTTGAATCCCGTCAATTTTGATAAATTCAGGTTTCTGCTTGATCGCACAAGCAGTCGTTAAAACGATTAAGAGCAGCAACGTAAATTTTTTTATCATTTTTTTGGGTATTATATGTATCTTCGAACAACAAAAATAGGATTTATTAATTGGTATACATCACATGCGTATTAGAGAAATTCAATTTAATGATAATTCACAAATCGAAACAATCATTAAATCCATATTTATAGAGCTTCAGCTTCCGTTGACAGGTACTGTTTATGAAGATGTAGAAACGAATCAATATTCTCATGTATATTTCCCTGCATCTGTATGGGCAGAAAAAGAAGGTTGTCATACCAATACTGAACGTCGCGTTAGTTTGATCAGTAACGTTTTACCTCCTTATGCGAATTCAAAACCTG
>JABHDE010000048.1 GCA_018673215.1 Formosa sp. | reverse complement strand
TTTGGAGCATCTGGAATATGAGTTTCGGATTTCTTGGAATTCAATTCGGATTTGCTTTGCAAGGAGGCTTTATGTCTCGAATTTTCCAAACTTTAGGAGCTGATAAGGAAGCCATTCCACTTTTGTGGATTGCAGCCCCTTTGACGGGATTACTTGTACAGCCAATTATAGGCTATTTAAGTGATCGCACTTGGCATCCTACTTTGGGGCGGCGAAAGCCCTATTTTTTAATAGGTGCTATTTTAAGCTCTGTCGTTTTATTTTTTGTACCCCATTCTCCCGCACTATGGATGGCCGTAGGATTTTTATGGATTTTAGATGCTTCTATTAATATTTCAATGGAACCCTTTAGAGCTTTAGTCGCCGACAAACTTCCTGAATCCCAACGTTCCTATGGGTTTGTAGTACAAACTTTAATTATTGGAATAGGCACTTGGATTGCGAGTAACCTTCCATGGATGGTGTCTAAACTAGGGGTTTCAAACTCAGCCGCTTCGGGGGTTGTTCCAATGTCTGTGAAAGTCGCATTTGCAATTGGTGCCTTTGTATTTTTAACTAGTGTGTTATTTACAATACTTACGACTTCAGAATATCCCCCAGAAGATATGGAAGCGTTTGAAAAAGAAAAAGCTCAAAAAAGTAGATTTGTTAAAGATATTATCGAAAACATAGGCAAAATGCCTTTGACCATGAAACAATTAGGAGTGATACAGTTTTTTTCTTGGTTCGCATTTTTCACTATGTGGAGTATGGCAAACCCAGCATTAACAGAACACGTTTTTAACACTCCAGTTCCTTCCGAAGTGAATTATGACATGTTGACCACAGCAGGGTTGCAAGCTTTTGATATAGCGAACACCGCTTTTCAAGAATCTTCAAATTCGGTGGGTTCTGCGATGGGAATTTATGGATTAGCTTCTATGGCATTTGCATTGTTACTGACCTTTTATACGTCCAAAAAAACAATCAATAGAAAATATGTACACATGGTTTCTTTGATTTTAGGAGGTTTTGGATTTTTAGCAATGTTCTATGCAACCCCTGAAAGTTTAAAATATTGTTTTATTCTTATAGGAATCGCTTGGGGAAGTATTTTATCAATGCCCTATGCGATGCTTTCAAGTGCTGTAGACCCTACAAAAATGGGTATGTTTATGGGAATTTTTAACATGTTTATTGTCATCCCTCAAATTATAGCAGCCTTAGGATTTATCAATTTTTTATCTAACCAATTAGGCTCTGAGTCGATTAATGCAATGCTTGTTGCAGGAGTTAGTTTAATCGTCGCTGGTTTATGTAATTTTTTAATTACAGATAAAGCGGCCATAAGATATCAATCAGAATAATTTAATTACATGAATAAAAAGTGTTTCATATTTGACCTTGACGGAGTGATTGTTGATACTGCAAAATATCATTTTTTGGCATGGAAAAACCTAGCGAATAGCATTGGTATTGATTTTTCTCATGCACAGAACGAGCAACTAAAAGGGGTCAGTCGCAAGCGCTCCTTAGAGAAAATTTTAGGCTGGGGCAACCAAACATTATCAGATATTGATTTCCATAGTTTAATGGAAAAAAAAAACTCAGAGTACCTAAATTACATAACAACTATGAACCGCTCTGAATTACTTCCAGACGTGGAACGCACTATTAACTTTCTTATAGAAATGAATCAATTTGTAACGCTTGGATCGGCGAGTAAAAATGCACGCCCCATTCTTGTGAAAACAAATTTACTAGAAGCCTTTGACGCTATAGTTGACGGCAATGATGTTACAGAGGCGAAGCCCAATCCAGAGGTGTTTTTAAAGGCCGCACTGCTTACAAATACACAACCCAACCATTGCATTGTTTTTGAAGATTCAGTTGCGGGTATTCAAGCCGCGAACGCTGCTGGGATGATAAGTATTGGAATTGGAAATGAAAACATATTAAGTGAAGCAATGTATAATTTTACAGATTTCACAGAACTATCAAATTCTTTTTTAGAAGAATTAATAAAACATTAGAATAAAAATGAATCAAGATTATATAATAGCAGATCCCTGGTCGCTTATTGAAGAAGGATTTAATCCCAAACGGGTGGAATCTTCCGAAAGCCTTTTCAGTATTGGAAATGGTGCTTCTGGACAACGAGCCAATTTTGAAGAACACTACTCAGGCGATACGTTCCAAGGGAGTTATATTGCGGGTGTTTACTATCCAGATAAAACCAAAGTAGGCTGGTGGAAAAATGGCTATCCAGAATACTTTGCAAAGGTCTTAAATGCGCCTAGTTGGATTGGGATCAACGTTCGTATAAATGACGAGATATTAGATCTTCATACATGCGTGTCTGTTTCAGGATTTAGACGGGAATTAAACATGAAAGAAGGGTGGTTGTCACGATCTTTTAAAGCCGTTTTAAATAATGGTATTGAGGTATTCGTTTCTAGCATGCGGTTTTTGAGTTTAGAGATTGACGAACTTGGAGCCATTCGCTACAAAGTAACCCCGCTAAATTCAGATGCCACGATCAGTTTTGAACCGTATCTAGATGCGAGTATAAAAAATAAAGATAGTAATTGGGACGATCAATTTTGGGATATTACTAACATTCATCGCAATTCAGAGCGCTCTTTTATAGAAGCTCAAACCATGAAAACTGCTTTTAAAACCTGTACATTCATGCAGTCCAAGTGTTTTTTAAATGAACAACCATTAAATAGTATTTCAGAGCCTTTTGAAACGAACACTACAATTTCTGAAAAATTCACTCAAAGCGTTGAAAAGGGTGCTGTTTATGAAATTCAAAAATTTGGAGGTTATACTGTTGAACGTACCCATGGAACTCCTCTTGTAAAAGCTGCTAATAAGGTTTTGGATTTGTTAGAGTTTCAAGATTTTGAATCTCTTTTATCGTCTCAACAACTGGCTTGGACTTCTATTTGGAATACGGCGGATATTTCGATCGAAGGAGATATAAAGGCCCAACAAGCCATACGATTTAATGTTTTCCAATTGAACCAAACCTATCTAGGAACGGATCCACAATTAAATATTGGTCCTAAAGGATTTACAGGTGAAAAATATGGAGGAAGTACCTATTGGGATACAGAAGCCTATTGCTTGCCATTCTATATGGCAACAAAAGAACAATCTGCTGCTAGAACATTATTAGAATACAGATACAATCATTTAGAAAAAGCCATTGAAAATGCTGAAAAACTTGGATTTTCAAACGGTGCTGCATTGTATCCCATGGTAACCATGAATGGAGAAGAATGCCACAACGAATGGGAAATTACATTTGAAGAAATTCATAGAAATGGCGCTATTGCTTTTGCGATTTTCAACTATCAACGTTATACAGGTGATTTTTCTTACAC
>JABHDE010000057.1 GCA_018673215.1 Formosa sp. | reverse complement strand
GGAACAACTGATATTAAATTTTTCTCAGCATCATGGGCTAGTGGTAGTGGTGCACTAACTCCTGATAATTGGCTTTTTAGCCCTGAAATGACTATTCCTGCCAATACAGAAAGTGTTACTTTAACTGCTGATGTGTTTGCACAAGATCCTGATTGGGCTGCTGAAAAGTATTCTATTGGACTATATGACCTAGTAGGAGATTTAGAATATAATTTTCATACTGAAGTATTAACGAATGCTTGGAGTTCTGAAGCACCGCAAACCGTTTCTATAACAATCACGAGTACAGAACAGGATTTCTCTGGTCTAACCCTAAGAATGTATGTTAGACACTTTGAAACAACTGACATGTATAGATTTGTTGTTGATAATTTATCCGTATCTACTAATGGAAATCTTTCTACCGAAGATTTAAATTTATCAGACATTAAAATCTATCCAAATCCAACAAACGGATTAATTAATATCGCTGGTATTGATTCTAACAAAATTAACGAAATTTTAATTTCCAACCAACTTGGACAAGAAGTTATGAACTTTGATTTATCTCAAATTAGCAATAATTCGTTTGACATTTCTGATTTGAATAAGGGTATTTATTTTGTTCAACTTAAAGATGACTCAAACAAAAGTAAAACTGTAAAAATTATTAAAGAATAAATACTTCTTTAGTACACTATTAAAAAATCCTGTGAAGTCAATTTCACAGGATTTTTTTATTTTGTAGTGTGGGCTAATTGATCTGTTCTCGATATATTTTTTGCAAACAAAAAACACTCGAACTGACAAATCAAGTAACTTAAAACAACTGCGAAGCAATGGCTTTGATGTTATCACTTTTTCCCATGGAATAGTAGTGCAATACTGGCACACCAAAATCCAGTAATTCTTTGGATTGTTGAATGGCCCATTCGACCCCCACTTGTCTTATTTGCGCATTTGAGCTACAGCCATTAACTTCTTTAATGAGTGCTTCTGGCAAGTCTATTTTAAACACTTGAGGTAGTAACTGCAAATGCTTTTGAATGGCCAAAGGTTTGATGCCTGGAATGATTGGAATGCTAATCCCCATTTCTCTTGCCTTGTTTACAAATTCAAAATAACGTTGGTTGTCAAAAAACATTTGAGTCACCACATAATCGGCTCCGGCATCCACTTTCTCTTTTAGGCGCAACAAATCCGAATGCAAGGAAGGTGATTCAATGTGTTTTTCGGGATAACCCGCTACTCCAATACAAAAATCAGACTTGTTGTCCACCTCTACAACATCGTGTAAATAGGTTCCTTGATTTAATTTGTTTATTTGTTTCACCAAGTCTGTGGCATAAGGATGTCCTCCTTTGGTAGGTTCAAAGTATTTTTGATGCGGCATGGCATCCCCACGAAGTGCCATCACATTATTGATTCCTAAATAATGACAATCGACCAACAGATATTCTGTTTCTTCTTTGGTAAACCCGCCACAAAGCACATGCGGGATGGTATCCACCTCGTATTTGTGTTTGATAGCCGCACAGATTCCCAAAGTTCCTGGGCGCATTCGAGTGATTTTTCGATCAAACAGTCCTTTTTTCTCAATATAAATGTACTCCTCTCTTGATGTGGTGACATCAATAAAGGGCGGGTTAAATTCGATCAAGGGATCAATATTATCATACAACTCCTGAATATTTTTTCCTTTTTTAGGTGGAATTATTTCAAAAGAAAACAAGGTCTTTCCGTTGGCATTTTTTAAGTGTTCTGTAACTTTCATAATTGGCTGTTTAGTTTGCTAAATTTGGATTTAACCATTTTTGAGCATCTTCTGTACTAATGTTTCTTCGTTGAGAATAATCAATCAATTGATCTTCGGTAATTTTCCCCAATCCAAAATACTTGGCTTCAGGGTTTCCAAAATAATATCCACTGACACTGGCAGCTGGCCACATGGCCAAGCTTTCGGTGAGCTCCACTCCTATTTGTTCTTTAATATCTAAAAGTTTCCAGAGGGTTTGTTTCTCCAAATGATCTGGACAAGCAGGGTAACCTGGTGCCGGACGAATGCCCTTATAATTTTCTTTGATTAAATCGGTATTAGAAAGGGCTTCATCGGAAGCATACCCCCAGTGATTCACCCGCACTTCCTTGTGTAAATATTCTGCAAAAGCCTCTGCCAATCGATCGGCGAGGGCTTTGATCATGATGGAGTTATAATCGTCATGATCGGCTTCAAAAGCATCAGCAAGAGCTTTCGTTCCAAATCCTGTACTCACACAAAAACAGCCCATATAATCTGTTTGACCTGTAGACTTTGGGGCAATAAAATCAGACAGTGCGATATTAGGCACTTCTGCCCGTTTTTTCAGTTGTTGGCGTAAGGTTATAAATGTTTGGAGTGTGTTTCCATTTTCATCATAAATTTCAATATCATCGTCATGAACCGTATTGGCTGGAAACAATCCAAAAATGGCTTTGGCACTTAATAATTTTTCTGAGAAAATCCGCTGTAATAGTTCCTGAGCATCTTTAAACAATTCGGTGGCTTGGCTGCCCACGACCTCATCTTCTAAAATATTGGGGTATTTCCCATGAAGGTCCCAACTTCTAAAAAACGGACTCCAATCGATATATGCTTCCAGTTTGGTGATATCAAAATCTTGGATCACTTGAATTCCTAATTTTTTAGGTTTGACAATGGTGGTCTGGTCCCAGTTAATTTTATATTTTTTTTGACGAGCTTCATCTATAGAAATGTATTCCTTTTGCCTTGTTCTACTCAAAAACTGTTCTTTAAAGTCATCGTAGGATGCTCTCAAATCGCTAAGGTGTTGTTGGTTGTCTTTTTTGAGTAAATCTCCTACCACAGTCACAGCTCTTGAGGCATCGTTGACATGAATGACTGTATGGCTATAATGGGGTGCAATCTTCACAGCTGCATGGGCCTTGGACGTCGTTGCTCCACCAATCATGAGAGGGATGCTGAGATCGGTTTTTTCCATTTCTTTAGACACATAGACCATCTCATCTAAAGAAGGCGTAATAAGCCCACTTAAGCCAATAATATCAACTTGCTCTCTTATAGCGGTTTCAATAATTTTTTCGGGCGGCACCATCACCCCTAAATCAACAATTTCATAGTTATTACAACCGAGAACAACGCTGACAATATTTTTTCCAATATCATGCACATCCCCTTTCACGGTGGCCATTAATATTTTACCAGCAAATTCGACTTTGCCCTCTTTTTCGGCTTCAATAAAGGGTTGTAAATACGCAACGGCACGTTTCATCACACGAGCTGATTTGACCACTTGTGGCAAAAACATTTTACCACTGCCAAATAAATCGCCGACTACATTCATCCCAATCATCAAATTGCCTTCGATGACCTCAATGGGCTTTTGAGCAAGCTGTCGCGCTTCTTCTACATCTTCCACAATAAAGGCATCGATTCCTTTCACTAACCCATGGGTGATCCGTTCTTGTAAGGATTTATTTCGCCATTCTAAAACAGCGACCTCAACATCGTTTTTTTGTCCTTTTAAAGTTTCTGCCAAATCCAAAAGACGTTCGGTGGCGTCCTCTTTTCGATCAAACAAAACATCCTCCACACACGCTAATAAATCTTTAGGAATTTCATCATAAATCTCTAACATAGTTGGGTTGACAATGCCAATATTCATTCCGTTTTTGATCGCATGGTACAAAAATGCCGAGTTGATGGCTTCTCTGACAATATTATTTCCTCGAAATGAAAATGAGACATTACTCACGCCCCCAGATACATTGGCATAAGGTAAGTTGGTACGGATCCATTTGGTGGCTTGAAAAAAGTCTAAAGCATTTTTTCTGTGCTCATCCATCCCTGTTGCTACGGGAAATATATTAGGATCAAAAATGATGTCCTGAGGTGCAAACTTGACAACTTCTACTAAAATATCATAGGAGCGTTTACAGATGTCGATACGACGTTGGTAAGTATCTGCTTGCCCAGTCTCGTCAAATGCCATAACAATCACTGCCGCTCCATAACGTTTGATTAATTTGGCTTGACGGATAAATTCTTGTTCGCCTTCTTTAAGACTGATGGAATTAACCACACATTTACCTTGCACAACTTTGAGACCTGCTTCAATAATTTCCCATTTAGAACTGTCAATCATAATCGGTACTCTGGAAATATCGGGCTCAGAGGCAATGAGATTCAAAAACGTCCTCATGGCATGAACGCCGTCTAACATGCCTTCGTCCATATTGACATCTATAATCTGTGCCCCGCCATCCACTTGATCTCTAGCAACGGACAAGGCTTCCTCATATTTTTCTTCTTTGATTAACCTCAAAAATTTTCTTGATCCTGTCACATTGGTACGTTCACCAACGTTTACAAAATTAGATTCTGGTGTCAGCACCAAAGGCTCGAGTCCAGAAAGGGTTAGGTATTTTTGACAGTCACTCTCCATTAGTAATTGGATTTAATTTGACGTGGCTGGTAGTTTTGAGACACTTCAAAAATTGACTTGATATGCGCCGGGTTGGTGCCGCAGCAACCACCAATAATATTAATTAAATTATCTTTAAAATAAGCCTCAATAAAGGCAGTCATCTCTTCTGGAGTTTCATCATATTCACCAAAAGCATTTGGCAATCCTGCATTGGGGTGTGCCGAGGTATGAAACGTCGTTTCGTTCGAAAGGCGTTGTAAATACGGACGCAGTTGATCGGCTCCCAAAGCACAATTAAATCCTACACTTAAAAGGGGGATATGGGATACAGAGGTCAAAAAAGCTTCCACCGTTTGCCCTGAAAGCGTGCGTCCAGAAGCGTCGGTAATTGTCCCAGAAACCATGATTGGTATGTCGATTGCTCGTTCTTCCTTTACTTCTTCAATAGCAAACAAAGCGGCTTTAGCATTTAGGGTGTCAAAGATAGTTTCAACCAACAGTAAATCGACTCCTCCGTCGATAAGTGCTTCCACTTGCAGTTTATACGAGAGGCGTAATTCATCAAACGTAATGGCTCGGTATTCCGGTCTGTTGACGTCTGGAGATAGGCTTGCTGTTTTATTGGTTGGACCAATACTTCCTGCAACAAACCGCGGTTTGTATGGTTCGGAAATTGTGAATTGATTTGCAATACGTTTGGCTATTTTGGCGGATTCAAAATTCAACTCATAGACCAAATGTTCCATGTTATAATCTGCCATCGCAATGGAGGTTCCTGAAAAGGTATTGGTTTCCACGATATCGGCTCCCGCTTCAAAATATTTACGATGAATATCGGCAATCGCATCGGGCTGTGTCAAACTCAATAAATCGTTATTTCCTTTCAAAGATGTAGGGTACGCTTTAAAACGCTCCCCTCTGTAATCTTCTTCCGAAAAATCATAATCCTGAAGCATGGTTCCCATGGCACCATCTAAAATCAAGATTCGTTTCTTTAGTTCGTTATAAATATCTGACATCCTAAATTGAGTTTTTATGACTAGTTATGCGAGTGCTTTTACAACCGCTTTTGGGGCTTCTTTTCGACTGCCATCAAATCCGTCAATACCACTTACAGTAGTATATTTTAAAACAAATCGTTTGCCTGGATTAAGAATTTTACTGATAATCACTTTGTACTATTTTATTTATTTACTAATCGGTCGTAATAATTAACCTAATGCTTGATTTAAATCGCTGATGATATCCTTATGATGCTCCAATCCAACAGAGACCCTAATGAGTCCGTTTGTAATACTGGCTTCGAGACGGTCTTCTTCAGACAATTTACTGTGGGTAGTAGAAGACGGGTGTGTGACGATTGTTCTGGAGTCCCCTAAGTTAGCAGAAAGGGAACAGAGTTTTATTTTATTTAAAAAAGCCTGTCCTGCTTTGATGCCCCCCACAATTTCGAAGGATACGACATTGCCACCTTTGAGCATCTGTTTTTTAGCGATTTTATACTGCGGATGCGATTTTAAAAAGGGATATTTCACCATGCTTACATTTGGATGTTTCTCTAAAAATTTGGCCACTTTTAAGGCATTCTTACAATGACGATCGACACGAACTCCTAAGGTTTCTAAACTTTTAGAAAGGACCCATGCATTAAACGGAGACAGCGCTGGCCCTGTATTTCTTGAAAACAAATAAATTTGATGTATCAATTCGGCACTGCCAACCGTAATTCCTCCCAAAACTCTTCCCTGACCGTCCATTAATTTAGTAGCAGAATGAATCACTAAATCCGCCCCAAATTTAATAGGGTTTTGTAAATAGGGGGATGCAAAACAGTTGTCTATAATAAGTATCAGATTGTGTTTTTTAGCGATTTTGCCTAAAGCTTCTAAATCTAAAATATCGACTGCTGGATTTGTAGGGCTTTCGGCATAAATGACTTTAGTATTGGGCTGAATCAAACTTTCAAGTTTGTCCAATTGATCCACTTTAAAATAAGAGGTTTCAATATTCCATTTCGGAAAAAACTTAGTAAACAGTGAATGTGTAGATCCAAAAACAGATTGGCAAGACACAATGTGATCTACTGAAGTTAGTAAGGCAGCAAAGGTTGAAAAAACAGCTGCCATTCCAGAAGCAAAAGCAAAACCTGCTTCGGCTCCTTCCATGGTTACAACTTTTTGGACAAACTCCGAAGTGTTTGGATTTGAAAATCGACTGTAAATATTTTGATCGTTTTCTTCAGCAAAAGAGGCGCGCATGTGTTCTGCATCCTCAAATACAAAACTAGAGGTTAAAAACAATGGGGTGGAGTGTTCGCCGTAGTTGGATCGTTCCAATTGTTGGCGAATGGCGTCGGTTTCAAAATGTTTTGGGGTCATACTTGAGAGTTTTTATATCGATCAAAATCAATATACTTCCTGAGGTTTAAAAATAGTTTCTAAGATAGCTTGCAGTTGTTCATATTCCATCAAAAATGCATCATGTCCGTGAATGGACTGAATTTCAGAAATTAAAACTGTGTCTTTATGTGCTTTTAAATCCACATAGGTATCCCAATTTTCTTTGGCTTTAAAAAACAAATCAGAGTTAATGGTCACTATATGAATATTGGATTTTATTTTGGAAGCTACTTCTATAAAATTACCACTATCTTGGGTAATATCAATCGTTTTTAGCACTTGGTTCATCATCTTATAAGCAGCCAACTGAAACCGATCGTTAAGTACGTTTCCGTGGTAATTTAACCAGCTTTCAACAGCGAATACATTTTCATCTTTTTGCAGAATGCGATCAAATTTTGCTTTAAACGATTCAGGTGTTCGGTACAGTGACATGGCATGCATACGTGCATCTACCAAAGGTTGTGACGAATTGTTTAATATTTGTTCTTGAATATAGCAATTGGCTATGAGCCAATCGGTTGACTTCCAATCCGAGGCAATCGGAACAAGATGTTCAATTAAATTCGGCTTGAGAGCGGCAAGTTCCCATGCCAACCCACCTCCTACAGAACCTCCTATCACTGCATAAAGCTGAGTGATTTTAAGTTGATCTAAAGCAATTGCAAAAATTTTAGCAATGTCAGATGCTGTAAAATCTTTGTAATTTTCGATTAAATTACTTGGAACTTGATCGAATCCATTTCCTGGAATATTAAATGCCAGTACCGTAAACACATTGGTGTCAATGACTTTATTAGGCCCTACAATTGGATTCCACCACCCTCCTTTTCCAGTCACATTAGAGTTCCCCGTAAGTGCGTGGTTGATCATTACTATAGGTGCCTCATGTAATGGTTTTCCAAATAGCTGGTAAGACAACGTTATTGCAGTCGTCTTACCAGGTTTGGTTGTGTATTTTAGGAGTATGTTTTGTAGTGTACTACTCATTGGGGTGTGCTAAAAAATTATGCAAAAACAGTTTTAACCACCTTGAAAGCTTCTCTCAAATCTGATTTTAAATCTTCTACATTTTCGAGACCAACTGACAAACGAATTAAATCTTTGGTAACACCCGTTGTTTCTTGTGCAGCATCATCTAATTGTTGATGCGTTGTACTTGCCGGGTGAATAATCAAGGATTTTGTATCTCCAATGTTTGCTAATAACGAAAACAACTTGGTTGTATCGGCAATGGTTTTAGCAGCTTCAAAGCCTCCTTTGACGCCAAAAGTGACAATACCACTTTGACCATTTGGTAAATATTTGTCAGCTAATGCTTTGTAAGGACTTGATTTTAAACCAGGATAATTAACCCACTCTACATCTTCTTGTTTTTGTAACCATTGGGCTAGTTCCAGTGCATTTTGACTGTGCTTTTGGATGCGAATTTCGAGTGTTTCTAAACCTTGAATGATTTGAAATGCGTTGAATGGGCTTAATGCAGCTCCATAGTCTCTTAAGCCTTCAATTCTAACTTTCGCAATAAAAGAAGCTGCTCCAATTACGTCGTTATAAACAAGTCCGTGGTATCCTGCAGAAGGTTCTGTAAATTCAGGGAATTTACCATTACCCCAATCAAAGGTTCCTGCATCAATAATTGCACCACCTAAAGCCGTTCCATTTCCATTGATATACTTTGTAAGAGATTGAATGACGATATTTGCACCGTGAGCAATTGGATTTAATAAATAAGGAGTCGCTACTGTATTATCTACAATTAAAGGGACTTTATATGCTTTTGCTTCTTTAGAAATTGCTTCGATATCGAGAACATCTAATTTTGGATTTCCAAGAGATTCAATAAAAAAGGCTCTTGTATTTTCTTGAGCAGCAGATTTAAAATTTTCTGGAATTGAAGGATCTACAAAAGTCGTGGTAATTCCATGTCTTGGAAGCGTTACACTTAACAAATTGTAAGTACCTCCATATAAACTACTTGAGGCTACAATATGGTCGCCTGCTTTGAGCAAGGTTAAAAGACTGGTTGCAATGGCTGCGGTTCCTGATGCAGTGACCACTGCTGCAATGCCTCCTTCTAAAGCTGCTAAACGCTGCTCAAGAATATCGTTTGTTGGATTGTTTATACGGGTATAAATGTTTCCAGGTTCTGCCAATGCAAATAAATTAGCTGCATGGTCCGAGCTATTAAATACATAGGCAGTAGATTGATAAATAGGAACGGCTCTTGTTCCTCCATTTTCTGACACATTGTGTCCGGCGTGCAACGCTTGGGTTGCGAATTTTTGAGTACTCATTTTTCTAGTTTTTTTGAGTTAATACATTAATTAAACCAAAAGCCAAATGCACTTTACAAAAAGTGTACTTATTAGAAAAATGTTATAAAGAAATCATAATTACAGAACTGTAATTAGGTTTAGTTATCTATCTAATTTTCGATTAATAAATCAAAAATCAAGTAGAATTTAGCACCTTCTTTACAAATTAAAGGGTTGCTAAGGCTTCAACGGGTCTAATCCCTCCACCTTTCTTGATAACATCTCAGTAAGCTATTGAACTTTGTTGCTGCAAATATTCAATAATAAAATACTAATAACCAAATTATTTTCGGTAAAAATTAATTATTTTTATTTGAAGATAAAAATTTTCGTCTAATTATGGTTTCTACCGATTTATTTTCTATTCTGCTTTCAAGCCACGATAAAACATCTAAATACAAAAAGGCGCGCCTTTCGTAAGGGTCTTCTTCTAACCTTTTTAGTTTGGCATGAAGTTCTTTAAAAGCGGCTTTAATTTCTTGTGGATAGATGTCTCCTAATTGTTTTAAAAACTTAATCATTTCCTTTTGCACGAAATACAGATCTTCCATTTTAATCAAAAACTTGTAAGTACTTTTGATCAGCGATTCCAAATTGTAATCCAATCCAGCTTCATAATGTGCAACCAAATTTAAAATTCGTGAGAAACATAAAAGGTCTTCACGCATTTGAAGAGATTTATTACTGATAATTTTATCTAAGAACTCAATACATTTTTGATGTTCCCCTATTCCAAAATATAAACTTGCAATTTTATAATAAAACACCATCACATGGTGTTCATCGATACGTGATTTATGTTTGCGTATTCCTTCTAAAGTTTCAGGAATTAACGGAAGCCCTTCTTTAAAAGTACCTTCCATAAAATGGACGTTAAATTTATTGGACCCAACGTACAAAAAGGTAAGACTCTGAACATTATCATCTTTTGGAAACCCTTCTTCTTTTGTAGTTTCTATAAGAGTTGTGAGAGTTTCTTTAAACTTTCGGTGTTGTTTAATAAAAAATAAGGCTTCTAACAAGTTCTGATATCCATTTAGGAAAAATACGGGATTGAGCTTAATCATTCCTGGGTGTTCATGAAAAAGATTTACCCATTGCATAGAATATTTGTAACAGCCCAAAAAGTCTTGAATTAGAAAACTGTACCACAAATGAGACTTATAGAGCCATAATTTTTCTCTAAATCCAAGTTCAGAAATTTTATACACAGGCAAGCGATCGTTAAAATACTTAGTGATTTTATCATATTCTGAAGCTTGCTTGACAAAACCCGTTTTCAAAAAAACACCATACAGTTGAAGAGATAAATTGGAGAGTTTACTTGCCAATAAATTATTTTGACTTAACTCTTTGGCTTGAATAGTTAATTCATCCGCTCGATTACTAATACTTCGGGTGATATACTGACCTTCAATTACTTTTTCTAATTCAATAATTTCATAGGCGATGTTTTTTTCTTCGTTAGCCACTGCCAAGGACTTGGCTTTGTCCAATATTTTTAAGCTTTGGGTATAAAGACCTTTATGATATAAAATCGTTGCAAAATCTAGCTGCTCTCGGATTTGAATTCTAATATTTTGATGGGAAGGATTTAATCGCAAACTAATCAATATCTGCTTGTACAAATGGGCTTTAAGATTTGATAACTGTTCTTTTTTAACAAAGCCATGTTTCAAAATCGCAGATTCATCATATATCTTTAATTTTTGCAAAACTGTAAAGAGTAATAAAAACTTAGAATCTTCATTTACACCTATCCGACCCACATAAAGTTTAAATTGTCTTTTTTCAGATTTGGACAACGACTTTATTAACACAAATAAATTATCTTTTAGCTCTTTAGTCATAGTATAAATATTGACATATAATGTTGTATATTAGCTCCTTAATTGACATAAGGCAGTGTTATACATCGTAAAAAAATATGATGAACGCCTCATTTGAAAGAACCAAAATATAAATTCGTATCACAATACAAAAATATATTCTAAGAAATGTCTAACTCACAAATCCAAATCTTTGACACAACACTTCGCGATGGCGAGCAAGTTCCTGGCTGTAAGCTGAATACATCCCAAAAGATAATTATTGCTAAACAGCTCGATTTATTAGGGGTTGATATTATTGAAGCGGGGTTTCCTGTTTCAAGCCCAGGAGACTTTAAATCCGTTGAGGAAATTTCTAAAATCGTTAAAAACGCCACTGTATGTGGATTGACTCGATCGGTTGAAAACGATATTAAAGTCGCTGCTGAGGCACTTAAATACGCTAAAAAACCTAGAATTCACACTGGGATTGGAACTTCAGATTCTCATATTATTCATAAATTTAAATCTAATAAAGATGCCATTATAGAGCGTGCTGTAAGAGCCGTTTCATATGCAAAATCTTTTGTAGAAGATGTTGAGTTTTATGCCGAAGATGCTGGACGAACTGATAACGAATATTTAGCACGTGTCTGTGAAGCAGTGATCAAAGCGGGAGCTACAGTCTTGAACATTCCCGATACTACAGGATATTGTTTACCACAAGAATATGGTGCCAAAATCAAGTATCTAAAAGAAAACGTAAAAGGAATTGACAAGGCGATTATATCCTGTCATTGCCATAACGATTTAGGACTTGCCACGGCCAATTCTATAGAAGGAATTGTAAATGGGGCTCGCCAGATAGAATGCACCATAAACGGCATTGGAGAACGAGCTGGAAATACTGCTTTGGAAGAAGTGGTGATGATTTTGAAGCAGCACCCCTATTTAAATTTAGACACCAACATTAACACAACCATGTTGTATGGAATCAGCCAATTAGTTTCTGAGAGCATGGGGATTTACACCCAACCAAACAAGGCAATTGTAGGCGCCAATGCGTTTGCACACAGTTCTGGAATCCACCAAGATGGGGTGATTAAAAATCGTGAAACTTATGAGATTATCGATCCTAAAGACGTTGGGGTTACAGAATCTGCAATTGTACTCACTGCCAGAAGTGGTCGTGCAGCTTTAGCCTACAGAGCTAAAAACGTTGGTTATGAACTGACAAAACTTGAATTGGATATTGTCTATGCAGAATTCTTAAATTTTGCGGATACTAAAAAAGAAGTTGTCGATTCAGACATTCATCAAATTATAAAAAACAGTAAGATTTACAAATAAATTGAATTCTCATTAATGAAAAAGACCTTATTTGATAAAGTTTGGGATGCCCATGTCGTTGATTCAGTTCAAGATGGACCTCAAGTTTTGTACATAGACAAACACTTGATACACGAAGTAACAAGCCCACAAGCTTTTAATGAATTGTTGGAGAGAGACATTCCTGTGTTTAGACCCAGTCAGATTGTTGCGACAGCGGATCACAACACACCAACGTTGGACCAACACTTGCCTGTCAGAGACGAATTGTCGCGAAAACAACTCGCACAACTCTCTGAAAATTGCAATAATAACAATATTACGCTTTATGAGTTAGGACATAAATATAATGGAATAGTACATGTCATGGCGCCGGAGTTAGGCATCACCCAACCGGGAATGACCATGGTATGTGGCGACAGCCACACGTCTACACACGGAGCCTTTGGAACCATTGCTTTTGGGATTGGAACCAGTCAAGTAGCTCAAGTATTTGCGAGTCAATGCTTACTTTTAACAAAACCAAAGAGCTTGCGCGTCACCGTCAATGGAACCCTCAAAAATGGAGTGCTTCCAAAAGATGTCATTTTATATATCATATCAAAATTGGGAACCAATTCTGGGACGGGTTATTTTTGTGAATATGCGGGAGACGTCTTTCAAAACATGAGTATGGAAGGCCGAATGACCGTTTGTAATATGAGTATTGAAATGGGGGCTCGAGGTGGTATGATTGCGCCAGACGAGACCACATTTGAATATGTTAAGGGACGTGAATTTGCTCCGAAAGACGATGCTTTTGACGCCAAAGTCGCCTATTGGAAAACACTTCCAACCGATGAAGGTGCGGCTTTTGACAAGGAATATTATTTTGATGCAGAAGACATCGAACCAATGGTCACTTACGGGACCAACCCTGGAATGGGTATTAAAATATCGGAAACAATTCCTGTGGACAACGACCCTTCTTTTAAGAAGTCCTTGCAATACATGAATTTTGAAGCTGGAGAATCCCTAATTGATACGCCGATTAATTTTGTGTTTATTGGAAGTTGTACAAATTCAAGAATTGAAGATTTTAGAGTCGCAGCCGATTATATCAAAGGAAAGCAAAAAGCCAAAAATGTCACGGCATGGTTGGTGCCTGGAAGCAAGCAAGTTGAAACTCAAATTATTGAAGAAGGATTAAAAGACATTTTTACCGCTGCTGGTTTTGAATTGAGACAACCAGGGTGCTCTGCATGTTTGGCAATGAATGACGATAAGATTCCACAAAACGAATACTGCGTTTCTACCTCCAACCGAAATTTTGAAGGGCGTCAAGGTCCAGGCTCAAGAACCATTTTAGCAAGTCCTTTAGTGGCCGCCGCCACTGCTGTTGAAGGAAAAATTATAGACATCACAAAACACTTAAATTAATGGAAAAATTTACCACACATACCTCACAAGCAGTTCCATTAAACATTGCGAATATTGATACCGATCAAATCATACCTGCACGTTTTTTAAAAGCAACAGACAAAAAAGGGTTTGGCGATAATGTATTTAGAGATTGGCGTTTTGACAAGTTGGGAAATCCAAATTCAGAATTCACATTAAACAACCCTATTTACTCTGGAAGTATTCTCATTGCAGGCGATAATTTTGGCTGTGGATCTAGCCGTGAACATGCCGCTTGGGCACTTGTTGGGTATGGGTTTAAAGTTATCGTGTCTAGTTTTTTCGCAGACATTTTTAAAGGGAACGCTTTAAATAATGGCTTGTTGCCCGTCCAAGTTTCTGAGAAGTTTTTGAGTCAACTCTTTGCGGCCATTGAAGCGGACGCAACGACTCAGTTTGAAGTCAATTTAGAAACACAAACAATCCGCATCAAAGGAACCGACCTCAGTGAGGGATTTGAGATTGATCCTTACAAAAAAACATGTATGATTAATGGCTATGATGACATTGATTATTTATTAAGTAAAAAAGAACTTATAGAAGCATTTGAGCTTCAAAAAACATATTGATATGAACTTAAAAATCGCTGTATTATCAGGAGACGGCATTGGGCCGGAGGTGACGGAACAAGCCGTAAAAGTATTAAAAGCTATTGCGGTCAATTTTGACCACAACTTTAAATTTACCCCTGCACCCGTAGGTGCTACCGCTATTGATCAAGTGGGAGATCCACTTCCGGAGAGCACGCTTGATATTTGTAAATCAAACGACACCATCTTATTTGGTGCGATTGGACATCCAAAATACGACAATGATCCATCGGCAAAAGTACGTCCAGAGCAAGGGCTTCTAAAACTTCGTAAAGAATTGGGCTTGTATGCAAATGTGAGACCCGTCAAAGCCTATGAGACTTTACTGAGCAAATCGCCTTTAAAGAAAGACCGAATCCAAGGAACAGATATCAGTATCTATCGAGAATTAACAGGCGGTATCTATTTTGGTGAAAAGAAAATCAGTGCCGATGGCAACACCGCATCAGATTTGTGTGAGTACTCACGCTATGAGATTGAACGCATTGCACGTTTGGCATTTGTGGCAGCCAAATCAAGACGCCAAAAAGTGACTTTAATTGACAAAGCCAATGTATTAGAAACGTCTCGTCTGTGGCGAAAAGTGGTAGGGGAAGTTGCTAAAGACTACCCAGAAATTGAGTTAGATTTCTTATTTGTGGACAATGCGGCCATGCAAATGATTCTGAACCCTACACAGTTTGACGTCATCCTGACCGAAAACCTGTTTGGAGATGTTATTAGCGACGAAGCAAGCGTTATTGGAGGCTCTATAGGTCTGTTGGCTTCTGCGTCTGTTGGTGATAAGCATTCGATGTTTGAGCCCATCCATGGCTCGTATCCACAAGCCGAAGGCAAAGGAATTGCCAATCCTATTGCGTCCATATTATCTGCAGCAATGCTGCTAGATCATTTTGAACTTTTTAAGGAAGCTGAATTGATACGCACTGCCGTTGAGAAATCCTTGCAACTCCACATTACAACCCCCGATTTGAATACAAAATTTGATTATGTCACTACTTCTAAAGTAGGAGATTTTATTGAAGACTTTATAAACAACCCGAACGACTCCAATTTGAATTTTACAAATATGCATTTGGGACAGTCCACGATTATATAAGACGTTAGCAGCCTTCTAACGGCTGACTAAAAAATTATAAAACGAACACCCCCTGTAAGGCCTTCTTTACAGGGGTTTTTTGTGGGCAATTCTGAAGTGTTTCTGCCTCTTTGATTTATTTATTTTAAAAAGCAAGTAATTATAAATCAGGTATTTAACTTTAAATTTTGACGCTTATTTTTTGGGGAACTTAAAAAAATGTTTTAAGTTTGGGTGATGACGACCCCCAAATCTGAATCTTCAAAGTCATTTCACCGAAGTTTTAGATGTTGTTTTATTGAATTACAAAATACACTTGGGAACTAGAGTGACACAATACACGCCGATTTGGGATATATTGAACCACTCCAAACAAGATATAATTGAAATATAAACCACTAGTGTTTATATACACTAGTTGGCAGTAAGTTGAACAAATTCTATGGATAGATTTAATCATTATAGAAATTCATACGAAAATGAATTAAAGAAAAAAGATGACCTTGATAAGTCAATCAACATTCCGATTTTGATTGTTACCTTGATTTTTGGAGCAGTATCTTATTTTACAAAAAGTTTGAATTACGACTGTTTAAAGCCTATTGATTATGTGATTTTAGGATTAATTGGACTGACATTTATAATTTTATGTGTCGGAATTTTTAGAATTATAATATCATATAACAACGGAATTAAAGGCTATGAATATGAAATAACAGGTTCTGCTAAAGATTATAAAAAATACAGAGAAGAATTGTCTGAATTTTATGATGAGAAAGAAAAAAAAGTAGAATCTGAATTTGAGGAATCTTTAATAACGAACTTTATCGAATGTATAGATTCAAATACTGATTTAAATATTTTTAGAACGTTCCAATTATTTTTAGCGAAAAAGAATATTATAATCTCTTTAATAATAACATTTATCACATTTATTGTGTTTCTTTTAAAACAAATAATATGAGCAAAAACAAACCGAAACCACCACCAAAACCGCCAAAACCACCTACGAATAGAGTGGTTAAAAGCAATAAACCGAAAATAACACCGAAATCAAGTGGTGGAAAAAAATAAAACCTACTGCCAACAATGTATAAAAATAATTGCGGTTTAGTACTTTGTCAAAGGTAGTTACGTATTTGCTACGTCTGAATTTCCTGCGGAAATTCCTCGCAGGCAAACCCGCAACTATTCTTATACGAGACCGTTGTAAAACATTTGCGCCAACCATAAATGAAATATGAGCTTCTAAATAGAAAAAATATGAAAGAATTAAAAATCATTGGAATCTTTTTCTTAATTTGAATATGCTTTTCTTGTAATGATGATGACGAATTGACTCAAGAACAAGAAGCGCAAAATTTAAATCAACTATTTTCTGAAATTGAAAATTTGGCTACCAGCGAAAACTGTAATGATTCAATAGAGTGGACTTTTACAAGTTACGGAAGTAAAGCTTGTGGAGGTCCGATTGGTTTTATAGCTTATTCAACAAATATTGATACAGACCTGTTTCTTGAAAAAATTGAAGAACATAGAACTGAACAGCAAGAATTTAATGAAAAATGGGGAATAATAAGTGACTGTTCTGTTCCATCACAACCAAGTGGAGTAGTGTGTGAAAATGGGAGTCCATTATTTGAATATTAAAACTACACACAACAATGGCTATAAGTAATTGCTTGCCTGCCTGTCGGCAGACAGGTTCTCGCCTACTTCTGAAAATCCCTGCCTGCTGCAAACAGAGATTCGTGCGGTAGCGAGGAAATCGAAGAGTCGACGAAGTCAACCCGCTGCGTATTCTCTGACTTGGATGTACATAAAAAAAAATC
>JABHDE010000059.1 GCA_018673215.1 Formosa sp. | reverse complement strand
CAACTATGGAAAACGGAATTTGAAAAAGCGGAATTTAAATCAGAGCGTATTGAAGTGATAAAAGCTACAAAGTCTACTCCAAAAAAACTAACAAAAGCGTTTATGAATTTACTAATTATTAACACTATTGTCCCAATAAAGTTTGCCTTTAATAAATTCAACTGCCACTCTAAAAAAGAAGATATTATAGAAATAATGCGTAAAATTCCCTTGGAACACAACAGTATAGTCCATAAATTTCATGACTTGTATGCCTTTGGAAAAACAGCTTAAGAGTCTCAAGCTTTGATTCAACTAAAACAAAAATATTGTTCAAAAAATAAATGCCTTCAATGTGCGATTGGTAGTGCACTTTTGAATCGAAATTCATAAATTGCAGTATGAAATTATTTTACAACGGACTTTTTAATTTACAGAAATATGGGTTCTACGTTTGTCAACGCATAGCCGACCGTTTCGGAATGCGCGCTAAAGTGGTTCGAACTTCCTTTATATACCTCACATTTGTGACTCTGGGTTTTGGATTTGCATTCTATTTATTTTTGGCGTTTTGGATACGGATTAAGGACTTAATATACACCAAAAGAACCTCCGTTTTTGATATTTAAAACCTATGGAAAATCCGCTTATCAAACTTTATAGGTCTAAAATTAGCACAGCTCTTATATTGTTGATTTTATTGCTTTTTGTTGGGGTTATTGGATTCAAAATAATCTCTGATTTCTCTTGGGTTGATGCATTTTATATGACCGTCATTACCATTACTACAGTGGGTTTTGGTGAAGTTTTACCCTTAGATTCTGATGGTAAACTATTTACTATTTTACTGATATTAACAAGCGTCATTATTGTTGGATATGCGCTTAAAGTGATTACAGAGTATATAATCTCCAAAAATGTTATTTCCGAACTAAAACATAAAAAGATGCAAAAAAAAATTGATGCACTGTCCAATCATATTGTGATATGTGGATTTGGAAGAAATGGCCAGCAAGCTGCCAAAAAGTTACGAACCCACAACCGTACTTTTGTAGTCGTAGAGTCCAATAAAGAACTAATTGACAAACACCAAAATGAAGATATTTTGTTTGTGTATGGTAATGCCAATGATGATGATGTGCTTCAATCTGCTGGAATCGAACGTGCTGAGTGTTTAATATCAGCTTTACCCAATGACTCAGATAATGTGTTTGTTGTATTATCTGCACGTCAAATGAACAAGACAGCGCGAATTATAAGCCGTGCCTCTAACGAATCATCTTACAGTAAACTCAAATTTGCAGGTGCCAATAATGTTATCTTACCTGATAAAATTGGAGGGGATCACATGGCTTCTTTGGTAGTCGTCCCAGATTTATTAGAGTTTATTGACAACCTTTCGATTGTAGGGCATACCACCATCAATATTGAAGAAATTGCCGTCGAAAAACTCTACGATACTTCTGATATCAAAACCATTCAAGATTTAGAACTACGAAAAAAAACAGGGTGTAGTGTCATTGGTTACAAGGACGAAACAGGACATTATACTATAAATCCTGAAGCCAGTCAAAAACTGGTTCCAAATTCTAGAGTGATTGTTTTGGGGCGCCCAGAACAAATTTTAAATTTGAATAGTACTTATAATATTGATCTAAATTTATCCTAAGAAGTATGAATTTTTAAACCCCCATCGAATTTTAATATTTCATTTTTTTTCACCATCTTGTTCGCTCATTAATTATAATCACAAACTTTCTTTATGAAATTATTCATTCAAACGACTATTGCTTTATTATTACCATATATTTCCTTTGCACAAGAAAAAGGACTCGACCAAAAAATCGACGAAGCATTTCAACCAATCGCAGATGCTTTTTTTGACGCTATCTTTTTTACTGTTTACAAAGGAGATACATTTACAATTCCATTTGTATTGGTTTTATTAGTAGGATCTGCATTGTTTTTTACTGTTTATTTCGGTTTTCCAAACATTCGTTATTTCGGAAAAGCAATCAATGTTGTAAGAGGGAAATATGACCATGTAGATCAAGGAGTAGCAGAAGTTATGTACGGCGATTCTACGCCGGGTGAAGATGCTATAGAAACGATCAAAGATGAAAGTGCCGATGGAGAAGTGAGTCATTTTCAGGCCTTGGCAACAGCAGTTTCAGGAACTGTTGGAAATGGAAATATTGCCGGAGTTGCTTTAGCAATTGCTTTAGGAGGTCCAGGTGCAACGTTTTGGATGATCGTTTGTGGATTGTTAGGGATGTCAACGAAATTTGTTGAATGTACTTTGGGAGTTCAATTTAGAGACGTTGGTGAGGACGGAACCGTATATGGAGGCCCTATGTACTACATTAGTAAAGGATTAAAATCAAGAGGTTTTGCTCAAATAGGTAAAGTTATTGCTGCTATTTTTGCTGTCTTCTGTATTGGAGGTTCTTTTGGTGGAGGTAACGCTGCACAATCCAATCAAGCTACCATTGTAATAAAAGAATTATTTAACTGGCAGAGTACTGCCGCAGGTGCAATTGTTGGGATAGTATTAGCAATACTGGTTGGAATTATTATCATTGGAGGGATCAAACGGATTGCACAAGTCACTGAAAAAGTAGTACCTTTTATGGCAGTCATGTATGTTGTAGCCTGTCTATATATCATCCTATCTAACTTTAGTTTAGTAGACGATGCCATCAGTCTTATTGTAAGAGAAGCTTTTAACCCAACTGCCTTTGGTGTTGGATCAGTCATTGGAGTCGTCATTGTAGGATTTCAACGCGCCGCCTTTTCAAACGAAGCTGGAGCAGGTTCTGCATCCATTGCACACTCTGCTGTAAAGACAAAATATTCTGCATCAGAAGGATTAGTTGCTCTTTTGGAGCCCTTTATTGATACCGTGGTTATTTGTACCATGACCGCTTTGGTGATTGTCATCTTTAATTTCGGAGGATTTTTCGAATACGGTGGTGATGGTTCTGGAGTTGTTTATATTGATGGTCAAGCTTTTGAAGGCGCAGGAATTACTTCCAAAGCGTTTGCTCAATACATACCTTACTCAAATATATTCTTAACGATTGCTGTGGTCTTATTTGCGGTTTCAACTATGATTTCATGGTCCTATTACGGTCTGCAATCTTGGAAGTTTTTATTTGGAAGAGGGAAAGTTGCAGATTTAGTGTATAAATTTTTATTCTTAATTTTTATCGTCATCGGAGCAGCAGCGAGTATGGGATCTATTTGGAAATTCTCAGATGCGATGATTTTCGCTATGATCTTCCCTAATATGGTTGGGTTGTTTTTCCTGTTCCCTATCGTAAAAAGAGAATTAACAAAATATTTAAAAGCTATTAAGGAATAAAAATATCGTTGTCCCAAAATGAAACTTTACACCTACTTTTCAAACCAACAACGCTTGGCGCTTGTCGTATTGATAGTGGTGATCATTTCTTTGCAGTTTTTTTTTGTATTTTATAAGGGATTAAAAACCGATACTTTTGATATTCCACCCAAAACTTATTTGAAATTTCAAAAAGAGGTGGACAGTTTAATAGAGGATCAACGCAAAAGTTCCGCTCCAAAAATATATCCTTTCAATCCAAATTATATAACCGATCATAAAGGCTACACACTTGGAATGACTGTGGAAGAAATAGATCGGTTACTTGCCTACAGAGCGAACAATAAATGGGTAAATACAACAAAAGAATTTCAACGTGTCACCAAAGTATCTGACTCACTTCTTAATAAAATAGCCCCCTATTTTAAATTCCCAAATTGGGTGGCAAAATCTACAGTAAATTCTGTTAGGGAGAAGTCATTTTCGCAGAAATTAGATTTAAATAAGGCAACGGCTAAACAACTTCAAAAGGTTCATGGTATTGGAGATTTTTACTCGAAACAAATCGTACGATTTAGAGATTCATTTGAAGACGGATTTATTTCTGATATTCAATTACAAGGAATTCGAGGGTTAACTCCCGAAGTGATTGAAAATGTCCTAAGGGATTTTACTGTAAAAACACCTAGAGTTATCCAAAAAATTGACTTAAACTCTGCCACGATAGAACAATTAGTTAGCATTGAGATTATCGATTATGAACTGGCGTATGAGATCATAGAATTACGAATGTTAAGAGATGGTTATAATGCAATTGAGGAATTAACAAAAGTTAAAGGATTCCCTAAGGAAAAATTTGAAATTATTAAATTATATTTGTCACTCAACTAAATTATATATGGATTTTAATTATTCAGAAGAGCAGAATTTGATAGCTAACGCTGCAAAAGAATTTGCAGAACAGTACATTAGACCGCATATTATGGAATGGGATGAGTCACAGCATTTTCCAGTAGATGTACTTCATAAAGCAGGTGAAATGGGTTTTATGGGTATTTTTATTCCAGAAAAATATGGAGGCTCTGGATTTGGATATCATGAATATATCGCAATTATCGAAGAAATATCTAAAGTTGATCCTTCAATTGGATTGTCAATAGCAGCACATAACTCTCTTTGCACAGGGCATATTTATTATTTTGGGAATGAAGCTCAAAAACAAAAATGGTTGCCAAAATTAGCCGCTGGAGAATGGATAGGAGCATGGGGGTTAACAGAACATAATACTGGTAGTGATGCCGGTGGGATGAATACAACCGCTATCAAAGATGGCGATTATTATATTTTAAATGGTTCTAAAAATTTCATCACTCACGGAATCAGCGGAAACGTGGCTGTGGTCATCGCTCGAACCGGCGAAAAAGGAGATTCTCATGGCATGTCAGCTTTTGTAATAGAACATGGGACACCAGGTTTTTCATCTGGTAAAAAAGAAGACAAATTAGGAATGAGAGCCAGTGAAACGGCCGAATTAATATTCGATAACTGTCGGGTACATAAAGACAATTTATTAGGAGATGAAGGCGAAGGCTTTGTGCAGTCATTAAAAGTGTTAGATGGTGGACGTATTTCAATTGGGGCACTGTCCTTAGGGATTTCAAAAGGGGCGTATGAGGCTTCCTTAAAATATGCCAAAGAACGCGTTCAGTTTGGAAAACCAATATCAAGTTTTCAAGGGATCTCGTTCAAGCTTTCTGATATGGCTACAGAAATTGAAGCTTCAGAATTGTTGTTACACAAATCAGCTTTCTTGAAAAATAAAGGTGAAAAAGTCACCACAATTGGAGCCATGGCTAAAATGTTTGCAAGTGAATCTTGTGTCAAAATCGCAAATGATGCGGTTCAAATCCATGGGGGATATGGTTATATTAAAGACTATCCCGTAGAAAAATTTTATAGAGATTCAAAGTTGTGTACCATCGGAGAAGGGACTACCGAAATTCAAAAGGTAGTCATCTCAAGAAATATTTTAAAATAAGTATTGCAAAACAATAATTAAGTTTATATTTGCACACGAAATCTAAAAGAGGGGAGGTTAAAAGACTATGTTAATAATACCAATAAAAGAAGGAGAAAATATAGACAGAGCGCTAAAACGTTTCAAACGAAAATTTGATAAAACGGGAACAAAGCGATCTTTACAAACGCGTAAGCAGTTTATAAAGCCATCTGTAAAACGTAGAGCACAAATTCAAAAAGCGCAATACATCCAAGGACTAAGAGACGCTGAAAACTTATAAGTTTTCAAAATCAATAAAATTAAAAACACCTTCATTCTAAGGTGTTTTTTTTGTTTATAAGAAGCTGTATAACAGTTCAGTAAATGTTAAAATATTTGCATTTTTCATTTTTTTAATTAATTTTGATTAAACCCTAAATCATTATAATTATGAATACAAAATCTTTTATTCTCTCCGGAATCGTTGGTAGCATTGTTAGTTTTCTCCTAGGATTTCTTTTTTATGGTCTCATTTTTACAGACCTTCACCCTGAAGGAACTGAATCTAGCATGCTTTTTATTTTTTTAGGATGCTTATTTTATGCGTTTGCTTTTGCATTGATCTTTAGCCATTGGGCACAGATCTGTACTTTTAACACATGGGCCAAGGCAGGGTTCTTTATTGGGCTTCTATGGTCGCTTAGTATGATTTTTTTCATGAACTCATCTGATGGTGTTTTAGATTATTATAATACTGTAATTATGGTCGCTGTAGATGTTATATCAGCTGCTGTTATGGGCGGTATGATTGCTTCAGTAGTTGGGAAGTTAACCACCAAGTCTCTATGATATAATTTTAAATCCCCACTAGAAACCTTATTTTTTTGGTGGGGATATCATAATATTTTATTATATTGGATGGGTAAAACAAAGAATAATGAGCATTCAAAAATTCATTGATTATCTACTGTTAGAGAAAAAATATTCTCCACAAACAGCAGTAGCCTATCAAAAAGATATTGAAGCATTTCAATTATTCATTTCTCAAGAGTTTTCAGAATCTGAAATTTCAAAAGCAAATTACTCTCAAATACGTTCTTGGATAGTCCAGCTTGTAGATCGTTCAATTTCCAACCGTACAATTAACCGAAAGATATCTTCCTTAAATAGTTTTTATAAATTTCTTTTGAAGATCGAAGTTGTTGCTGTCAATCCTTTAATTAAACATAAAGCGCTTAAAGTCAGTAAAAAAATTCAGATACCCTTTTCTGAAACAGAAGTTGTTTCTGCTTTAAATGGCATTAACCCAGAAACGTTTGAGGGGCTACGAGACAAACTCGTCGTAGAGCTTTTCTATTCAACTGGAATGCGTCGGATCGAATTGGTTCAACTTCAAATTCAAGACATAGATTTGTCTCAAAAACATGTAAAGGTACTGGGGAAGCGTAATAAAGAACGAATTATTCCGCTACTTCCTTCAGTAATAAATACTATTGAATCTTATTTATTAGAGCGTTTGAAATTGGAATCCATAAAAGACCCTTCTATCTTTTTCTTAACTAAAAAGGGAACGAAGGTTTATGAGATGTTAATCTATAGAATTATTACAGGCTATTTTGACACAGTCTCATCAAAAGTTAAGAAAAGTCCTCATATCCTTAGGCATTCTTTTGCAACTCATTTATTAAATAATGGTGCAGATATAAATTCTGTCAAGGAGTTATTAGGACACTCGAGTTTGGCAGCCACTCAGGTTTATACCCATAATAGTGTTGCAGAACTTAAAAAAGTATACGAAAAATCACACCCTAGGAATTTAATATAGTATTTAATTTAACTTAAAAAATTACATTATGAAAGTACTCACGCAATCCGTAAATTTTAATGCCGATCAGAAATTAATTAACTTTATTCAGAAACGAATGGATAAATTAGATTTATTTTTTGATAAGATAATCAAATCAAATGTGTATTTGAAGGTTGAAAACACCTCACAAAAAGAAAATAAAATATTTGAAGTTCAGCTCTCGATCCCTGGAGACGTCATTGTTATTAAGAAGGTTTCAAAAACTTTTGAAGAGGGATTGGATGCAGCTGTACATTCATTAGAAAGACAGTTAAAAAAGCGAAAAGAAAAATTACGTCAATTTTCATGAAAATTTTACAGAAAATGTTTTGAAACAAGAAAAATATATATACATTTGCAGTCCGTTAGAAATAGCGGGCTTTTTTAGTGCCTTATTGTACTGAAAAAAAGCCGATGTAGCTCAGCTGGCTAGAGCAGCTGATTTGTAATCAGCAGGTCGTGGGTTCGAGTCCCTCCATCGGCTCAAGTTCTT
>JABHDE010000016.1 GCA_018673215.1 Formosa sp. | reverse complement strand
TTATCCATCTATTGAAAAAGTTTCTGCTGTTCATATTACTTTCAATCATTTCGTGCTCAAAAGACGAAAATCAAATTAGCCAGCCTGTAGTCAACAACATATATTTTCCAAGCATAGATTCCGACCAATGGGAAACTATATCACCTGATGAGCTAAACTGGGATTCTGTTGAGATTGAAAATCTATATGAATTTCTTGAGCTCAACAACACTCGTGCTTTTGTAGTTTTAAAGGATGGTAAAATCGTAATTGAAAATTATTGGGGCAATAACATTTTAAATACAGCTCCTTTTGATAGAAACTCTAGTTGGTATTGGGCTTCTGCAGGCAAGACACTCACTGCCCTTATGGTCGGGATCGCACAAGAAGATGGGCTTTTGTCTATTGAGAACAGTAGTACTATATATCTTGGCAATGGGTGGACCAGTTTAACAGCAGAACAAGAGGGTTTAATTAAAATTAAACACCAATTAACGATGACAACTGGGTTGGATTATCAAGTAGTAAACCTTAATTGTACAGATCCAGATTGCCTAAGCTATAAAAACACCCCCGGAACAAACTGGTTTTATCACAACGCCACATACTCACTTTTAAAGGATGTCATCGAAAATGCAACCGAAACCTCATACAATGAATTTACCAATCAAAAAGTGAAAATAAAAACAGGAATGGGTGGAAGTTGGATTCAATTAAATAACAGTGACACATACTACAGTACAGCCAGAGACATGGCAAGATTTGGGCTATTGATATTAAATGAAGGTGTATGGGACGAGGATGTTATCTTGAATGACACAAATTATTTTTCAAATATGGTAAATACATCTCAAGAAATAAATAAATCCTATGGATACTTGTGGTGGCTTAATGGCAAAGAAAGTTTGATTCCTCCGGGGATAACAATTCCAATACAGGCTTCTTTGGCCTCCAACGCCCCAGAAGATTTAATTGCAGGGATGGGTAAAAACGGCCAATATCTTGATATTATTCCAAGTCAAAATCTAGTAATCATTCGCATGGGTGAAGCTGCCGATAGTGATAATTTAGTCCCCATTAATTTCCATAACGAAATGTGGAGTTATTTAAACGATATTTTATTTTAATAATTCCAAATCCGCCCCAAAATAGTTCGATTTTACGCCTCTTGGCTCCAGGGCAACAAGGCCATTACTGGAACCCTCTTTTTAATGAGAACGGAATCGATGTAAAAGAGAAAGGCTATGCCACTAATTTAAGTACAGATTTCGCATTGACTTGACTCGATTCTACAAAAACTTCCAAGGAACCATTTTTAATGATTCTAAATTACAAGGCGCCCCATAGACCATGGGAATCAGATACAAAGTATGAAGCATTATGGGATGGCATAGAAATGCCTTATCCAACTACATTTAATGATACCTACCAAGGGCGTGAATTGACTGCTTGAGATACGGAGATGACGATGGAGTATTTTAGTCGTAGAGATATGAAATTAGAGCGTCCAAAGGATTTAAAGAAGGGGAGAGAAAGTATCAAATGGGATTTCTATGGTGCTAAACTAGGTTAGATCGTTCAACCAGATGGTATGAGTAATGAAGAGGGAAGAAAATGGAGATATCAAAGATTATTTAGCTTGTGTTAAATCTGTTGACGATAATATTGGACGTGTTTTAGACTATTTAAAAGAAAATAATCTTGAAGAAAATACCATTATTGTAGTAACGTCAGACCAAGGTTTTTATTTAGGGGATCACGGTTTTTTCGATAAACGGTTTATTTATGAAGAATCTTTAAGAATGCCTTTTATGGTTAAATATCCTGGTAAAATAAAGGCAGGAAGTGATAATGAAGATATTATTACAAATATAGATTTTGCGCCAACTTTATTAGAATTAGCTGGTATTTCAACAACTCAGAAAATGCATGTCATAGGCGAATCGGCAAGGCGAGCTAACTTTTCTTTATATGGATATCACAAAAAAACCAACCCCTTACTCTCAAAACTTAACAACCTTTATGCCTATCCAGCAAACTCCTCTGCAACCTATACAACAGCTGGAGTAAAATCTATTTTAGATCACAAAAAGAGTCGTAACTTCTATGAAATATTACCAAACTATTTATATAGAAATGGAATTGATGTTATATGGAGAACAACAAATTGGGGAGAACCAAATATAAATATCAAAAATTATATCAACAAACAAGATTTAGGTAAAATATGTTTAAACAAATCCTCTGGATATGATGAAATATTGCTCTGTGGTTTAAAGGAGCGCATCCAGAACTCAGGTTCCAATAAAATGTTTATTGTTCTTCATACCAGTACGAGTCATGGCCCCACCTATTCTAAAAAATATCCAAAACAATTTAATCAGTTCCTGCCAATATGTGAGAGTGTAGAACTGTCCAAATGTACACAAGAGGAATTGATAAACGCCTATGACAATACCATTCTTTATACCGACTACATCCTTTCAGAGGTGATTAAAGACTTATCCCAACTAAAGGGCTACAATAGCACAATGCTATTTGTTTCAGACCATGGAGAGTCTTTGGGAGAGAAAAATTTATACATGCATGGATTCCCGATGAGTATCGCACCAAAAGAACAATTTGAAATTCCATTTATTGTCTGGACTTCAAATGATTCTGTCATACTTAAGGAAAATAAATCGCTATCTCAATACCATGTTTTTCACAGTGTATTGGACTTTTTAGCAATAGAAAGCCCAGTATACGATGCAACGATGAGTATTTTTAAATAATTTAATAGTCATGTACTTACTCCGCCATTATGATTTGACCCTCTTATTTGGAAATTCATTTTTTTAGTAAGCTTATAAATATTATGTATTTTAATTATTTAGTTGGATATTTGTTAAGCCATAAATAATGATAGAACGTGAGTATTTTACAAATCCGAAAACAGCTGTTTTTTTATTCCATTCTTAGCTTATGCGCAGTTCTGTGGGTTCAAAGTTGCAAAAAAAAACAAGCTAAACCCTTTTCTCAAACTCAAGTCAACAGAGCACTAGATAGCATAAAAGAAGTACCAAAACAAGAAATTTTAATTTCATCTATTACAGCACCTAAAGAATTTACAGATTGGAATCACTACCCCATTTTAGATGCTGCTATAAAAAACCTCGAAAATGGAGATCCTTCTTTTTTCAAACAACCCAATGAAGATCTCAATCAATTGTTTTTAAACATTAAAAAAAGTGTTCCAAATCCCTTAAAAATAAACAGCATTTTGGCTCGGGTGAAAGTCACCGAAACTTTAGCTCGTAAACTAAACGAACTTTACAGTGTGGAAGAGACAGACTTCGTTGAAACCGAACAAACAATATCTAATCTGATTGAATCACACAAAAATTTGATATTTCAAATAAACAAAACACGTGAAAAAGAAGCGCAACGGATCGCAAAACCAAATTAATTTTTTACAAATCGAAGCTAAGAACTAACTCACTACTCGGACATTAATTTTGAACTAGTTTAAAATTAACCTTAAACTTCCAGGGTTTAAACTAAAATTTTGTTAATTACCACATGTAACTCTATTATTTTTAGTTCTTTGTATCACTAAAGCATATATTATTCACCAAAAAAATAAAACACATGAACTTCAAACAACTTATGGCTGTGTATGCACTTGGCGTCTTAAGCTTTCATGCATGCAAAACCGAATCGAAAAATCAGTTTTCAGAAGCTGAAAAGATACCAGGAATTATATTGGAAAACATGGATACCTCTGTGAATCCAAAAGACAACTTCTATGACTATGTGAATGGAAATTGGATGAAAACCAACACGATTCCAGATGACGAATCTCGTTGGGGTGGCTTTGGAGTCCTAAGGAAATCTACACGAAAAGATGTCCTTGACATTATAAAAACGTCTAAAGAACTGGGCACCTATGAAGAAGGGTCTGATCAGAAAAAAGCTTTATTGGTTTTTCAATCTGAACTAGATTCTGTAGCCAGATCCAAAGCGGGCATTACTCCGATTGTTCCTCTTTTAGATGCCATCAATAGCATTCAAAATATCTCAGACATGCAAACTGTGTATGCAAAAACAGTGGGGGTCTCAGCACCGTTTGCAGGTATTGGCGCCGAAGCAGATTTAAACAATAGCAGCATGAATACCGCTTGGGTTTTTCCTGGTGGATTAGGACTTCAGCGCGATTATTACCTTGATCAAGATGCACAGACCAAAGAAATTAGAGGACAGTATGTAGCGCATGTTGCTCGTATGTTTGAATTTATTAATTACGATAAAGCCTCGGCACAGGCCGCAGCAGAACTTGTACTGGCATTGGAAACACAACTGGCAAAACCGCGCTTAGACAAAGTACAGAGTCGGGACATTCGCAACTTTAACAATCCCCGCTCTCTAGCAGAATTGAGTGCTATCACTCCAGAAATTGATTGGAATAAATTCATCAAAGACTTGGGAGTTCCCCAAGCTTTAGACACTGTTTTAGTCATGCAACCGGACTACATGAAAGCTCTCAATACTTTTTTAAGTACGACGCCAATTGAAGATATTAAAACCTTAATGACTTGGAGTACGTTGGACAATGCAGCTGGCTATTTAACCCCAGAAATTGAAACTGCAAATTGGGAATTTTATAGTAAAACATTAAGCGGTGCCAAAACACAACGTGCGGCGGAAGAACGCGCTCTTGGAACCGTCAATGGATCTGTAGGTGAAGCGATTGGCAAGCTGTATGTAGAAGCTAAATTTCCACCTGAAGCAAAAGCAAAAGCTGAAAAAATGATTGCGAATGTGATCAAAGCATTTCAAAATAGAATTCAAGTATTGGACTGGATGAGTGACGAGACCAAAGCCAAAGCCATTGAAAAACTCGATAAATTTACTGTTAAAATTGCCTACCCAGACGAATGGGAAGATTATTCTGAATTGCAGGTGAAAGAAGGTAATAGCTTTGCTGAAAACATGTTGGCAGTATCCCAATGGAGTTTGAATAAAAACATTTCCGAAATTGGACAGCCCGTTGACAAATCTGAATGGGGGATGCCACCACAAACTGTGAATGCCTATTTCAATCCTTTAAACAATGAGATTGTATTCCCAGCAGCTATTTTACAACCTCCGTTCTATAATTATACGGCTGATGAGGCCGTTAATTATGGTGGAATTGGAGCCGTAATTGGACACGAGATTTCACATGCTTTTGACGATTCTGGAGCCCGATTTGATGGCGATGGAAACGTTAACAACTGGTGGACTGAAAAAGATTTAATCGAATTTGAAAAACGTGGAAACGCTTTGGCAGAACAATACAGTGCCATTCAAGTGTTAGACAGTGTGTATATCAATGGGAAATTCACTTTAGGAGAAAATATTGGAGATCTTGGAGGTGTGCTTGGTGCTTATGACGGACTTCAACTCTTTTTTGATGAAAATGGACGACCAGAAGATATTGACGGATTTACTGCAGAACAACGCTTCTTTATGTCTTGGGCAACCGTTTGGAGAACCTTAACACGTGAAGACGCATTAAGAAGACAAATAAAAACCGATCCCCATTCGCCTGGGATTCAGCGGGCAACACAACCGCTAAAAAATATCGATGCTTTTTATGAAGCTTTCGATATCAAAGAAGGTGATAAAATGTACCTTCCAGAAGATCAACGTGTTCGGATTTGGTAATGTTTAAAAAAAAAGCAGCGCCTAGGCGCTGCTTTTTTTTGTTTAGTTCTAAAAATTACTCTGTCTTCGGAGTTTCTTTTTGGGCACGTATCGCATCCACAGCTAAATTAGCCATATTAAAATTGGGAGCTAATTCCAATGCTTCATTTAAGATTGAAATGGCAGCGTCGTGATTTGTTTCTGGGTTTTCTCTAAATTTAGCAATGGCTTTTAAATATATAAAACCGGCCAATACTGGCACTTGATACGGGGTTTGTGTTTCATAGTAAGGTTTCATCATATCCGATGTAGCATTAGCAATTCCGTATGTGATGTTTAGGGTTGCGCCATTAATATCCCCCGTTTGAATTTTCAAATCTGCCAACTCATATGCAAGAGAAACAGATCGTTTTTGTTTGTAAAGAACTTCATAATGTTCAATAGCACGTTTGGGCTCGTTGAGAGATTTTAAACTCACTGCTTTGACTTCTGTAGATAAATTGGTGTCAGAATCCAGTACTTCAACTCCAATGACATTTAAAGCCTGTAAATACTTCCCTTCATTCATATACAATGCAGCTAAAGTGTCTTTACGTTTAACATTAGGCTCTAATAAAACGAGGTGTGTCATCGCGTTTATCACTCCTTGAATATCGCCCTGTTGCTGCATTTGTGCATAATAGGCCTTGTAATGAGATACTAAATTTGATTGGTTTTGAGCTTGAATTTGCGTTGAAAAACAAAGAACTATGAGCAGGGTGTATTTTAATTGTTTCATTATTATGTAATTTTGATTCAAAAGTAATAGATTTTTTGAAAGTAAGTTGGTTTTCTCAATCTCTTTTGAACAAAAAAAAACACCACGGGAGTGGTGTTTTTCCAAAATTAACCAATTTAACTTTTTAGTAATAAGTAGATATTACGTCCACCAAATGTATGTAAGGATTGGGTTATTTACAACCATAATGTAATGAACGGACAATTTATGTAATAAACGGAACTATTTAATGTTTAAACGGAATATACATTCATTGAAAAGCAAAAAAAAACACCACAGAAGTGGTGTTTTTCAAAATTAACCAATTTAACTTTTAATAATATAAAGATATTACGTTCACCAAAAATATGTAGGGAATGTGTTATTTACAAGCGCTATGTAATAAACGGACTGATGACGTAATAAACGGAACTCCTTAATATTTGAACGGAAGAAGCAGCATTTAAAAGAAAAACACCACGATTGTGGTGTTTTCCAAAATTAACCAATTTAACTTTTAAGTAAGATATTAAATTACAAACGTCAAATATATACTCCTTAAACAGTCCTTACAACGACTATGTAACTAACGGTCAAATGATGTAATAAACGGTAATTTTAGAGGTTTAAACGGTTTGTCAGGGTCTATTCTCGTTTCACCAAAGCATAATAATGGTTTTCTAAAGGCAAATATCCTTGGTCGTACACAAAATAGTAGACTGTCCCTGATTTTGTAGTATAAATGCTCGTAAAATAATTAAAGTCAAACCCAGCCGAAATGAGTTTATCCCGTGTGGTTTTTGTTTTTTGGTTTGGATTCAGTACTTCCAGAATACGCCAATTTTTGCGCAATCGGTTGTTGATATTTCGAATCAGATTTTTCTGATCTTTATTTACTCGGTTGTTATAGCTGTTACGACAACCATCGCTACAAAATTTCTTGTCTGTTCGTCCTACAATTGGATCGTTACACTCAGGGCATTGCTTTTTCATAGGTATTTAAATTCTGATTACAAGCTCTAAATATAGTACAATTTTAATCAATTACAAACGACTACAAATAATTACAAACGAAATTAAACAGGTAATTACCGACTAACATTTGGACAGTATCACATCTTTGCAGTGTCGAATCGTTCGATAGTAAAACTGTAATAACCTTAAAATTAATTATGATGAACACACTTAGAAACAAAGTACAGTTAATTGGAAACTTAGGAAATGATCCTGAAATCATCACTTTAGACAGTGGTAAAAAATTAGCTAAATTTTCATTGGCAACAAACGAGTACTACAAAGATGCCGATGGGCAAAAACAAACAAAAACAGATTGGCACAACCTTGTAGCCTGGAACAAAACCGCTGAAATCATTGAAAACTATGTCACAAAAGGCAAAGAAATTGCGGTTGAAGGCAAATTGACTTCTAGAAGCTATGAAACAAAAGAAGGCGAAAAACGCTATATCACGGAAGTAGTGGTCAATGAAGTGTTGATGTTGGGAAACAAATAGTAGGAAGGTTTACTTCTAATAAGAGAAAGAGAGTTCCGTTGGGACTCTCTTTTTTTTAACCTGATAATATAAATAATTCATTTAGGCATTAAAAATTATAATGACAATAAAGAATTACTTGAGCAAAATCTGAGAATGGCATTCTTATTATTTAAGACGAATCTCTCTCCGATAAGGTCGAGCTGATCACCACTTGCTGCATCTTCTTTGATTTGGTTCTGATGGACTCCACAATCATACGTGCTGCTGCATTTCCGATCGTATAACTATGTTGGTTGATGGTTGTAAGTTCTGGTGTTAGGTTGTGCGCCATACGCTCACTGACATAACCAATAACCGCTACATCCTTTGGAATCTGTTTTCCTGAAACTTTCACAGCTTTTAAGGCTGCCAAAGACGCATCGGTGTCCAATGCAATAATCGCATCAACGGGCTGCGTTTTTAAATAATCGATCATCACGGCACCTGCCTGCTGCTCGTCCGACTCTAAAATAGTTGGCGAAAAACCGGCCGCTTTCATGGCTTTTATATAACCTTGAGTCCGTTGTTTTCCAACATTCAACTTGTGAATTGTAGAGAGTAACACAATATTTTTTCGATCTGAACTTATCAACGTCTGAGTCGCTTCTGACAAGGCAGTAAAATCATTGGTGATTACCTTTCCACAGTTCACTGAATCAATCACACGATCAAACATCACTACCGATTTGCCATTTTCAATCACATTGGTAAAATGATCGTAATTTTGTAAACTCTGTGTTTCTTCTGAAACCGCTACTATAAAACCATCTACCACCCCATTGGATAACATATTAAATGTTTCTACTTCTTTGGCGTGTGATTCTTTGGTGAGACACACAATAATATTAAAGTTAGTTTCCGAAATCAGGCTTTCAATGCCATACAATGCTCGTGCAAAAAAACTATTTTGAACACTGGGAATCACGACCGCAATGGTATTGGTTTTTCCAGACTTTAAACCTACTGCAATTTTATTTGGCTGATAATTGTGCAACTTCGCCATTTCCACAATGCGTTTTTTAGTTACATCACTGATCTCGTGACTGTCGTTCAAGGCTTTGGATATTGTTGAAATTGACACACCCAAGATTGATGACAATTGTTTTAAAGTAATGTTGGTTCCTGGCATAAATGCATTTTAATTAATGATTGCTAAGGTACTATAACCTAGAGTTCAAACAAAATTTTAATTTGAATAAAGTAAGGAGGCCGACCTCATGCTTAACGAACTGTAATGCTGAACTAGTTTCAGTATAACAAAGCAATCGCTGTATGTTGAGTGCGATTCTAACTTATTTTCAATCCGTTTGCAGCTTGTTGAGTTGCATCTGGATTTACAAAAACCAGCTTACCTTCTGGAGTTTCGGTCATAAGAATCATCCCTTGACTTTCAACACCACGCAAGGCACGAGGGGCGAGATTCACTAAGACAGTGACCCGTTTTCCGATCACAGATTCAGCTGTAAAACTCTCTGCTATACCAGACACAATGGTACGCACATCAATTCCCGTATCCACTTGAAGAACCAATAACTTTTTGGCTTTTGGCATTTTTTCGGCGGCAATGATTGTCCCTACTCGCATGTCTAATTTAGAAAAATATTCGAAAGAAATCGTCTCCTTTTGAGGTTCAACAATTTTATTGGCTATGGTATTTTCCAGTTTACTTTTGGCTAATTTTTCTAGCTGTTGCTCAATTTCTGTATCTTCAATTTTGGCAAACAACAATTGGGCAGTACCGATTTGATGGGCTGCTTCTAATAGTGGAGTGTGTCTCTCTACTGCCTCCCATGGTTGAGCTTTTAGTCTTAGCATCTTTTTTAGTTTTTCAGATGACCATGGAAGAAAAGGTTCAGAAACTATGGCCAAAGCCGCTGAAATCTGAAGCGCTACATACATAATAGTTTGAACGCGTCCTGGATCAGTTTTGATTTGTTTCCACGGTTCTTCATCTGCTAGGTACTTATTTCCTAAACGGGCCAAATTCATCAATTCTTGACTGGCTTCTCTAAAACGGTAGCGTTCAATGGATTTGGACAAAGTTGCTGGAAATGCTTTTACTTTTTCTAAGGTTTCTGTATCAATTTCGGAAAATTCATTTGGACTTGGTACACTGCCTTCATAATATTTATTGGTCAATACAAGGACTCTATTGATAAAGTTTCCAAAAATAGCGACCAGCTCGTTGTTATTACGTGCTTGAAAATCTTTCCAAGTAAAATCGTTGTCTTTTGTTTCGGGTGCAGTGGCGGTTAACACATAGCGCAGTACGTCCTGTTTGTCCGGGAAATCTTTGAGATACTCAGGCAGCCATACAGCCCAGTTCTTGGAAGTGGATAGTTTTTGACCTTCAAGGTTTAAAAACTCGTTAGCAGGCACATTTTTGGGAAGGATGTAACTGCCCTCCGCTTTGAGCATCGCAGGAAACATAATACAATGAAATACAATATTATCTTTTCCTATAAAATGCACCAAAGTGGTATTTTCATCTTTCCAATACGGTTCCCAATCCTTGCCTTCACGTTGTGCCCATTCTTTAGTAGAAGAGATGTAGCCAATAGGTGCATCAAACCATACATAGAGGACTTTTCCGTCGCCACCTTCTACAGGAACAGGGATGCCCCAATCCAAATCGCGGGTCACGGCTCGCGAACGCAACCCATCGTCAATCCATGACTTACATTGCCCATAAACATTGGGTTTCCAGTCGGCTTTATGACCATCTAAAATCCATTCTTTTAAAAATTCTTGGTGTTGATCTAAGGGTAAAAACCAATGTTTTGTTTCTTTTAAGGTTGGAGTGGCTCCTGTAATCGCAGATTTTGGATTGATGAGATCCGTTGCATTGTGAGTCGTTCCACACGCCTCACACTGATCGCCATAACTTTCTTCATTGCCACATTTTGGACAGGTTCCAACCACAAAACGATCGGCCAAAAACTGATTGGCTTCGGCATCATATAACTGGGCTGTTGTTTGTTCAATAAAAGCGTCTTTATCATACAAATTTTTAAAAAATTCAGAAGCTGTCTCGTGATGAATTTTTGCAGAAGTTCTGGAATAATTATCAAATGAAATCCCAAACGCTTCAAAAGAAGTTTGGATATTCTTATGAAAACGATCTACAATATCTTGAGGGGTGACCCCTTCTTTTTTAGCTTTAATAGTAATGGGCACTCCATGTTCATCACTCCCACAAATAAAAGCTACATCGTGACCTTGTAAACGCAAGAATCGTGCATAGATATCTGCTGGCACATAAACCCCAGCTAAATGGCCGATATGAATGGGCCCGTTTGTATAAGGCAAAGCGGCAGTAATGGTAAAACGTTTTGACATTGAGTTCTGAATTATTGGTACAAAAATACACATAATTACGCCCAATTTGAAACAGAACTTTAGAGAAATTCTTATCTTTACAAAAAGCCCTTCAAAATGATGCTAAATACTTTAATGTGGTGCCTTTTAATGCTGATACATTCCTATCCAAACAAGACGCTTATGGAACATTCAAAAATACAGTCTTCTGAAATGATACGCCCCTCCTATTTGAAAGTTGGCGACACAGTAGCCATCGTTGCTCCAGCGGGTATTTTAAAAAACAACTCCGAAGTGATTCAAAAAACCAAAACCTTGCTTAATAGCTGGGGACTGGAAGTGGTTTTTGGTGACCACCTGGAAGCGAAATCCCATCATTTTGCAGGCACAGACAAACAACGGATAAGCGACTTACAAAACGCCTTAGACAACCCAAACATCAAAGCTATATGGTGTGCACGTGGTGGCTATGGCAGCTTGCGAATTATAGATGCTTTAGATTTTAAAAAATTTAAAGCCCATCCCAAATGGGTCATTGGATATTCTGATGTGACTGTCTTACACAATGCTCTAAATAATATGGGCTACGAAAGTCTGCATGCCATGATGTGCATCAACCTCATCGAGGATGCCGATGCTATAGAACCCTCCGTAAAATCATTAAAATCAGCGCTTTTTGGCAGCTTAATATCTTATGAAATTAAAGGACATTCAGACAACATTCCTGGAGAGGTTAAAGCCCAACTCGTCGGTGGAAATTTATCATTATTAACTGCCGGTTTAGGAAGTGCTACTCAACTTAACACCAAAGACAAAGTCATTTTTATAGAAGAAATTGGCGAATACAAATACCATATTGATCGGCAATTATACAGCTTGAAACGCGCTGGATATTTTACCCAGTGTAAGGGAGTGATCATCGGAGATATGAGTCAATTAAAAACCAACAATCCTGCTTGGGGACAATCGATAGAAACCTTAATTTTGGAGGTCTTTAAAGACACAAATTTCCCCGTGGCCTTTGGATTTCCCTCGGGGCATGAACTCGAAAATAGAGCTCTTTATTTTGGACGCCCTATTCAACTTCATGTGACCAAATCAAAAACAAGGGTCACATTTATACACTAACATTTTTAGGATGATTTCGAACACCCCAACACCCCCCTATTACGCCGTTATTTTTAGTTCTGTGCGAACCGCTGACAACGAAGGCTATGCAGAAACAGATGCGCTTATGAACGAACTCGCTCTCCAACAAGACGGGTTTTTGGGCATGGAGTATGCCAGTTCCGAGATTGGAATCACCATCTCCTATTGGAGCGATGTAGAAGCCATCAAACGCTGGAAAGATAATTTGGACCATCAAAAGGCACAAAGAGAAGGTCAAAAACGTTGGTATAGCCAATATAAAGTCCGCATTGCTAAAGTCGAACGCGACTATGATTTTCTAAAATAATAACAATGTCTGAGTCTTACAATCGTGGTATTTCGGGAGAAGGTATGGCGGTCGCATATTTGATCTCTAAAGGCTATCGAATTTTAGCACAAAACTATCGCTATCTAAAAGGAGAAGTGGATATTTTAGCCCAAAAAGACAACTGTTTGGCAGCGGTAGAAGTTAAAACTCGAAGCACTTCTGACTTTGGAGCACCCGAAGAATTCCTAAAACCTGCACAGATCCAACGTATCATCAAAACAGTGGATTATTTTGTGACTTCAAGAGATTTAGAAGTTGAAGTGCGTTTTGATATCATTGCCATTGTACTCACAGATCAAGGGTCTGAATTGGAACATATTGAAAATGCGTTTTATCACTTTTGATCCAAGACTGTTTTTAGATCTTTCAATAAATAGGGCTTGGCTGTAATGACTTTAGAAGTGTCCAATACAAAATAGGTTGAAGTTGACACAATGGAGACAACCACAAAAAAATGAGTGTTAAGCCAAAATAGACTTCAAGGCTTCTAATGCGTGTTGTACAGAACTGATATTAGAAAAACGCATTAATAAACGCAACCCGAGACGCATTTGTTTTTCCTTAATAGAACAATTTTGAGGGTGGGATTGAACGTATTGTAATATTTTTGAAAAATGAATACTTTGATAAAAACGACTCTCTTGATCACTGATGAAATATCCGACTAATTTATGATTTTTCATCACCACCTTATCAAACCCTAAAGTGGTTGCTACCCACTTGATCCGCACGCTATCTAAAAGGTCCACCACTTGTGTTGGAAGTGCCCCAAATCGATCGATTAAATCACGTTCAAAACGCTGTAATTCATCGTCTGTCTTTAAAGAATTTAATTGAGTATACAAGCTTAAACGCTCTGTGATATTATTGATGTAATCATCTGGAAATAACAAGGAAAAATCGGTATCTATAGTCACATCCTTTACAAACTCTTTGGTATTAATATCTTCATTATAAAGAGTCTTAAACTCTGTTTCTTTCAGTTCCTCGATGGCTTCATTAAGAATTTTTTGATAGGTTTCAAATCCTATTTCGTTGATAAACCCGCTTTGCTCACCGCCCAAGAGATCCCCTGCGCCACGAATTTCTAAATCTTTCATGGCAATATTAAAGCCACTTCCGAGAGCTGTGTATTGCTCTAAAGCCGAAATTCGTTTGCGTGCCTCTTCTGTCATCGCATGATAATCGGGGGTGATAAAATAACAAAAAGCTTTCTTGTTACTTCGCCCGACACGACCTCGCATTTGGTGTAAATCACTCAGTCCAAAATTATTGGCATTGTTAATAAAAATCGTATTGGCATTGGGTACATCCAAACCACTTTCGACGATGGTGGTACTGACCAAAACATCAAACTCTCCACTCATAAAATCCAGCATAAGCTGTTCTAACTTACGTCCTTCCATTTGTCCATGTCCTACCCTAATTTTAGCATCTGGCACCAACCGTTGCAAAAGTCCTGCAACTTCTTTAATATTTTCAATGCGGTTGTGAATAAAATAGACTTGTCCAGCTCTTTGAATTTCGTACTGAATTGCATCGCGAATGGCTTCTTCATTTAAACGAATGACATTGCTTTCAATTGGAAAACGGTTGGGCGGTGGTGTGGTAATAACCGATAAATCTCGTGCTGCCATCAAACTAAATTGAAGTGTTCGCGGAATAGGAGTCGCTGTCAGAGTGAGTACATCCACATTGTCTTTAAGTGTTTTGAGTTTTTCTTTGACAGCCACACCAAATTTTTGTTCTTCGTCGACAATTAACAAGCCTAGATCTTTAAATTTTACGGATTTATTGACCAGCTGATGTGTGCCAATAATTATATCTAAACTCCCCAACTCTAACTGTTCCAACGTCTCCTTACGTTGTTTGGTCGTTTTGAAACGGTTGATATAATCAACCCTCACAGGAAAATCTTTCAAACGTGCTTTAAAGGTTTTGGCATGCTGAAAGGCCAAAATGGTTGTCGGTACCAAAACAGCCACTTGCTTGCCATTGTCAACCGCTTTAAAGGCAGCTCTCAAAGCGACTTCTGTTTTTCCAAACCCAACGTCCCCACAAATCAAACGGTCCATAGGACGTTCGCTTTCCATATCGGATTTGATATCAGCCGTGGCAGTAATTTGATCGGGCGTATCCTCAAACACAAAAGAAGCTTCCAGTTCTAGCTGCATCGACGAGTCAGGATTGTATCTGAAACCTGTTTCTAACTTCCGCTTGGCATAGAGTTTTATAAGATCAAATGCAATCTCTTTGACTCTTGATTTGGTTTTTTGTTTTAATACTTTCCAGGCCTTGCTGCCTAACTTATACACTTTTGGTGGCTTTCCATCCTTACCATTAAACTTGGTGATTTTATGCAGGGCATGAATGCTTAAGTATAAGATATCCCTTTCGCCATAAAACAACTTGATAGCTTCTTGTTTTTTTCCTTCAACCTCTATTTTTTGTAAGCCTCCAAATTTTCCAATTCCGTGATCTATATGAGTAATATAATCTCCGATTTCGAGTTTAGTTAATTCTTGAAGAGTGATGGATTGCTTTTTAGAAAATCCATTTTTAAGGTGGAATTTGTGGTAACGTTCAAAGATCTGATGATCGGTGTAGCACACAATTTTTTTGTCATGATCGATGAATCCTTGGTACAAAGACAGGACTATGATTTGACAATGCACGTCTTCCTCCACCGTTTCAAAAATATCATAAAACCGCTGAGCTTGTTGGGTATTTGAGCAACAAATATAATTTTGATAGCCGGAATTGTGATGGGTATTTAAATCATCGATAATCAGATTAAATTGTTTATTAAATGAGGGTTGAGGACTCATTTTTACCTCCAATTGCTGTTCTTTTTTAGTGGCTAAAACAGTCGTGGATCCAAATTCAATTACGGAATATTCTAACAATTGAGATTTAAAATCAGCGGAAGTACAGAACAAGTCTTTTGGTTGGCTGTGATTGATTGCTTTAGATAATTGATGATAAGCCTCGCTCGCTTTTTCTTGAAGGGTATCGGTCGCTGCTAAAAAAGCAGGAATATTTTTAGTGAATATAATGGTATTTGAAGAAATGTATTCTAAAAATCCTTGGCGTGTTTCGTTGAGTAATTTATGCTCGATATTTGGAATGATTTGAAGTTTTTTAATCGGTTTTATAGACAGTTGTGATTCAATGTCAAACGTACGAATACTGTCCACTTCATCTCCAAAAAATTCAATTCGGAAGGGCTCATCATGAGAAAACGAAAATACATCTACTATTCCACCGCGCACAGAAAACTCGCCTGGTTCGGTCACAAAATCAACACGAGAGAACTGATAATCAAAAAGGACTTCATTGAAAAAATCTAAATTTAATTCTTCACCAACTGCTACTTTAAAAGTAGATTTATCGAGTTCTTTTCTAGACAATACTTTTTCAAACAGGGCTTCCGGATACGTGACTATAAGAGCTGGCTTCTTTTGAGAATTGATACGATTTAAAACCTCGGCACGTAACAATACATTGGCATTATCTGTCTCTTCAATCTGGTAAGGCCTTCGATAGCTCCCCGGATAAAACAACACTTCTTTGTCATCGAGTAATACCTCCAAGTCATTCAGATAGTAAGCGGCCTCTTCCTTGGTTTCAAAAATCAGCAAAAAAGGATGTGAGGTGGTTTTAAATACACTGGCAATTGTAAAGG
>JABHDE010000017.1 GCA_018673215.1 Formosa sp. | reverse complement strand
TCAAGAATATGAACTTGAGAAAAAACATGGTCAGCTAGCCGATAAACTTCATACCGCACTTCACGAAGTTGTTGGGCATGCTTCTGGGCAATTGAATCCAGGTGTCGGCGAAACAAAAGAAACACTAAAAAATTACGCATCAACACTAGAAGAAGGACGTGCCGATTTGGTAGGCTTGTACTACCTCTATGATTCAAAATTGCAAGAATTGGGCTTAGTCGAAGATTGGAAAGCTGTTGGTAGGGCTGCTTTTGACGGTTATATTAGAAATGGCCTAATGACTCAGCTTATTAGATTGGATCTTGGGGATGATGTTGAAGAAGCACATATGCGCAACCGACAATGGGTAAGTGCTTGGGCTTTTGAAAAAGGACAAAAAGACAATGTTATTGAAAAAGTAACAAGAGATGGTAAAACCTATTTTAATATCAACGATTACGATAAACTTCATGAGCTTTTTGGACAACTATTAAGAGAAACACAGCGCATCAAATCTGAGGGCGATTTTGAGGCTGTTCAAGCGCTTGTTGAAGGATATGGAGTAAAGGTTGATCAAGAAATTCACGCTGAGGTATTGGAGAGAAACAAACAATTTAAGTCTGCGCCTTATGGCGGCTTTATCAACCCTGTTCTGGAGCCTGTAACAGATGAAAATGGTGCCATTACAGCAATCAAAGTAAACTACGCAAAAGATTTCGCTAGTCAAATGCTTTACTATGTGGAACATTATAACTTTCTACCTAATGTAAATTAAGTAATTGTTTAAAATTTATTACAAAGAGCCACTTATTGAATATAGTAGGTGGTTTTTTAGTAACCTAAAAGAAATTTAATAGCTGCAATGCCTAAAATAAATGCAATAAAAAGTATAAGAATCCAAAGACTTCCTTTGTAGTATTTTTGATTTTGTGCTGCGTCTTTCTTATAAGCTATAAAAATGACAATTGCGAAAACAATTGCGAAAACAATTCCAAAAAGAAGTTGTCCTTGACTGAACATATTTGTGTATTTTTATAGATGAATTCTTATTCAAAATTACAAAAAAATAAATAGATGAAAAATAAAATACAAGCTGTCCAACGTTTTCACGAAGCTTTTAAAATTGGCTATAGAACAGCTCCTAAAGCAGATTTAGGTGCTGCAAAAAATCAGCTGCGCTTTGATTTGATGAAAGAAGAAAATGAAGAGTATTTTGAAGCGGCACAGAATAATGATCTCGTGGAGGTTGCCGATGCTCTTGGCGATATGCTTTATATTCTTTGTGGTACTATTATAGAGCATGGATTACAACATAAAATAGAAGCTGTTTTTGAAGAAATTCAGCGCAGTAATATGAGTAAACTTGGAGAAGATGGCCAACCCATATATAGAGCAGATGGAAAAGTTCTAAAAGGCCCAAATTATTTTAAGCCTAACATAGCATCTATTCTCAAATAGTCAAACGACCTTATTAAACTTTAAATCGCCAACCAAATGGATCGTCAGCAGTGTTGGTTTGGATGGATGTTACTTTTTCCTTTAATAAACTGGCATAAGATTTTTCTAGTTCTGGAAGATCATAATCTTGATCTCTAAAACCAAATGACGATATTGGAGAAATGACAGCTGCAGTTCCTGCGCCAAACATTTCTTTTAAACTTCCATTATTTGATGCATCAATAACTTCAGAAACGGTAAACTTCCGTACCTCTACGGCAATCCCCTCTGATTTTGCAATATCAATAATACTTTTCCGCGTTACACCATCTAAAATACGGTCACTGGTTGGACCAGTAATTAGTGTATCGTCAATTCGTATAAAGATGTTCATGGCCCCGGCCTCTTCAATGTATTCATGGGTATTGTCGTCAGTCCAAATTACCTGGTTGTATCCTCTTTCAATAGCCAGTTGTGTAGGGTAGAATTGACCGGCATAGTTACCACCTGCTTTTGCATAACCAACGCCGCCGTTGGCAGATCTTGAGTATTTTTCTTCAATAAGAACACTAACTTTTCCGGAAAAATATGGCCCAGAGGGTGCCGTAGCAATCAAGAAGCGGTATCCGTCCGCAGGTGAAGCATGAAAACCTTCGCCAGTTGCAAAAATAATTGGCCTGATATATAATGAACTTCCTGCAGTTGTAGGAATCCAATCATTATCCACTTTTAGTAATGCTTTAAGTCCTTCAAAAAACACTTCTTTGGGAAGCTCAGGAATAGCCAAACGTTTGGCCGATTTGTTTAAACGGTTAAAATTTTCTTCAGGACGAAAAAGCCATGTATTGGCATCACTATCTTTGTATGCTTTCATACCTTCAAATATGGACTGTCCGTAATGAAAAATTTTGGCTGATGGCATAAGTGACATTGGCTGAAACGGAATAATTTCAGCTTGTCCCCAAGCCCCATTTTTGTAGTCGCACACAAGCATATGATCGGAAAAAACACTGCCAAAACCTAAATTTTCAAAATCAATTTCATTTAGTTTTGAGTGTTTTACTTTAGTCGTCTTTATTGAGCTCATTTTATTTTTTCTAAATCTAATTTAATACAAAATTACTAAAATTACTGCTGAACAAACACAACATTCCTAAAAGTTATTATCTTTAGATCTTTAACAAACAGACGAGCAATGAAAAAAAGCCTAATCATCATTTCTGCCTTTATTTTTATTTTTTCTTGTAAAGAAAAACAAAACAATCGCGTTCCGGTTAAATTACAATCCAACACCTATAATTTATTCGGCCATGGATTTGAAACAGATTCAATTTTATCGATAGCACAGCTCTCTGAAAAAGCCATAAATTTAGGGGACACCCTTCAATTGACTCTTAAAGGAAACATCAAAGATGTATGTTCAAAAAAAGGATGTTGGATGACTTTATCTATGCCAAATGAAACTGACATGATGGTTCGTTTCAAAGATTATGGTTTTTTTGTGCCTTTAGATGCCAGTGGTGAAGTTATTGTCAATGGAAAAGCATTTTTTTCAGAAACCTCGATTGAAGATTTACGCCACTATGCAGAAGATACTGGGGCCTCTGCTGAAGATATTGCTGCCATAGTATCTCCTAAAGTTTCTTATAACTTTGAAGCAGACGGAGTTTTAATTAGTCAATAATAGCAGTGAAGCGTTCCATTATTACCACGGCAGATGGCTCCAAAACTATTCAAATTGAAGAGTGGAGTGAACAGTATCACTCTGTACACGGTGCGCTTCAAGAAGCCAAGCATGTATACATCAAAATGGGTTTACATCAGTTTTTGAAAGATAACCCAAATCATAAACAATTATCAGTTTTGGAACTTGGATTTGGTACAGGTCTTAATGCTATGCTTACGGCTATTGATGAAATGACTCAACATACATTAATTAGCTATCACGGAATTGAGGCCTACCCAATTTCACTTAAGGAATTAGAGGCACTCGACTATAATGCTTTATTTGATTCAACGATCACATTTAACCAACTTCATGAAATCCCTTGGAATCAAATTCATAAAATTTCATCTAATTTTCAACTTAATAAGCGCAAGGAGTTTTTTTCTGAGCTGAGTGAATCCAAGCTCTTTGATGTTGTTTATTTTGACGCATTTGGTCCACGTGTTCAACCTGATCTTTGGACGACGGATATGTTCGAACGCGTGTACAAAGCAATGCGTCCTAATGGAATTTTAGTTACTTATTCGGCAAAGGGTAGTGTGCGCCGTTCCATGCAAGAAGTAGGATTTGTGGTTGAGCGACTTCCTGGACCACCGGGGAAAAGAGAAATGCTAAGGGCTTCAAGGCCAGCCTAAGCTTATTAGGTCTTGATTTTTTAACCAAATAAGCATAAATAATTGTTAAAGCACATTTTTTAACACAACTCTGGCGTAGTAATCAATAATTTAGCTCGATGGCTGAAACTATTTTGATAACAGGAGCAACAGGTTTGGTGGGTAAAGCACTCACCAAGGTCTTGTTAGTTCAAGGATACGAAATAAATGTTCTGACTACTCAAAAGCGATTGTTGGGTTCAAAAAATAACATCCATTACTTTTTTTGGAATCCACAATCTAATGAAATTGATTCAAAATGTTTTAACAGGGTAAGTACTGTAATTAATCTTGC
>JABHDE010000018.1 GCA_018673215.1 Formosa sp. | reverse complement strand
TAAGCGAAAATGTTAACATAAAAATAACTGATGTAACTGGAAATTTGGTAGCCGAGGCAGAATCCAACACCAATCTACGCTTCAAAGGTTATAATTTAGAAATAGACGGAGGTACAGCGTATTGGAATGGAAGAAATTTAGAAAATAATACAGTCGCTTCAGGGGTATATGTGGTATTGATATCAGACCTAGATAATTTTGAAACTAAAGTACTTAAAATCATGATTGTACGCCAATGATTATTTCGACAAAGGCCATAGTGCTTTCAAAGCTCAAATACAAAGACAACGATCTTATTGTCAAATGCTATTTGGAAGCTAAAGGCATTGTAAGTTTTGTGGTAAAAAATGCGTTTTCGTCTAAAAAAGGAAAACTCAAGCCTGCATATTTTCAACCTTTATCAATGTTGCAAGTTGAATTTGATTACAAAAACAGCAGAGATCTACATTATTTTAAAAATATTCGCTTACTACATTCATTTCAATCTCTACACACTGCAATATTAAAGTCTACCGTTGTGATATTCTTGGCTGAAATATTAAGTGCTGTTCTCAAGGAAGAGGAGGCTAACCCTTCACTTTTTTCGTATATAGAGACAACATTTTTATGGTTTGATACGATAGACCACAGCAGTATTTTTCACCACAAGTTTCTTATGGGTTTAACAAAATACTTAGGGTTCTTTCCTGAACTGAACAAGATGAATTTGCCGTATTTTAATCTAGAAGAAGGAAAATTTCAAGCCATGGCCAATAGCCCTTATTGTATTCATGGCCAAAAATTAATTTTATTCAATGCGGTATTAGGTACGAAATTTGATGAACTAAAGAATCATCCAATGCATGCTACTGAAAAGCAAGATCTATTGAATATGATATTACTGTATTTTAAATTACATTTGCAAGGGTTCATGCCGCCAAAATCCCTATCTATTTTGAATCAGGTTTTTAATTAAAATGAAACATTTTTATAGTTATATTTTATGTGTTTTCTTGTGGAATTTATCCGCGCAGCAAGTTACAATTGTAGACGAAACCAACTTAGACCCTATTGCTGGTGTTGCGGTTTTTAATTTGGTTAAAACTAAAACTAATATTTCTAACCTTGATGGGCAAATTTCCTTAGCCCGTTTTCAGGGCTTTGAACGTATTTATTTTCAGCATATTTCTTACCACAGAGAATCCATCTTGAAATCTAAGATAGGAGACACGATTTATCTTACCCCTAAATCCACTAATCTTAATGAAATTGTCATTTCAGCCTCAAAATTCGAACAAAGTAAAAAGGAAGTTCCTCAAAAAATTATCAGTATCGATGCACAAGAGATCGAACAAGCAACTCCTCAAACATCTGCTGACCTTTTAGCCAACAGTGCTGGTGTCTTTGTCCAGAAAAGTCAACTTGGCGGAGGCAGCCCCATGATACGGGGATTTTCAACAAATCGCGTTCTCATCACTGTAGATGGGGTACGCCTAAATAATGCTATTTTTCGAGGGGGAAATGTTCAAAACGTTATTTCGATAAATCCATTTAATATTCAAAACACTGAAGTTATTTTGGGTGCCGGATCTGTAATATATGGCAGTGATGCTATTGGAGGTGTCATGAATTTTTACACAACAACTCCAGAACTATCCCAACTTAACTCGCCTCAATTTTCAACCAAAAGTAATTTAAGGTATTCATCTGCGAATAACGAAAAAACAGCCCAAGTAGGCCTAAACATAGGCCTAAACAAATGGGGGTTTCACACAAGCATGAGTTTCTCGGATTTTGGAGATTTGAGAATGGGAAGAACAGAAATTCAACAATATTTAACGCCATTTTATGTAACTCAGCAAAATGGTCAGGATATAACAATGCCTAACCACAACCCCCGTGTACAAAAGTTCACAAATTATAATCAATTTCACGCTGCACAAAAGATATTATACAAGCCAATGAAATCATTAAATCTTGACTTTGGCCTTCACTACGCAACCACTTCAGATATCCCTAGATATGACCGTTTAGCGCTTCAAAGCACAGCCGAAAACCTCAATTATGCCGAGTGGAGTTATGGCCCACAAAAGTGGCTGCTAGCCAATTTACAACTGACAAAGCTAAGCAGTAAATCCAACCTTTATGATAAAATAAAAACAACAATTGCTTATCAGAACTTTGGCGAAAGCCGAATAAGTCGAAAGTTTAATGATCTAAATCAAAAAAACCGAACCGAAAAGGTTCAGGCCGTTTCTCTAAATCTCGACCTAGATAAAACAATAACAGACAAAATGAACATCTCTTATGGTGCTGAATATATTTACAACAAAATCAATTCTGAAGGGCTGTCTATTAACTTAGAGAATAGTTCTGTAGAACGAATAGCTTCACGTTATCCAGATGATTCGCAGTGGAGTAGTTTAGCATCCTACCTAAGCTTAAAATACAAACCAACAAATAAATTTACATTTCAGTCTGGAATCAGATATAATGTAATTACTATCAATGCAGACTTATCTGGTAATGCGCAATTTTACGCCCTCCCTTTTGCAGATTTAAGCCTCGACACAAGTGCATTGACCGCTACTGCTGGAATCGCATGGGAACAGAGCAAGACTTTATTATGGAAGCTAAATACATCTACAGCCTTTCGCGCCCCGAACATTGACGATGTCGGAAAAGTTTTTGACTCGCAGCCTGGTGTTGTAGTTTTGCCAAATCCAAATTTGAAGCCCGAGTATGCCTATGGGGCCGAACTTGGCCTGAACATGAATTTTGATGACTCTTTACTGCTAGACATATCTTCTTATTATACTTATTTGGATAACGCCATGATTAGAGATCATTATGTTGTTAACGGCTTATCTCAACTTATGTACGACGGAGAGGTAAGCACAATACAAAGTATTCAAAACTCCTCGAAGGCTTGGATTTATGGCTTTGAATTCGGGTTAAACGCACGTTTTTCTAGAGCCTTGGAGTTGAGGTCTCAATTTAGTTTAACCAAAGGGCGGCAAAGAAACACCAACAACGATAATGTTCCCGTACGACATGTTGCGCCTGCATTCGGCAATACTCATATTATATGGAAGCACAACAAGATAACTCTAGACGGCTATTTAAATTATAATTCAGGCCTTAGTCGGAGTGATATTTCAAGTGAACTTTCTCCTCATTTATTTGCTCTTGACTCTAATGGAAACCCTTTTGTTCCTTCTTGGTTAACGTTTAATTTTCGAACACAATATGAATTCAATGATACTATTTCATTTGTCGGTGGCATAGAAAATATATCAAATGAGGGCTATCGTCCATATGCTTCTGGAATTAGTGGGCCAGGTACAAATCTGATTTTCTCCATTACCTACAAGAACTAATGTACTCTTCAAAAAAGACATATACTGTGGAGGAAGCTTTGGCTAAACTTCAAAGCTATTGTGCTTATCAAGACCGTTGTCATAAAGAAGTTGCTCAAAAGCTCAAAGAGATGCGTGTGATTTCTCAGGCATCTGAGCAAATTATCATTGAACTGATCGAGGGGGATTTTTTAAATGAAGAGCGATTTAGTATGGCTTTTGTTCGCGGGAAATTTAAAATTAAAAAATGGGGCCGCCGTCGCCTTGCTTCTGAACTTAAGCAAAGAAACATTTCAAAATTTCTTATCCAAAAAGCCTTAGGCCAAATTTCAGAGACAGATTATAAGGCAACTTTTGAAGCGCTCGTGCACAAAAAAGCGGAGTCCATTACAGGAGGTTCCATAGCAAAAAAGCGGAAAAAGTTAGCTGATTATCTGTTGTACCGAGGCTGGGAAGCACATTTGGTTTATGATAAAATCAACCAGATTTTTTAGAGGGAAAGACCTCGGTTACAAAAAAGCTCGCAACCCAACTAAAACATTACCTTTCGGCATTGGTACGATACCCGTTTCAATATATGAGGCATTAAAGATATTATTTCCAGTCAATGTAAGTTCTAGTGTATTGATCATTAATTTCAGTTGAACATCTACTACGCTGTAGTTCTCCCCATTAGCCCTGTCTGCAAATTTATAAACGACACTTTGAGAGAAATTTTTCGAAAACTGTGTTTTAATATTTGCCGTGAGGTGTTGATTTAAAGAATTAATAACATACTTTGAGAAATTAGATTTTACAGTCCCTAAATCTTCATTCAAATAGGTGTATCCTAGGCTTAGGCTCTGTGTATACTGGCCCAATTTGAAAGGAGAAGACAGCTGCGCTTCTATACCATTAGAATTTAACCTTTTCAAGTTATTAGACTGCCACTTATCGTCCTCATTTTCTTTGGTGTAATCTATTAAGTTGTCGGAATCTCTGTTGAAAAAGGCCACTGATGCGTTAAGTTTGTTGCCAAAATATTTAAGTCCAATTTCTTCTGAGATTGCGCGTTCAGGGACTAAATTTTCGTTTCCAATGTCCTGTCGTCCAACATAGTACAAATCGTTATATGTTGGAACTCTATAAGTATAACCAGCATTTGCGTAAACTCTGAAAGAATCATTAATGCGGTAGCCTAAATCAATTCCAGGGAAAGCGTTAAAATCAAATTCTGAAAAGTAGTTTACGGCGACCCCAGGAGTTACATCAAGCTTGTTGTCCAATAACGAAAAACGATGTTCTAAAAAGAAATTCCCCATCCATCGTTCACGATTACCTAACCGATTACTATTCATCTTTACTTTTGCAACATCAATACCAAAGCCAGTTACTCCAAAAGAAGAGGAGTATGAGCTGTTGATTTGTATACCAACTTTATTAGAAATATGTAAATTCCTATACACCGAAGGGTTATTTCTAATATAGAGGTACATGTCTTGATTTCGTTTCCAATAGAGTTGAGGACTAATTTTCAAATCGCCTCGTTTGATTATGGTTGAAATTCCGACCAAACTGCTTTGAGTTTCTTCGTATTGTTCTTTAGCATCTATGGCATAAAACTGGTTACCACCAAACTTGCGTTCTGAAAAAGTAGCAATAACATCGATTGGGGTTGTTTTTGTGTTGAAGCTACTTTTTAAAAAGTAGTTTTGATTCTGGAAATCTGTATTGTAGCGGTATCCTTCTGAACTATTTATTGATGCATGCCCCATAACACTTGCTTTATCTAGACTTTTCCCAAGTGTTGCAGTTGCGTGTTGTTGGTTATATGAACCCAGTTGGAACCCAACATTGTTTTTTAGGTCTCCATTGGTCTTGGTGACAATATTGATGGCTCCTGTAAAAGCATTTTGCCCAAAAATTCTTGCAGCAGGACCTTTAATGATCTCGATGCGTTTAATCACTTCCAAAGGAAGTGCGATGTTTAGTGTGTGGTGTCCAGTTTGTGGGTCTTCAACCTTAATACCATCAATTAGTAAGAGCGTCTGGTCAAAACTTCCACCGCGGATATATAAATCTGCTTGCATCCCATAGATTCCCTGACGACGAATATCTATTCCTGCCTCTTGTTGTAATAGTTCTGCTAGATTAGTGGCTGGGCTACCTTCAATAACCTCTGCAGTGATGATGCTTATGGTTCGTGAGTTCTCTTTGAAAGGCAAATCTATCCTTGTTGATTCAATGGTAATTGAATCTAAAGATTGGACTTGCTGAGCAATGCCGTATTGTATTACAAGCAAACCAATAAGTGTAAATAGGTTAGTTTTCATGTTTATATTTTAAGACATTTAAAATAAGCCTCAAAGGTATATAAATCTATAAATCGAACATTATAAATCTTTAGAAATCTCACAAAAAAAAGTATTTTTATAGTAGCTGTAGGTATTGAAATAAATTACAGGATACTTTTAAAAAAAAGCATAAATACACTACCTTTAAATCATGTTTGCATTAGTTGATTGTAATAATTTTTATGC
>JABHDE010000019.1 GCA_018673215.1 Formosa sp. | reverse complement strand
TTTTTTATTACAAGAAATTAATATCAAAAATGATGTTAATATTTGGATTTTTATATTCATTTTTTAAGTTAGTGGTAACTGGTGGTTGAACTTTTTATTCTATTTTTCTTTAGACAGGTTGATTTGTTTTGTCTTATATACTTTAGAAATATACAAAATTTAATTATTATTCAATTACAATTGATAGGCCTAAAAACCCTTTGTTTCACAAGGGCTTCACTGCCTTTTAATTTAATGCGAAAAAATGGATTAACTAAGAAGGGGAGGAGAAGTGGGTTTAATTCCTAGTGCGATCACGAATAAATAGTGCAATTAGAAAAAACGCCAAGCTTGCTTGAGCGTTTTTTTTGTTGGGACTATTTTCAAAGCGGAGCGCTTTGGATGTTTAATCCTAGTGCGATCACTTTAATTAAGTATAAAGCACTGATAATATGTATTTTATACTTTTTTTATTTAGTATTTTCCCGATATCTTCCCGAAAATATAGTATTTAATCGTATTCTATTGTCTTTAAAGACAATCTCACAATTAAAATATTCATAGTATTTATCAATATCAAAAGAGTTGATGTGCTTCATTTAATATAGATTATTATTTTATAATAATTGATGTATCTTTGAAAGAAAGAGATTTTTTTCTTTTTGATATTTGAATTATTAACCATTTTATTATTCCTATGACTTATATTTAATATAAGTTAAAATAGTTAGGATCATTACAATTCTATGAATGATATAGAAGCTCTGAAAGCCATACTTTATTTCTCAATTTTCAAGTATCCTATTAGTAAAGGAGAGGTTTTTGATTTTGCACAAACATCTAAACATCACGATTTAGAAAAGCAATTAGATTTCTTTATCAAAGAAGGAGTAATTTATAAACTGAATGATTATTACTCACCGAAAAACGACTTGTCCCTGGTAGAAAGAAGATTAAAGGGCAATGAAAAGGCGAAAAAAATCATGTCAAAGGCTGACAAAGTTGCTCGATTAATTGCAAAATTCCCTTATGTGGAAAGTGTCAGTTTATCTGGCGCCTTGGCAAAAGGATACTGTCAATAATTGTATATCTTTATGCCTTATTCAAAGACTCTTACCCCAAATCATAAAGTAACCCTTATAAGATTCACAATAAAAAGGGCGTATTAATGTGTATAATTTCCATTAACTTTGTATGGATAACCTAACAAAACCAAATGCCATTTAATATTGTACTTGTAGAACCCGAAATCCCTAATAATACAGGCAATATAGGCCGGCTGAGTTTGGCCTCAGTGTCTGTTTTACACTTAGTCAAACCGTTTGGATTTGAATTGAGTGACGCCCGTCTCAAAAGAGCTGGACTGGATTATTGGCAACATATTACTGTTAAGATTTACGAGAGCTTGGATGAATTTTTAGCCATTAATAAAGATAAGGACATGGTCTTTTTGTCCAGTGCTGCAAAAAAGAGTTACGTTTCAATGGATTACAAAGACGACTTGTTTTTTGTATTTGGAAAAGAATCTGTTGGGTTGCCAAAAGAATTGGTCGCAAACAACAAAGACAAACTCTATAAAATCCCTATTCACAGTCCGCATGTGAGAAGCTTAAATTTAGCCAATGCAGTGAGTATTGTGGTGTTTGAAGGCTTACGTTCTCTAGAAGTTTCAAAAGGTGTTTAACCGACACTCGATAACCATTTTCTTTCCATTTGAACTGCTAAAAAACAAATACAAATCTCCACCATCGGTGAGTTTAAAAAGGGTTTTAAGAACCTCAATTTTTTCTGAGAAATTACGTGTTTTTACATTGGCTTTTAGACCGCCAATGGCTTTTTTCAAAGGCTTTTTTTGATAGGGATAGCAATTAGAAATTTTATATATCTTTCCTGGAAAATCAACTATATTTTTATCACTTGTATATAAATGCGTGTGCGGGTCCAGTTTGTTCAACTTAAATTTTTCCGAAATTAACTTAAACGCCCCAGATTTCATCACGGCGGCATTGGGTTCGTACAAATATGTTTTTGGGGAGCTAAAGGTCGCTTCTGCTTTTTCTTCTTCAGTTATTTCAAAAGAAAATTGCTCTGTGCTTTCGGGATGGCTGTTGACAGTGTGAACAGTCGCTGTGCCATCAAAGTCTTTTTCTTGATGAAATAACAACTCCTTTGCCTCGTTTTTTACCGCCACAATATAAACAGTTTTCACATGCTTCAAGGCTGAGATTCCAACGCTAATATCGAGCATTGGCGACATTTTGATAAGCACTTTTTTGGCATGCTTAAAAAACAAATCTTGGTGGGTTATTACATTGGGACTGCACTCTTCAATTAAGAATTTTTTATTTTTTTGGGCGTCACGTCTTGAGGGATCGATATATATCCAGTCAAATGTATCGGAACACGATTCTAAATATTCAATTCCATTTTTGGAATGTGATGTGATATTTTTTGCTCCTAAAACTTCAAAATTATAAGCTGAAATTCCAGCCAATTCAGGGTTCACCTCACAATGTACTACGGACTTAAACTGTTTTGAAAAATAAAAGCTGTCTACTCCAACCCCCCCGGTCAAATCTACAATAGATTCCCCTTTCATAAATTCACTTTTAATCCGTGCAGTAGTTTCGGAAGAGGTTTGTTCGATATTGAGTTTGTTGGGGTAATACATCCCAGGGGTTTCAAACCAAGTTTTTAATTTTAAGGCACACTTTTTCTTCGCTTCAATTTGCGCGATTAGTTCCTTAATATCAAGTCCCTCAAAAGGACTTCCCTTTAAAATTAATTCGTGAATATTTGAGTTTAAATGGGTAGTAATAAACTCTTGAATCTCGGTATTTAGAAGTGTTTTGTTCAAGTGAAATTAACTAGTTTTTGATAATTTTTTGGTGAACTCATAGAGTGCAATACTAGTGGCCTGAACTACATTCATACTGCTGTTTTGTCCATACATTTCAATGTGTACAATAGCATCGCATTGCTTTAGAATAGCGTCTGAAACCCCGAAATTCTCATCTCCAATTACGAATGCAATTTTAGAATTTTTATCTAGTTTTAAATCTGAAATTGGAATGCTATTATCCGTGATTTCAAGAGCAATTAGGTTATAGTTTTGAGCTTTTAATTCTTGAATTTTTCCTGAAAGCGTTTCGAGCTGTTCAAACGAAACGGATTGTTCAGTCGCTCTGGATGTTTTCGTAAATTTTCGACCCCGTTCTACAACTGGTCCACCAAGAATGATGTGATCAACTCCAAAGGCATCAGCTGTTCGAAACAAGCTGCCCAAATTAGCTGCATGGGATACATGGTCACTTAATAGAACAATAGGAAACCGTTGTTTTGTAAACTTAGAAGTGTAATGGTTCAGTTGCATATGACGACTAATTTTCGAATGCGTATTTAACAATATTAGCTCCCATTTTTAAGGCTTTTAAACGCACTGCTTCGGGGTCGTTATGGACGTTCGCATCTTCCCATCCATCGCCTAAATCACTTTCAAAAGTAAACAACAGGATTAATTTTCCTTCATGAAAATAACCTAATGCTTTTGGTGCCAACCCATCGTGTTCATGAATTTTAGGGACTCCATTTGGGAATGAAAATACAATATTATATATAGGGTGCGTCAAAGGGATTTCACTCATTTCCTTATCTGGGAATACTGTTTTTAAGGCTTCCATAACATAAGGTTTCATGCCGTAATTGTCATCAATATGCAAAAACCCACCAGATAACAAATAGGCTCTTAAATTTTGTGAATCAGAATCCGAAAACACTACATTTCCATGCCCTGTCATATGTATAAAGGGGTATTCAAATATAGCAACACTGCCTACTTCCACCGTATGAGGTTTGGCATCTATTGTCGTTTGAATGTTAGAATTACAAAACTGAATTAAATTTTTTAAAGCTGTCGGATTGCTATACCAATCGCCTCCACCATCGTATTTTAAAACTGCGAGGTTTTGACCTCCACTGAAGTGAATCCCTAAAATCAAAAATAGATATACAAGCTGTTTATTCATTACATAATTGAATTGTGTGCCCCGCAACGATGCCAGCGGTTTCGGTGCGAAGTCTAGACGCCCCTAAAGACACAGGAATATACTGTTGTTTCAAGGCTTCCTCAATTTCTTGAGAACTAAAATCGCCCTCTGGTCCGATGAGAACAGTGATCGATTTTCCAGGTTCAATTTGATCTTTAAAGTTTAATTTATTTCCGTCCTCACAGTGGGCTATAAAAGTAGCGCCTTCTTTTGGGGTTTTTATGAAGTCAGCAAATCGAACAGGAGCTGCAAGCGTTGGTAAATAGAAGTGAAGCGCTTGTTTCATTGCAGACTGTAAAATCTTCTCAAACCGTTGCGTTTTGATGATTTTTCGCTCACTATTTTGACATATAATCGGAGTGATGGTATCCACGCCTATCTCCGTTGCTTTTTCAATAAACCATTCATAACGATCGTTCATTTTTGTGGGTGCAACGGCTAGATGTATTTTATAGGGTCTTGGAGCTTTAAAAGTTGATTTTAGGATGTGAACCACACATTTGTTATGGTTTGGAATCACCACTTCTGCTTCAAACATCCAACCTTTTCCATTGGTAATCATAAGAAGGTCTGATGTGGATTTCCGTAAGACTTTCACGATGTGACGACTTTCATCTTTCGAAAAGTTAAAAGTTTTCGTAGATGCATCCAATTCAGAATTATAAAATAATTGCATTAGTGTTATAGTTTAAGTCGTGCTGTTGCCATGATCGTTTGATCCGCATACTCTTTTTCTAAATATTTTAAATAGCCCACAATCGCTATCATGGCGGCATTGTCGGTTGTAAACTCAAAAGCAGGGACATAGGTTTTCCACCCGTATTGACTTTCAGCTTGTTTCAAAGCTGCTCTAATTCCTGAATTTGCAGAAACACCACCTCCAATTGCTATTCTGTTGATGCCGGTTTCTTTGACGGCTAATTTTAGTTTGTCCATCAAAATTTCTATAATGGTATACTGGATCGAGGCACATACATCGTCAAGATTCTCTTCAATAAATTGAGGGTTTTCTTTGAGTTGTTTTTGAATGAAATACAAAATAGCGGTTTTGAGGCCCGAGAAACTAAAATTGAGCCCCGCTACTTTAGGTTTTGTAAATTTAAATGCTTTCGGATTTCCTAGTTTGGAACGTTTATCTATTTCGGGTCCTGCAGGGTAGCCAAGTCCTAAAATTTTACCACTTTTATCAAAAGCCTCTCCAACCGCATCATCAATTGTTTCGCCAATAACCGTCATTTTAAAATGAGCATCGACTCGCACAATTTGAGTATGCCCACCAGAAATAGTCATCGCTAAAAACGGGAATTCAGGTTTTTCAGAGCCTTCATTTTCAATAAAGTGCGCCAAAATATGAGCCTGCATGTGGTTCACATCTATCAAAGGAATGTTAAGTCCATATGCCAATGATTTAGCAAACGAAGTGCCTACCAACAAAGACCCCATCAATCCAGGACCTTGAGTAAACGCCACGGCATTAAGATCGGATAACGAAATCCCTGCTTGTTCAATGGCTTGATCAACTACAGGAACAATATTTTGCTGATGTGCTCTTGAAGCCAATTCTGGAACGACCCCTCCATATTTTTCATGGATGGATTGGTTAGCAACAACATTACTTAGTACGTTTCCATTGCATAGAATGGCTGCTGCTGTATCATCACAAGAAGATTCAATTCCTAAAATGTATGTATTTTTTGAACTCATTAACACGTTTTAGCGATAATATTCGTTTAATTTGTATAAAATAAAAATTTAATTTATCCAGTTACAGGATGAATGCAAAGAAATAAAAAAAAACGCACTAAAATAAATGCTTTGAGTAGTTTAAATTTTAGGCCAAAAAAGGTAAATTCAAAATATAATAACCGATTAAGAATATCAAGAGATATATTAAAATAGTGATTAAATTTATAACAGCAGTTGTGTTGTTATTTCTGCTCATGGTCCTGGTGTTTTCCATTCCAAGTGTCCAAACACGTATAGGTGGCTATGCTACCAATTCAATTAATGAGACCTATGGGACTGCTATTAAAATTGAAAAAGTAGGCCTTCAGTTCAATGGTGATGTGGAACTCAAAAATATTCTCATTAAAGACCATCAAGACGCTGTATTGATTTCGGCATCTGAATTAAACACTTCTATTTTAAGTTTTGTGAAACTTGCGGAAAGCAAACTTACTTTTGGAGCTATTGATTTATATGGTCTCTTTTTTCATATTAAAAATTATAAGGGTGAAGTTGATTCCAACTTAGATGTTTTCGTAGCTAAGTTTGATCAGGAAAATCCAACCTCAAAGACTAATAAATTTCTTTTATCATCCAGTCAAGTACGCATCCACAATAGTAGGTTTTTATTAACAGATGAAAATTTAAATACTCCCAAAGTTTTAGATTTTCATACGCTTAATATGACTGCTTCTGATTTTTTAATTTTAGGTTCGGATGTCAATGCTGCTATTAATAATTTGAGTTTTAAAGATTCAAGAGGCGCTCAAATTCAAAAGCTTCAAACAGATTTCTCCTATTCGTTAACAAAGATGAACTTTGAGCAATTAGAAATAATAAGCGAGGGTTCTAAACTTTTTGGTCAACTTCAATTTGAATACGACCGAAAAGATTTTAAAAACTTTTTAGAGAAAGTTAAAATATCAGGATCTTTTAAAAATAGCATTTTGGATCTCGAAGCATTAAACGTGTTTTATGATGAATTTGGCTCCAATCAAAAAGCAAGTTTAAACACTGTTTTTTCAGGAACATTAAATAATTTACTCTTAGATAACATTGATTTAATTACCACAGATAATACGTCTGTAATAGGACGGATTCAATTTAAAAATTTGTTTAAAAATACTTCCGAAGGTTTTGAAATGATTGGCGACTTTCAACAAATAGCGTCTACCTATTCCGATTTAAAGGCATTATTGCCAAGAGTTTTAGGAAAGAGTCTTCCTGCAGATTTAGCTTCCCTTCAACGTTTTGATATGCGAGGCACTGCTGAGGTTTCAAATAAAACAGTCAACACAGTCATGGATATTCAAACCGATATTGGAAATCTTATTGTGAATTTGAATCTAGATCAAATTAAAACAATGGACAAGGCCTCTTATATCGGTCAAATTCAGTTTAAAGATTTTGATTTAGGTTATTTAATGGGGGAAGCGAAAATTGGGTTGGTTACATCAAGTTTGAGTGTAGAAGGTCGTGGTTTTAATAAAGAATCCATAAACTCAAACATCACAGGAACCTTTGATTCCTTTGTGTTTCAAGACTATGTTTATACCAACTTAGAGGTATCTGGGATGGTTAAAAATAAAATATTTAATGGTCAATTAGAAATTGATGACCAAAACATGAAATTTGATTTTGAAGGTCTAGTTGATTTTTCTAGCCAGGAAAATATTTATGATTTTTCTGCCTCAATTGAATATGCCAATTTGAATGCTTTAAATTTTGTTCAGCGTGATAGCCTTTCTATTTTAAATGGGCAAATGACTGTCGACATGAAAGGCACTACAATTGACGATGTTTATGGCGTGATTAAATTTAAAAATGCACTGTATCAAAATCAAAACGACAGCTATGCTTTCAAAGATTTTGAGATTACATCAGAATTTACATCAAATAATCAAAGAACCATAAAAGTCAATTCTCCAGAAATTGTACAAGGTAACTTAAAAGGAAAATTCGCGATTAAGGAATTACCTAATTTATTGCGAAATGCACTTGGAGATATCTATACCAAGTTTAAGCCTTTTAAGGTTAATGAAGGTCAGTATTTTAATTTTAACTTTAAAATTTACAATAAAATTGTTGAAATTTTTTCTCCTGAATTAAAATTGGGATCTAATACCTTTATGAGAGGAAGAGTAGAAAGTAACCCTAAAAATTTCAACCTTACGTTTAGGTCTCCAAACATTCGATTGCAAGACTTTTTTGCAAGAAAAATCGAAGTACAACTGATTAATGATAATCCTTTATTTAATTCTTATATAGAGGTAGACAGTTTGGCAACTCCGTATTACAATGCATCAGATTTTAGCTTGATTAATGTAACACTTAACGATACATTATACGTCAAATCTGAGTTTCGTGGTGGTAAAAACACTCAAGATGCTTTTGATCTAAACCTTTATTATACAATTGATGAAAACAACAAGTCGGTTGTAGGATTAAAAAAATCGAATGCTAATTTTAAAAATACACCATGGCTTTTAAATAGGGGCCAAGACAAGCAAAGTAAAATTATATTTGATAGATCATTTGATGAAGTAATTATAGACAATATAAACATGTCCTATGCCAATGAAGACATTCTTTTAAATGGTGCTATCCAGGGGAATCAAAATAAGAAAATTAATCTTGACTTCACTAATGTTGATTTAGCCAAAGTGACCCCGTCGATTCAAAATCTAAGTCTAGGAGGCAATCTGAACGGACAATTAAATCTAACTCAATTAGAAAGTGTATACCTTCCAAAATCCAGTTTGATAATTGATGATTTATCTGTTAATGAATTCAATTTAGGTTCTTTCAAAGCAGATATTCAAGGCAATCAATCCTTGACCAATTATGATGTAAATGTATCTTTAAAAGAAGGCGATTTAGAATCATTATCTGTTATAGGTTCCTTGGATGTGTCGGGAAAGAACTCTGAGCTTAATTTAGATATAAATTTCAATAAATTTATTTTAAACCCATTAGACCCCTTTGGGGCTGGGGTGATTACTGAAATTCGGGGGGATGTTTCCGGGGCTGCCAATGTGAGTGGTCGTTTAGAAAAACCTCAAATAGAAGGGTTTTTAAATCTTAATAATGGAGGGCTTGCAATTCCATATCTAAATGTAGATTATGGATTTCAAAACAATACTACTATTAAACTGGAGCAACAAAGTTTTATTTTTGAGAAAGCGTCCATGGTCGATACCGATTACAGATCCCAAGCATTTCTAAACGGAAGTATCAGTCATAATAATTTTTCTAATTGGGCTTTAGATCTTCAAATAGACTCCGACCGTTTACTGGTCTTAAACACCCCTTTAGAAGAGGAATCTATCTATTATGGAACTGCTTTTGTAGATGGATCGATAGATATTTCTGGTCCTACAGATCAATTGTTTATAGAAGCAAATGTGACAACCTCAAAAGGAACGATTTTTAAAATACCGCTAAGTGATAATGAGATTTTAGGAGAAAACTCTTACATTCATTTTTTGAGTCCAGAAGAAAAATTGAATCTAGATACAGGTCAGAACATAGTATTAGATGATATTTCAGGAGTTGAGATGGAGTTTAATATGGATATTAACGACAATGCCGAAATTGAAATTGTACTAGATAAAAAAACGGGAAGTTCCATCATGGGACGTGGAAATGGGAGTATGTTGGCACAAATTAATACTAAAGGTAAGTTTCAAATGTTTGGAGATTTTATAGTTCTCTCAGGAATTTATAACTTTTCATTTGGACAATTTATTCAAAAAAAATTCAAGGTCATCAAAGACGGTACCTTGGCTTGGAATGGAAACCCACTGAGTGCCGAAATCAATATCAAAGCACTCTATGATGGTATAAGTGCAAACCCTTCTATATTATTAGATAACCCAATTAATCAAAGCATTCCAACGGAAGTTGAAGTCCATTTAACAGGTGAATTAGAAAAACCAGATTTAGATTTTAACATACGATTTCCAAATATTAATTCAACTCTCAATAGTGAGTTGGCTGATCGGTTAAGAGATAAAGATAAACGAGAATTTCAAGCGTTATCACTTTTGGCAACGGGCTCGTTTAGAAGCGAATTAACTTTGGATTCACAAGATGCTTTTGGTCTCGTTTCGGATGGGGTTACCAATATGTTGAACGATTTATTTTCAGATGACGATAATAAAGTCAAGTTAGGAATTGATGTCGATATTGGAGAGACAACCCCTGAGTATGAAACCGACAGTCGAGTCGGAGTTACTCTTTCTACTAAATTGAGTGATAATGTACTTATCAACGGTAAGGTAGGGGTGCCAGTTGGCGGTGTCAGCGAAACTACTGTGGCTGGGGATTTTGAAGTTGAAGTGATATTGAATGAAGACCGAACGCTGTCGCTCAAATTTTTCAACAGAGAAAATAGTATTCAAAATTTTGGAGAGCAAATTGGCTACACTCAAGGAGTTGGTGTGTCCTACAATATAGAATTTGACAACCTCAAAGAATTGTTTGAGGAATTATTTAAAAATAAAAACAAACAAACTGAGGCAGAAAAAACTAATGAAAAAGCAGAATCAGGGCTTCCAGACTATGTCAAATTTAAAGAAATCACCCCATCAAACCCCACTAATAATTAATTTTTTAGCTTTAAAATCAAATAGTTATTAACGAAAACGTTTGAATTTAATGAAGAAAAGAAAATTGAGTCCTACTTACGTTTTTTTAACTTATAAGTTTATTAATTTTACAACATTAAACCATTACAACTATGGAAAATAATATAAAAAGAATTGGGGTGATGACTTCTGGAGGCGATGCTCCCGGGATGAATGCAGCAATACGGTCTGTGGCACGTACCTGTGCATTTCATAATATTGAATGTATAGGTATTTACAGAGGATATGAAGGAATGATAGAAGGAGACTTTAAGCATTTAAATGCTCGCAGTGTAAATCATATCATTAATAAAGGAGGAACTTTTTTAAAGTCTGCAAGATCTGAAGAGTTTAGAACAAAAGAAGGTCGTAAAAAAGCATATGAACAACTTCAAAAAGAACAAATTGATGCTCTGGTATTAATTGGGGGTGACGGCACGTTTACAGGGGGTATGATTTTTAATGAAGAATTTAACTTTCCTATTATTGGAATTCCTGGAACTATAGACAACGATATCGTTGGAACCAACTATACACTCGGATACGATACAGCTCTTAACACTGCTGTAGAAGCTATTGATAAAATACGTGACACAGCTAGTTCTCACAGACGCTTATTTTTTGTTGAAGTAATGGGGCGTGATGTGGGTCATATTGCTTTAAATGCTGGGGTCGGTTCTGGAGCCGAAGAAATTCTTGTTCCAGAAGAAGATTTAGGTTTAGACCGTCTTTTAGAATCTTTAGAAAAAAGCAAACATACAGGAAAATCTTCGAGCATAGTAGTTGTAGCTGAAGGCGATAAAACAGGTAAAAACGTGTTTGAACTGAGAGACTATGTGGAAGAAAATTTAGATGGCTACGATGTTCGAGTATCGGTCCTAGGACATATGCAGAGAGGTGGGTCACCATCTTGTTTTGATAGAGTACTAGCATCCCGAATGGGTGTAAAAGCAGTGGAATCTTTACTAGAAGGTAAGTTTAATTACATGGTAGGCACTGTCAATAATAAATTAGAATTATATCCTATTGACAAAGCGGTCAAAGGACACTCAACAATAGATGAAGAGCTTTTAAGAGTTTCAGACATCATGAGTATTTAATAACGAATTAATTAAAATAGAAATAAAATGTCAAAAGTAAAAATTGGAATTAATGGATTTGGTAGAATAGGAAGAATTGCTTTTCGTATTGCTGCAGGTAGATCTGATGTACAAGTTGTTGGAATCAATGATTTGTTAGAGGTAGAGCATTTAGCATATCTTCTTAAGTATGATTCTGTTCACGGCCAGTTTCAGGGAACTATTGAAGTGAAAAATGGAAATTTAGTAGTTAATGGAAATGAAATTCGTGTATCTGCTGAACGCAATCCAGAAGATTTAAAATGGGACGCTGTTAGTGCAGACGTTGTTTTAGATTGTACCGGTATCTTCACAAATTTAGAAGGCGCTCAAAAGCATATTACTGCTGGAGCTAAAAAAGTTGCTATTTCAGCACCATCTGCAGATGCACCAATGTTTGTAATGGGGGTAAACCACAATGAAATTACTGCCGATCACACGATCGTTTCAAATGCATCATGTACAACAAACTGTTTAGCACCTCTTGCTAAAGTGATTAATGATAACTTTGGAATCGCCGAAGGACTTATGACTACTGTTCACGCAGCAACAGCCACTCAATTTACAGTTGATGGACCTTCAAGAAAAGATTACAGACTTGGACGTGCTTCATTGAACAATATCGTACCAGCTTCTACTGGAGCAGCAAAAGCAGTTGGAAAAGTTATTCCAGAACTTAATGGTAAATTAACAGGAATGGCATTCCGAGTTCCAACCGTAGATGTTTCAGTTGTTGATTTAACGTGTCGCTTAGAAAAAGGCGCTTCTTTTGAAGACGTAAAAGCAGCTATCAAGCATGCTTCAGAAAATGAATTAAAAGGAATTTTAGGGTACACAGAAGAAGGAGTTGTTTCTCAGGATTTTGTATCGGAAACAAAGACTAGTACATTTGATGCCAACGCAAGTATGGGACTGAATGATAACTTTGTGAAGCTTATTTCTTGGTATGATAACGAATATGGTTACTCAGCTAAATTAGTAGACTTAGCACATTATATTAGTGTAATATAACTACATAACTTTCCAAAAAGAGGCTGTCTAATCTGGCTTAGTTTTATTAATTAAATACGTTTTAGATTATAAAACCTAGTTGAATTTAGTTCTTACAGATACTGAAATAAATTCAGATTAATAATTTTTAGACATCCTCTTTTTTTATACATTTAAAATATGATTTTTATAATAGACAGTGGTTCCACAAAATGTGATTGGATTGCAATTGACACTGAAACTGGAGAACCAATTTTTGAAAAGCAACGTACCAAAGGTTTAAACCCAGCTATTATTTCGGATACAGATGCATTTAATATCATCAAGGCAAACGACATAATTTATGGTAATAAATTAAAAGTTACCCATGTTTATTTTTATGGCGCTGGTTGTGGTACCGAAAAGCCAAGCAAGATGCTTAGAGAAGTTTTAGAATCTATTTTTTTAAATGCTGAAGTGGTTGTAGAAGAAGATACTTACGCCGCTATTTATGCAACTGTTGGGGTGTCTCACCGCCCAGCGGTGGTATGTATTTTAGGAACGGGCTCCAACTGTACCTATTATGATGGTGAAAAAGTAGATCAAAGAGTTACTTCACTTGGATATTCAATAATGGACGATGGATCCGGTAATTATTTTGGGAGAAAACTTTTAAGAGATTATTATTTTAACCAAATGCCTCACGACTTAAAGTTGGTTTTCGAAACCCGTTATGATGTTCATGAAGACGCTATTAAGAAAGCGCTTTACAAAAAACCAAACCCTAATGCTTATCTAGCTACGTTTGCTGAATTTTTGATTCTTAATAAAGAGTCCGAATATATTCAAAACGTGATTAAAGAAGGACTACGTGATTTTGTGGAAACAATGATTCTACAATACAAGGAGGAAATTAAAACAGTTCCTGTGCATTTTGCAGGTTCAATTGCTTATTTTACACAAGAAGAAATTAAATCTGTGGCTCAAGAATACGGATTTACAGTTGGAAACTTTGAAAGACGTCCCATCGAAGGTTTGGTAAATTACCATGCAGAAATTGCCCGTAGTTCTAGTTCTTAGTTATTTTACAGCAATTGCACTGATTTCTACATTAACAAATTTTGGTAAGTTAGCCACCTCTACCGTTTCTCTCGCTGGAGCCGTAGCCTCATCAAAATACTGTCCATAAATAGCATTAATCGCTGCAAAAGAATTCATATCTGAAATAAATATAGAGACCTTAATGATGTTTTCAAAACTCATGTCTGCAGCCTCTAAAACTGCTTTTAGGTTTTCCATAACTTGAGTAGTTTCTTCCTCAATAGAATCTATGACCAATTCTGCAGTTTCAGGATTTAGTGCAATTTGTCCCGAAGTATATAAAGTGTTTCCCATTAAAACTGCTTGACTGTAAGGGCCAATTGGTTGTGGTGCTTTTAGAGTACTTATAATCTTTTTCATGTTTTTGTATATAGTTATAATTTCTATGTTACAGTCATTTAATCTTTTCTTAAATATTAAGATTTAAGAAGAATGTTACCTATTCTTACAATCGTTTGTCAGGCTGTTTTCGCTTTTCGTATTTGATATCTTTCAAGATGCTGGATCGAATTCCGATAAAGAAATTCCACGAACTTCTGTTGCTAAATGGAATCCAAGAAAAGTTCATCCTCCAGCTTTCTAAATCACGCTCAAAACGTAATTGAGTATACGTAAAACCATTGTTTTTTAGATCGTATCCAGAAGAAGCTCCAACACTCCACCGGGGCGATAGTTCTATGTCTCCAGAAAACATCAATGAATGCGATGAAATCTCGTTCTGTCGTCTTGAGTTGCTATAATTTACAGCATAAGCGAGTCGCAAACTCCATGGGAGCTTGTAGTTATAAAGATCTGTTGGGCCGACCTCCTCAGACTGATCTCTGTTATTAATCTGTTGGTCTGCAAAATCTTGAGATTTCCCAAATAAATCATCGGCACGTCCCCCACTTTTGATAGATTGATCCCTTTCAGCAGCATCGTTTTGATCGTTATCTTCAAAAGTATCACTAGACAAATTATAACTCATGGTCATATTTGCACTGGACAACCTAAATAAACTGCCGCCATTATTGATGTTGAAAGTATTAATTTTAGTATTGTTATTGTCTAAAGCATAAGGATCTAAAGTCGCTCCAAAATTCACACTCAATTTATTATCGAATAATTGTGTTCCACCAGAAACTCTTACAGGACTCCAGTTTAACGAGTCTCCAGCTACATTATAATTTGTTGAGAAATTTAATGAGTTCAATAAAAACACTTTTTTAGCTTCTGTAGCAGTACTGTCCTTGTCACGAATTTTGGCTTCCAAATTATTATTAAGTGAGAGTCCAACCGAGCTTGAGAAGACTTTTCCAGGAGATCCAAATAAAGACCCTTCAAAACGGGTATAATCAACTTCATCGGTTGTGACTCCATCGGCACTGATCACTTCATAGGTTTCATAATATTTTTCAAATGAGGGATTGATGTTATAACTCACCGATGGCCGCATGACATGACGAATGGCTTGTATTTTTTTGTCTTCTCCAAAATCAAACATCCCATAAACGGTGGTTCCAATGCTGGTGCTAAAATTATAAGTTCGGAAAGAATCAAATCCTTTTAAAGGGGTAGTGACTACCGATTGAGATTCTGTGTCATACGATTTACGAATTGTATTAAAAGTCCAGTTTTCTTTATAATTTGCACTCGTACTCATGCTAAAATGTTTGAAAATTTTGAAGTTAGTGCTTAAAGGAATCGTATGTTGAAACCCTGCTTTTGCTTCGTCAAACATGGCACCAGTTAAAAATAGAGAATCTGTTGTTTGAATACGGTTTTCTCCTCGGACATTGTATTGAAAATTAATATTATCAATAGCTCCTTTTTTGCTTCCAGTTTTGGGTGCAAAGGGGAAAATTCTATCCACACTTCCTTGAAATGTAGGCAAAGTCATATTGATGATTTCTGTATTTGTGTTTTGAGAGTGGGTAGCTGATAAACTAACATTAACTTGTGGCTCTCCCTGAAACGTTTTGGAATACGAAACAGACGAAGAAAGGGTATTGTTTAAGAAATTTGATGAATTTAGTTGATTTACAGATTCCTGAAAGTAGGTACTAGATCCTAAGTTGACAGATGCTGAAAACCGAGAATTTGGACTAGACTTTGAATCTTGACTTTGGTTCCATCGTAAATTATAGATCGTACTTTTTGAATAATCAGGAAATCCACGTTCGCTATTGATGAGGTTTTCATATCTAAAACTCAAGGAGCCTCTAAATTTATATCTTACGGCATAACTGCTTTCAAGTCGAATTCCATAACTCCCATTTGTATAGTAATCTCCGAGTGCTGCTAAATCAAAATAATCACTAATCGCAAAATAATAACCTCCATTTTGAAGAAAATATCCGCGATCATTTTGCTCTCCAAACGAAGGAAAAAGAACCCCTGAAGTTCGAGTTTGAGTCAGTGGAAAAAAAGCAAACGGCAGTCCAATAGGAGTGGGGACGTCTGCAATAAATAGATTTGTAAGTCCTGTAACTACTTTTTTTCCAGGTACAATTTTTGCCTTTCGTAATAAAAAATAATACTCTGGATTTTCTATGTTTTCGGAAGTGGTAAATTTTGCACGCTTCACAAAATAGACAGAGTCATTTTCTTTTTTTGTCAAATCAGATATAATACGACCCCCTTGTTGCTCTGTTTTTGAATTCCAAATCAAAGCTTTTTTAGTTTTTATATTAAAAGCGATTGAATCGGGTTCGACAACATCGTTCCCTTGTTTGAAGACCGGATGTTGGCTGTAATTGCCTAGCGAATCTTTCAAACGTCCGGCATAAACAATATCTTTCCCATAATCAATAACAATCACTCCAGCTTTGATATCCATGTCTTTATATTGGATTTCAGCCTCATTATAAAGATATATTTGTTGTGTTTTTTGATTAACAGATGTATAGTCTTTAGCCTTGTAAGTGACAATGGATTCTAGTAATTTTTTCGGTTCTCTAAGGCTGTCATTAACAATAGAATCTGTTTCGACACGTTTTATTTCTTGCGAAGGAATCGAGTCGTTTTTAACTTCCATCTCCTTAGAAGCAGGGATTTCAGTTGTAGGTTTTGGTTTTGGAATATCCTGAGCCATCCCCACAGTGTTAGTAAACACTGTAAAACTTAAAGAAAAAACTAGTTGAAAGAATCTTGTTTTCAATGCTTTTAAGAGTATTTTTGTATTAAATGGCTCGATTTTTGAAAAATCAAAGTTACGGATATTTTTTTTTGATTTTCAGATTTTAATCAATCGATTCACAGGTAAATTAATCAACATGCATAAGCAAATAAAATTCTTTTTAGTCTTCCTTTTGTTTTTTGGAATTTCCAAAGGATACACGCAAAACAACAACAAACCCTTTACAGTGGTTTTAGATGCTGGCCATGGAGGTAAAGATCCCGGAAGACCTACCAACTTTGGATATAAAGAAAAGGATATTGCTTTAAAAATTGTGTTAAAAATAGGTGAAAACTTAAAAAAACATAAAAACATTAATGTCATTTATACTCGAAAAACAGATGTATTTATTGAACTAAGACAACGCGCAAAGATTGCAAATAAAGCAGATGCTGATTTGTTTGTATCTGTACATTGCAACGCCCACAACTCCCAGGCTTATGGAACCGAAACTTATGTCTTAGGATTAGGGAGAAACGATTCTAATTTTAGAGTTGCAAAAGAAGAAAATGAAGTTATTTTCTTGGAAGATGATTACGAAACCAATTATGCAGGTTTTGACCCGAATTCACCAGAAACCCTGATTGGTTTGACTCTTATGCAAGAAGATTATTTGGATCAAAGTATTTTATTAGCACGAAATATCCAAGATAATTTCACCAATAGACTTAAACGCAAAAACAGAGGTATTAAACAAGCTGTTTTTTGGGTGTTACACAACACCTATATGCCTAGTGTTTTGGTGGAGACAGGTTTTATAACCAATAAAAGCGAAGGGGATTACCTCAACTCAGAAACAGGGAAAAATAATATTTCCAAAAGTATCTCGGATGCTATATTGGATTATAAATCTAATTTAAACCCAGCAACATCTGCAGATGAAATTTTAGAATCAAACTCGTCTTCAGGCACTTCCGATCAAACGATCATTCCAAAAAACTCCTCTGTAGTATTTAAGGTTCAAATTGCTGCGGGTCCAAGAAAATTAGCGACCAAGGCGTATAATTTCAATGGATTAAACCCTATTTCAAGAACCAATTCAAATGGGATCTATCGTTATTTTTATGGACATTCTTCAAGTTATGACACCATAGTGCAAATGAAAAATGAAGCACATTCCAAAGGATATAAAACCGCTTACTTAGTGGCTTATAAAAATGGTAAAAGAATAGCAATTAAAAACGCCTTAAAATCTACGGAATAATAGACCCTATTATTTCAATATTATTCCTAAATTTGTAAGAAGAAAAAACAATTATATTGAAATTATCTAAGGAAATCAAAACAGCTATTTTAGTCCTCTCAGGAATATTGTTATTCATTTTTATTTTTTACTATTTAAAAGGGGAAAACATTCTTGATAATTCTAAAAGAATCACAGCTGTTTATGACAATGTCGAAGGGCTGGCGCCCTCGGCTGCAGTCACCATTAATGGTCACAAAATAGGAAAAGTTCAGTCCATAGATTTTACAAACGATCTTTCGGGGAAATTAAATGTCAACATGTTAATTAACAGTGACTTTGAGTTTTCAAAAAACAGTACAGCTCAGTTATATGAAGCAGGTCTAATTGGAGGTAAAGCCATCGCTATCATTCCAGCTTTTGATGGAGCTCCTAACATCCAATCTGGAGATATACTAAACTCAGATGTGAAGCCAGGACTTACGGATTTGGTTAATCAACGTTTGACCCCTCTACAGGAAAAAATGGAGACTATGATGGTCAGTGCAGATACGTTATTAAATAATCTCAACAGTCTTTTTGATGCACAAACTAAAACGAATATCAAATCCAGTATTGCAGATCTAAGCACAACAATTACATCGTTTAAAGCTACTTCGGAATCTTTAAATGATTTACTGGTTGATAATTCATCTTCAATTAGTGAAACAATCAATAATTTCAATCAAATATCGGAAGATTTAACAGGTTTGAGTTCTTCTTTGGCTGCGGCCGATTTAGATACCATTATGGCAAATTTAAAATCTACAATCTCTAGTTTTGATAAATTATTAAGCAGTATCGAAAATGGAGAAGGGTCTATGGGGAAACTCATGAAAGATGATGCAGTTTATAACAACCTCGAAGGTGCTACAAAACAATTGGAACAACTTTTAGAAGATATGAAGTTAAACCCTAAACGTTATGTGCATTTCTCTCTTTTTGGAAAAAAAGCAAAACAGTACGACTCAGAGGGAAACAAATTAAAAAATTAAATAACAACAAAGATTAACCAAATGAATTTTTTGCCAAATGTAATTTTTGCAATTATCCTATTTTTAGGAATTGGTTTTTTCGTTAGAAATATACGCAAGCTAAAGCGAAATATTTATCTTGGAAAAGATGTAGATATTAGTGGCGATTCTAATATACGTTGGAAAAACATGGCTCTAATTGCCTTGGGGCAAAGCAAAATGGTGCGTCGTCCAATCTCTGGAATTTTACATATTATAGTATATTTAGGCTTTGTAATTATCAATATCGAAGTCTTAGAAATTATTATAGATGGGTTGTTTGGAACGCATCGAATTATGTCTGGAATAGGAAGTCTTTATGGTATATTGATTGGAACTTTTGAAATTCTTGCAAGCTTAGTTTTTATAGCCGTTGTCATTTTTTGGTTTCGAAGAAATGTGGTAAAGATCAAGCGCTTTCTGAGTTCCGAAATGAAAGGTTGGCCCAAGTTAGATGGAAATTTAATTCTCTATTTTGAAATTGTGTTAATGGGCTTGTTTATCATAATGAATGCCACTGATGTAGAATTTCAATCAATGAATTCCGGCAATATGATCAGTCAATATTTCGCTCCAATGTTCGAAGGCCACAATGTTCATTTAATTGAACGCGTCGCTTGGTGGATGCATATTGTGGGTATTCTAATATTTTTAAACTATTTATATTATTCCAAACATCTACACATATTATTAGCTTTTCCAAACACCTATTATGGCAATATAAACCCCAAAGGTCAATTTAATAATTTGGAAGCAGTCACAAACGAAGTCAAGTTAATGATGGACCCAAACGTCGATCCTTTTGCAGCTACGGATGATGAGGGTTCTGTTCCTGATAAATTTGGGGTGAGTGATGTTCAAGATCTCAATAAAATACAACTCTTAAATGCTTATTCCTGCACAGAATGTGGTCGCTGCACAAGCGAATGTCCTGCCAATCAAACAGGTAAAAAATTATCTCCTCGAAAAATCATGATGGATACACGAGATCGCTTGGTTGAAGTAGGCAATAATATAGACGCTAATAATGGAGAATTTATACCTGATGGCAAACAATTACTAGGAGATTATGTGACCAACGAAGAATTATGGGCTTGCACCAGCTGTAATGCTTGTGTGGAAGCCTGTCCAATAAGTATCGACCCACTTTCTATTATTCTTGAAATGCGTCGCTATTTAGTCATGGAACAAAGCGCTGCTCCAATGGAGTTAAACACCATGATGTCAAATATTGAAAATAATGGAGCTCCATGGCCTTACAATCAAATGGATCGATTAAACTGGAAAAACGATTAAAATTATATATTAAAAATTTATTATGAAAAGAGAAGAAGCTGATAAAATGTTACATGAAAAAGTAGAAGCAGGGGAATTAATAAGTCCAGTACTTCCTGGGGGTGTAAAAAATTATTTAATTGACATAGATGGAACAATTACTGAAGATGTTCCTAATGAAGAACCAGAGCGTATGGCAACTTGCAAGCCTTTTTTAGATGCTTTAAAAACATGTAACGGTTGGTACGAAGAAGGACATATGATTTGTTTTTTCACCTCTCGAACAGAATCACACAGAGAAGTAACTCAAAACTGGTTGAAACAACACGGCTTTAATTACCACAGTCTTTTAATGGGCAAGCCTAGAGGTGGAAACTACCATTGGATTGATAATCATTTAGTAAAAGCCACACGTTATAACGGTAAATTTACTGACTTAGTAGAAAAAGAAGTAACGATCGAAGTTTTTGACGACGGTCAACACGATTAATATTTAGACAATGAGCGATGTATTAAAAGTTCCTACAATGGCCGAATTTACGGCCCAAGGCAAGCAGCCCGAAGTTTTATTTTGGGTGGGTTGTGCGGGTAGTTTTGACGACCGTGCTAAAAAAATCACCAAAGCTTTTGTAAAATTATTACACAAGGCAGAGGTCGAATTTGCGGTACTAGGAACTGAAGAAAGCTGTACTGGTGATCCTGCTAAAAGAGCTGGAAACGAATTTTTATTTCAAATGCAAGCCGTGACCAATATCGAAGTATTGAATGCTTATGAGGTTAAAAAAATTGTAACTGCTTGTCCGCATTGTTTTAATACACTAAAAAATGAATACCCTTCTTTAGGAGGTAACTATCAAGTGATGCACCATACACAATTTCTGAAGAGTCTTCTTGATGAAGGGCGCTTATCCGTTGAAGGTGGGAAATTTAAAGGCAAACGTATTACATTTCATGACCCCTGTTATTTAGGGCGTGCAAATGATGTGTATGAAGCGCCACGGGATTTGATTAAAAAATTAGACGCCGAACTTGTAGAGATGAAAAATTGTCGCAAAAAAGGACTGTGTTGTGGGGCTGGAGGTGCTCAAATGTTTAAAGATGCTGAGCCAGGAAATAAAGAGGTTAATATCGAACGTACAGAGCAAGCTATGGACGTTAAACCCCAAATCATCGCTGCTGGCTGTCCATTTTGTAATACAATGATGACAGACGGGGTCAAGAACAAAGCAGAGGGTCAAATTGAGGTCCTGGATGTAGCTGAATTGATAGCAAATGCTCAAGATTTATAAAATTAAATATTATATAAACTAATGATAGTTAATTTTGAAGCCCTTACTGAAACCGCTCGTGTTTGGATATACCAATGCAACCGCTCATTTTCTGATTCCGAAATAGAAGAAATCTCAGAAAAGTTAACCAACTTTCTAGATGGTTGGACCGCTCATGGCGCCGACCTTAAATCAGGATTTGAAATTAAATATAAACGGTTTATTGTCATTGCTTTAGATCAAGAAATGAACCCCGCAACTGGCTGCTCGATCGATGCTTCTGTGAAATTTATACAGGAGCTAGAAACGGATTATGAAGTAGATTTAATGGATAAAATGAATGTTTCTTACAAACAAGGAGACTATGTCGCATATAAAACTTTGACTGATTTTAAAAAAATGGCAAAAGATAAAGCGGTTTCCAAGAATACGATAGTTTTTAATAATTTGGTAAATTCTAAGGCAGAATATTTAGAGTTTTGGGAGGTTCCTGCTTCTGAAAGCTGGCACAGTCGTTTTGTTTAATAGTCAAGTTATGTATTAAAATCAAAAGGGAGCTCATTAGGGTTTTTAGTGTGCTTTGATTCCAAAGATAAGAGCCTTTTTTTAACAGCTATACCACCTGTATAGCCAACTAATTTATTGTCAGACCCAATCACTCTATGACAAGGAATGACAAGTGCGATTGCGTTGGCACCATTGGCAGTAGCCACTGCTCTTACTGCTTTTTCATCTTCAATTTTCTGTGCTAATTCTAAATAGGATAATGTGCAACCGTAGGGGATGGTTAGTAGAGCCTTCCAGACTTCTTTTTGAAACGAAGTTCCTACGATCATAAAAGGTATTTTAAATTTGAATCGTCTTCCATTTAAAAAATCTTTTATTTGTAAATGTGCAGTTCTTATTAGGGGAGTTTCTTTTTAAAAAAATACCGCATTTAAAGCAGATTGAACACGATGGTCTATAGCAGTTCTCATTTTACGGTATCTGAAATCTATTATACATATCTGATCTTCAAAACATCCAATAATCAATTCTCCGATGGTAGTTTTGTAGTAATGTACAAAAATGATATTTTTTTCAACCATAATTCAGTTAGTTAATCGAAAATTTCACAGTGACTTCACTTTCAACTTTAATATCTGCAAATTCAATATCAATTGGATCTTCCAAGCTTTCATTAGCAGTATACGCTAAACTCATTTGTCTATTTCTTGGGTAATAATAATTATTAAAGTTTGTATCTGAAATAAAAATCGCCTTTACTAGTTGCTGCTCTAAGGGGGTGACCAGTGCCGTGGCTTGTGCTTTTGCTTTCAGGATAGCTTTTGTTCGTAAAGTCATCTTTAAAGCTTCGATTTTTGAGAATTCAGTTTTAATTAAGTGGATATTAGAGATCCCTTTCGCTTCTAGTCGGATCAATACTTGACTGGCTGTGAGTCCATCATAGACAACCAATTCATAGGCTTTGGACTTTAGAACACTTTTCTTTTTTAGGAAATATTTTTTGAAGTTACTAGCGACATCTTCAATTTTTAGCTGTTTTTTCAAATCGATGTTCAAGTTCTCTAAAACTTCAGCTAGGATCTGTTCTTGAAATTCAACAGATGTTTTGTTGCGATCTTCTTTTTCTTGTATTAAAATTGAGAGATAGATACGATCGGGTTTTACTAATGAATCAACCTTAGCCGTTGTTTCTAAATAGGGTTGATCGATAAAATTTTTAGTTTGAGAAAATCCTATAAAAGTAATCGCGAGAAGAAATGCTACTGTAAGAAAATTTTTCATGGTTATTTGTTTATTATTTTTAATTGAGTATGCAATAAATATTCCAAAGTTAATCCATATCAGAGTTTTAGTTTTGAGAACAGAAAAGTTAATTTAAAATTATATTTCTTAGATGTTTTGAGTTGTTATATTTTAATCTCGTGCTATTACATTAGCATGCCTAAACAACTCTTAATGAGAGTGTCTTGGTTTATAGTAATAAAGCAAACTACTTTTGGTTTTATTGGTTTGAAGAATCAGATTTGGGATATAAATCAAATATAAATTTATGAAAACAAATAGAACTAACCAAATGAATTTAAATGCTATCGTCTTCCTATCTATTAAAATAATCTTAAAGCCTATTTTTAAGTAAGTTCACTAAAATTTAGCAACAATTACTGTTGGGTGCACAACAAGGTTCACTAGTCAAATTCGACAAGCTTACTTTTTGTTTTCTTTGGGGAATGCCACATTGGTCTTGTGCCAAACAGTTAGTTTGTTTAGTGGTTAGTAAGAAGTTTGTACCATTAAAACCCAACCCAAATTTTCCAATTGTTTCTGATGCATTTATTTCTGATTGGTACTCAACTTCAATTTCTAAATCGTCAATTTTTAAAACTTTTTCTGAAAGTTCAATGATGTTTAGGAGTTTCTCAGGATGCAGTCTGTGATCATAATCGTTTGCATTCCAAAGCTGAAAGTTGGCGACTTCTTCTTCTCGAACTACTCCACCACAATCGATAAAGTGTTTGGTCACTTTTCCCACTTCGGTGACGTGGAAGTGACTTGGGACTAATTCTCCGTTCGTCAATTGAAATCCAATCGTGTTCATTTTTTTTAAAACTAATTTAACTTCTGATAATTTCATGGTTTTGGAGTTTATTTGTTTGATATTAAATTTCAGTATAAATGTAGTATTAAATAACGAAATTAAAAATTCATAGTTGATAGATATTGTCAATGATTCTATAAGCGTGTTGTTTTTGGTTGGAATTACTTATTTAAATACGATTCGAAATTGCTCTTAAAAAACATTCAGAGTTTCTATTTAAAATGTTAACTTAGTATTGGATTAAATCCACATTGTTTTTAAAACTATTTATGCGCCATTTTTTTCTGTTTTTTTGTTTCATTTGCTCGTTCTCGCTTTTCACTCAGGAATTGGCTTCTCCTTTGGACACATCTGATGTGGAGCTGCAAAAAAAATGGGTAGATAGCACTTACAATATACTCAGCCTAAAAGAAAAAATAGGACAACTGTACATGGTGCAAGTCTTTTCTAATCAAGATGCGGCCACAAAAAAATCGATTTTAAACCAAATTACTGAAAATCAAATAGGAGGTGTGATCTATTCCAACGGAGGTCCAGTACGCCAAGCCCAACTCAATAATGAGCTGCAAGCTGCCTCTAAAATTCCTTTGTTGGTTGGTATGGATGCCGAGTGGGGATTGAGTATGCGTTTGGATTCTACCTATGCTTTTCCATGGAATATGACTTTGGGAGCAGTGAAAAACTTAGATCTTATACGTCAAACGGGAATCCAGATAGGCGAACATTGTAAACGGATAGGTGTGCATTTTAATTTTGCGCCCGTCGTAGACATCAATACCAATCCCAAAAACCCAATCATTGGAAACCGTTCATTTGGAGAACAAAAAGAAGAAGTTACCAACCGTGCTTTGGCACTTATGGAAGGCATGCAAAGTGTAGGTGTGTTGGCAAATGCCAAACATTTCCCAGGGCATGGCGATACCAGTTCCGATTCCCATAAGACCCTTCCAACCATTGATTTCTCAGCCAAACGTATTGATTCTCTAGAATTATATCCTTACAAACAGCTCATTTCAAAAGCTTTATCATCTGTGATGGTTGCCCACCTAAATGTGCCCAATCTTGATTCAAGGTCCGACTATCCATCCTCCTTATCCTATCCGATTGTCACCGAATTACTAAAAGATAAATTAGGTTTTAAAGGTTTGATTTTCACGGATGCTCTAAGCATGAAAGGAGTCTCAAATTTTAGCAGCCCTGGTGAAATAGATTTACAAGCATTCTTAGCCGGAAATGATGTGATGCTGATGTCTAACGATGTCACTCAAGGCATAGAGGTTTTGCAGAAAGCTGTAGAGTCGGGGGTTATTTCAAAAGAACGTTTAGCTCATTCTGTCAAAAAAATATTAAGTGCCAAATATAAAGTGGGTCTGCATCAATTTAAACCTATAGACACCAACAATTTAGTAGCGGAATTGAACCGCCAAAAAGACGATCTGTTGTCTGGAGAATTGATGGAAAATGCTATCACCTTGGTTCAAAATAAAAATAATAATTTACCACTTAAAAATTTAGAATTACACAAAATTGCCTATGTCAATATGGGCGATGCCGATGCAACACCTTTTGTGAGCACCCTTAATAAATACACCCAAGTGGATGTTGTAAACGCCAAAAATTTAGATGCATTGATCACGTCTTTAAGCGACTACAATACCGTGATTGTAGGGTTTCATAAATCCAATGCAAATCCTTGGAAAGCCTATCAGTTTACGGATAAGGAACTTGTATGGCTTTATGAAATAGCGCGGACCAACAACGTGATTTTAACGGTATTTGCAAAACCCTATGCGTTAAATGATTTTAAGACTTTTGAGAATTTTGAAAGTATTTTGGTGGCGTATCAAAACAGCCCGATAGCCCAGCAAAAAGCGGCTCAAATTATTTTTGGTGCCTTGCCCGCCAAAGGATCGCTTCCCGTAAGTTGTGGGATTAATTTTCAAGCAGGAGAGGGGCTACAAACCACCGCCTTAAATAGGTTGACCTACGGACTGCCAGAATCGGTTGGAATGGATGCCAAACGTTTAAAAAAAATTGATTCTATCGTCAAGTATGCCATCTCGGAACAAATGACTCCAGGCATTCAATTATTAGTAGCACGTAAGGGTAAAGTAATTTACGAGAAAAACTTTGGGTATCACAGCTATAAAAAAGCATCAGAAGTTACATTTAAGACGCTTTATGACATGGCATCTTTGACCAAAATATTAGCCACGCTGCCTTTACTTATGGAGCTTGTCGATTCAGGAGTCATTGATCTCGATTCTACTTTGGGAGAATTGCTACCTTCTTATAATAACACCAACAAAGAAGCGATTACCATACAAGAAATGCTTTCTCATTTTGCCCAACTAAAACCGTGGATTCCATTTTATGTATCCACCTTAGATTCGTTGACTCAAAAGCCAAATCCAAAGTTTTATAGAACTAAACTCTCCAAAAAATTTCCAGTAAAAGTGAACGATCGTTTATACTTACGAAAGGATTTTAGAGACAGTATTCAAAATCAAATCATTACTTCAGAATTGCTCGAAAAAAAGGAGTACCGATACAGTGATTTGCCATATTATATACTCAAACAAATCATCGAAAAACACTACGATCTATTCTTAGATGCGTTGGTGCAACAGCATTTCTACAATTCATTAGGAGCCAATTACACAACCTATAAACCCTTAGAAAAATTCAGTAAATTTCAGATTACTCCCACAGAAATAGACGACTATTTTCGTTATGATACTGTTCATGGTACTGTGCATGATATGGGAGCTGCCATGCAAAACGGAGTTGGAGGACATGCAGGCTTATTTAGCAATGCCAATGATGTTGCAAAGCTGATGCAAATGTATCTTCAGCAAGGAGTTTATGGAGGGAAACGTTATTTTTCATCCCAAACTTTCAATACATTTAATACCTGTCATTATTGCGATGAAGAGAACCGTCGCGGCATTGGATTTGACAAACCACAATTAGATGAGGAAGGTCCAACCTGTGGTTGTTTATCAATGACCAGTTTTGGTCATTCGGGTTTTACTGGAACTTATGCTTGGGCCGATCCAGAAGAAGAAATAGTTTATGTATTTTTGGCCAATAGAACGTTTCCAAAATCCGATCCAAATCGACTTTCAAATGAAAATATTCGAACGGATATACAACGTTTAATTTACGAATCAATTATTGAATAAAATGAATATAGGTATTGTGTGTTATCCAACATTTGGGGGGAGTGGAGTTTTGGCAACCGAGTTGGGTCTTGAGCTCTCTCGTAAAGGACACGAGGTTCATTTCATCACGTACAGCCAACCTGTACGCTTGGAATTATTGAGTTCAAATGTTCATTTTCATGAAGTCAATGTACCTGAATATCCTTTATTTCATTACCAACCTTACGAGTTGGCATTATCAAGTAAACTCGTAGATATGGTAAAGATTCATAAAATTGATGTCTTGCATGTGCATTACGCCATTCCACATGCTTATGCGGCCTATATGGCCAAAAAGATGCTTCACGAAGAAGGGATTGACCTGCCTATAGTGACGACATTACATGGAACTGACATCACTTTAGTTGGGAGTCATCCTTTTTACAAAACAGCGGTGACCTTTAGTATTAATAAATCAGATGCTGTGACTTCGGTTTCACAAAATTTAAAAGAAGATACCCAACGCTTATTTCAAACCAAAAAAGAAATTCAAGTCGTCCCTAATTTTATCGATATCAATAAGTACAAGAACAATTATAAGGAATGTAATCGTACTATTTTAGCACTACCTAAAGAACGTATTATTACTCATGTCAGTAATTTCAGACCCGTCAAACGTATTTCGGATGTGATTGAAATTTTTTATAGAATTCAAAAAGAACTACCGGCAAAATTAATGATGGTGGGTGAGGGACCGGAGCGAAAAAAAGCTGAGCAACTTTGTCAAGCTTATAATATAGAAAATAAAGTAGTTTTTTTAGGGAACAGTAGTGAAGTGAATAAAATTTTATGTTTTAGTGATTTATTCCTCTTGCCTTCTAAAACAGAGAGTTTTGGATTGGCAGCCTTAGAAGCTATGGCATCTGGAGTTCCAGTAATCTCGAGTGACTCTGGGGGGATTCCTGAAGTGAATATTCAAGGAGTATCGGGCTTTTTAAGTCCTGTAGGTGCAGTTGAAGAAATGGCTCAAAATGCGCTCAAAATTCTTAAAGATGAGGCAGTTTTAAAAACATTCAAAAAGGGGGCGCAACACACGGCAATAAAATTTGATATTCACAAAATTGTTCCTTTTTATGAAGCTATTTATGAAGAAGCGCTTCAAAACTGCATTTCAATTTAATTCGTCAAAATATTCCACACTTAGTAGCCTTGTAATTTTTGTTTTTATAATAATACAATTACTTTTACATTCTAAAGAATTAAGAACTAGTATATGGCAGGGAATGCATTTGGAACGATTTTTAAACTGACTACTTTTGGAGAGTCTCATGGAACCGCTATTGGCGGTGTCATTGATGGATGTCCGGCGGGTATAGCCATTGATTTTGAAGCGATTCAGCTCGAAATGGACCGACGTAAACCCGGACAATCTAATATCGTAACTCAGCGAAAAGAACCAGACACGGTTAAGTTTCTTTCTGGAATTTTTGAAGGGTTCACCACTGGAACACCTATTGGATTTGTCATTGAAAATGCCAATCAAAAATCAAAAGATTACACCCATATAAAGGATGTATTTCGTCCAAGCCATGCCGATTATACCTATACCGAAAAATACGGTCAACGCGATTATAGAGGTGGCGGACGCAGTTCGGCACGAGAAACAGCTTGTCGTGTGGTGGCAGGAGCTATTGCAAAACAATTTCTTAAAACCATTGACATAAACGCTTATACGTCATCAGTTGGCGAGATTGCACTAAATAAATCATACAAAGATTTAGATTTGGCCAATGCGGAAACAAATGACGTTCGTTGTCCAGATTCAGAAGTGGCTGCACAAATGATTTCCAAAATAAAAGCCATTCGTAAAGAAGGGGATACTATTGGAGGCGTGATTTCTTGTGTGATTAAAAATGTACCCGTAGGCTTAGGTGAACCAGTTTTTGACCGTTTGCATGCACAGTTAGGAAAAGCGATGCTTTCCATCAATGCCGTCAAAGGATTTCAATATGGCAGCGGATTTGAAGGCACCCAACTCAAAGGCAGTTTGCACAACGATGCTTTCAATGCCGATGGCACTACCAAAACAAATTTATCTGGTGGGATTCAAGGAGGTATCAGTAACGGAATGGACATCTATTTTGATGTGGCTTTTAAGCCCGTTGCCACCATTATGCAAGCTCAAGACACGATTGATAAAGATGGTAATGTTGTTGAAATGCACGGTAAAGGTCGACACGATCCTTGTGTCGTTCCAAGAGCAGTGCCCATTGTCGAAGCCATGGCAGCCTTGGTCATCGCCGACTTTATGCTGTTAAACCGGCTGAGTAAAGCTTAGAATTTAAAAACTAAAACATATGAAATCACTTGCACTACATTGGAAAATATTAATAGGCATGCTTTCTGGTGTGACCTTTGGTTTTATAATGCTCGAAGTAGGTGGAGCTGATTTTGTAGCCAGTTGGATCAAACCCATTGGAACTATTTTTGTAAAATTATTAAAACTCATTGCTGTCCCACTTATTTTAGCTTCGCTGATTAAAGGGATTTCAGATTTAAAAGACATTTCAAAATTTGCGTCTATTGGTCTCAAAACCATTATAATTTACGTACTCACCACAGTGATTGCAATTAGTATTGGGTTGATTTTGGTGAATACTTTAAATCCTGGTGACGGGGTGTCTACTGAAACCATATCAAAACTTACCGAAACCTATGCGGACAACAGCAGTGTGCAAGGAAAAATAGCGGAAGCCAGTCGTCAACAAGCCAGCCGTCCCTTAGATTTTCTTGAGGATATGGTGCCGGATAACGCCTTTTCTGCTCTGAGCAACAACAAGCTCATGCTTCAAGTGATTTTCCTAGCGATGTTTTTAGGAATTTCTCTCTTATTAGTGGGTGAAAAAAGTGCCAAACCCCTCAAAGACTTTTTTGACTCTTTGAATGATGTGGTACTTAAAATGGTGGATTTAATCATGTTAACTGCACCCTATGCCGTATTTGCATTGTTGGCCAATGTGGTGGTGTCTTCCGGAGATCCGGAGCTGTTATACGCCCTGTTGTTTTATTCGGGAGTGGTTGTAGGTGGCTTGGCATTGATGGTTTGTTTTTACCTTGTATTGGTCTCTGTAATCACCAAAAAGAATCCATTGTGGTTTCTGAAACAAATCAGTCCAGCACAGTTATTAGCATTCTCAACCAGCAGCAGTGCCGCGACCATACCTGTGACGATGGAACGGGTGGAAGAGCACTTAGGAGTCGATAAAGAAGTGTCTAGTTTTGTATTGCCCGTAGGAGCCACTATCAATATGGATGGGACGAGTTTGTACCAAGCCGTAGCAGCGGTTTTTATAGCCCAAGCCTTGGATTTTGATTTGACCTTTGCGGATCAATTGACCATTGTCCTCACCGCGCTTTTAGCTTCCATTGGAAGTGCTGCAGTGCCAGGAGCGGGAATGGTAATGTTGGTCATTGTCCTAGAATCGGTTGGCTTTCCAGCAGATAAGTTGGCCATTGGATTGGCGCTTATTTTTGCAGTGGACCGCCCTTTAGACATGTGCCGTACCATGGTAAATGTCACAGGCGATGCCACCGTGTCTATGATTGTTGCCAAGTTTGAAGGCAAGCTTCACAAACCAAAATCTAAAGAATGGGACGACCATTTGGAGGAGGTGATTTAAGGTTTTTTTAGTGAGTGTAACGTCCCGCTAAACGCAGTGAGGTTCTGGATTTTAGGTTTCACGAGTTTACTCGATAAAACAAAAAATACAATAAGAACCTAGATATTCTGGGTCAAAGGAAATATATTTAGTATAATAACACCGCATACACGCATACGGCAGTATAACTACAGTTATCTTAATAGATACTAAAAAATTGAATTGGTTAAAATGAAGAATCAGATTTGAGGTCTAAGACTTGGTTAAATTTAGTAAAAATAAATAAATGGTAGATAGAGATAACAAGGTTTTAACATTTGAAAACACATCACATCAATCCAAAAACCGCTCTTTCAATTCTGCAGTGGGCACCCTACATTGCTCTGTTTTTCCAAACCAGCGGTAGCGGTTGTTCGCTATAAAGGAGTACAAGCCATCCCGTATAAAACGCGGTAGGAGGTACCCAATTAGAAAAACGGTATACAACCCTCCTAAGATTTTGCACAGTTTCAGAACGGCGGTACTTTGATCGTAGAATTCACCATCCGAATAAACTATAATGCTGTCTAATTTTTCATGATTTAGAAGCGCTTTTGGAACCACTTTTTGGGCATAAGTACTCTGCAAGGATGCAAATTTTAAAACACTTTTCTGGTCTTGTTTTATGAGGAAGTTTACACTCCGATTACAGAGTTGACACACGCCATCAAAAAAGACTATTTGTTGCATTATTTTTTAGAATTGACATATTCCAAGCGGTCAATGTTAACCGTTGTTGTAAACAAGCCATAATTAACCACTGCTTTGTTTTTTTCGAGTTTATCCAAGGTTCCTACCGCTCGGCCGTCTTCCAAACGTACCGAATCGCCCACCACAAGAATACGTTTTGGTTTGGGGGGAATCAAGGCAGCTTTTTCTTTTTGTTTCTTTTTCTCTTTCCGAATCACTGCCACTTTTTTGTCCACCTCTTTTTTGAGTTCTGCTTCTTTAATTTTTTGTGCCTTTTTCTGTTTGAGGCTTATTTTTTGACGTTTGGAATTTTCGATCTGAACTAATTTGAAAAGTTCATTCATCAATTCGCGTTTCCGATTGTTCTCAAAATAGCGTTCGCCCAAATCACTGATTTTTTGCCCTAGATATACCAAGCGCTGGTTACTGTCAAAAAGTTCTTGATAGCTTTGTAGTTTCTTCTTGGCCTTCGCATTGGTTGATTCCAATTTGTCGGTTTCTAAACTCTTTTTAATTTCATTTTGTTTGAGGGCTCGTTCTGTTTTTTCGAGTTTAGAACGCTCTTTTTGAAGTTTTGCAATGGTTTTGTCAAATCGTATTTTGCCGCGTTCTATCTTCTTTTTAGACCGATTGATCAAACTAAAAGGAATGCCATTTTTTTGAGCGACTTCAAACGTGAATGAACTTCCAGCTTGTCCAATGACCAACTTGTATAACGGCAGCAAGGTCTTCTCATCAAACAACATATTTGCATTTTGAATATGCGGCAATTCGTTGGCCAGAAGTTTTAAATTACTATAATGCGTTGTAATGATCCCAAAGGCTTCTCGTTCATAAAACACTTCCAAAAAAGTCTCTGCCAGGGCACCTCCCAATTCCGGATCACTCCCGGTTCCAAATTCATCAATTAAAAAGAGCGTATGTTTGTTGCACTTCTTTAAGAAATAATTCATCTGCTTGAGACGGTAACTGTAGGTGCTTAGATGATTTTCAATCGATTGATTGTCGCCAATGTCACTTAAAATTGAATCAAACAAACAGAGTTTTGAGCGTTCATGCACAGGAATCAACATTCCCGATTGCACCATTAATTGTAGCAGACCTACGGTTTTAAGCGTGATGCTTTTTCCGCCGGCATTAGGTCCTGAAATTACAATAATTCGACTGTTGGTCGTCATGGTAATCGTTTGTGGAAAAGTAGTATTTCCTTCACTTCTATTAGCGACTAACAACAACGGATGGTAAGCATCTACGAGCTCTATTTCTTGATGTGTCGTGACTTCTGGAAGGACTGCATCAATGACTTTAGCATACTTTGCTTTGGCATAAATGACATCTATTTTTGTTAGAAATTTTTGATAGGATTCTAACAGCGGACTGTAGCCACTTATAAAACTCGTAAGTTCAAGTAAAATCCGTTTGATTTCTTCGGTTTCTTCAAAAACTAAGTTATTAAGATCGCGTTGGTGTTGTTGGGTGGTATCAGGTTCAATATAAACGATACTACCAGTTTTGCTGGCGCCCAAAATGCTTCCTTTGACCTTACGTCTGTACATCGCTTTTACGGCCAAGACACGACGGTTCTCCATGACGGTTTCACGAATATCATCTAAATACTCGGCACTGTTGAACATGCTTAAAGCAGAATTGAAACTGGTGTTTATTTTTGTGCGAACTGCCTGAATCGATTTGCGCAAACCATACAAGGTATCTGAGGCATCGTTGCGAATTTCGCCAAATTTATCAACCACACTATGAATGGCTTCGGGGATCTCTTTATTGGAGTCTAGTTGTAAAGAAACTTTGTGCAAAAGCGGATAGTATTCATGAAATTTTTTGAAGAACTTCAATAGTATATTTGTGGTCACACAAATACTCGCTATTTTTCGAAATCCATCTATTTCTAGATAATTATTCTCAATTCGCATCAATTTTAATTCTGAAGTAATCGCATCAAATCCATGATTGGGAATGCGATTTTCATTATCAAAAGACGATACAAATTCGTTGGTGAGCTGAAGCGCCTCAATGACATCCTCTCTTTTTGAAAACGGCAGTGTCGCAAGAATTTCATTTTTCCCCAAGTTGGTAACATTGTTAGTAGCCACTTGTTGAATGACGGATTCAAATTCTAAATCCTGCAATGTTTTCTTGGAAATATTAATCATAGCGTTCGTGCATAAGTCTTCACAAATGTAGGTATTAATGTTTAATTTATATAGCTTAAATTTGTGCCTTAAGCCTTAAATAGTAAGCGACTTTATATGTTACAACTCAGCGGGACTTGGCGTACCCATTTAGAATCTGAATTTAAGAAACCCTATTTCGAACAATTGGATGTTTTTGTGCGTATCGAATATGGATTACATCCCTGTTACCCTCCCTCTCATCAAATTTTCAAGGCCTTTGACAATTGTGCTTTTGAAGCAGTCAAGGTTGTGATTATTGGTCAAGACCCCTACCATGGAGACGGTCAAGCCAACGGATTGTGTTTTTCTGTAAACGAAGGAATCCCACATCCACCGTCTTTAAGAAATATTTTTAAGGAACTAGAAACCGATTTGAATCTTCTTTATCCATCGAGCGGCGATTTAAGTTCGTGGGTAAACCAAGGGGTATTGCTGTTAAATGCGACCTTGAGTGTGCGTGCAAGGGAGGCAGGAAGCCATCAAAAACAGGGTTGGGAGAAATTTACAAATGCGGTGATCAAAACACTTTCTGCTGAAAGATCGGATTTGGTGTTTTTATTATGGGGAAGTTATGCCAAAAATAAAATCAGATTTATAGATACTGAAAAACACACTGTTTTACAAACTGGGCATCCATCCCCTTTGAGTGCCAATCGCGGCTATTGGTTCGGGAATAAGCATTTTAGCAAAACAAATAAAGTGCTCGAATCATTAGGCAAAGCACCCATACAGTGGGGTTAGTCTTCCAAAGAAGCCACCAATTGATCGTAGGGTAATTTTTCAGAAATGATGTCTAATTTTAACAATTGATTTTGAACTGCTTCAATAGTAGAAGCTTGAATGTTTTCTTGTGACCATTCTGTGAGTTCTAACCAATTTTTCACATCTTCAATTTTTTGTTCATAACGCTCGGAAATAACCGTATCAATTTCAGGGAGTTCTTTAAAACCAGCCGTAATTGAATTGATGACTTTTAAAATGGCTTGAAGCGTTTCTTTTTCATTTCTTATAAATTCATCACGCACAGCAATGACAAAACAAGGCCATGGGGTTGGACAATCGTCCAAACGTCGGAACGTGTGTTGATCAACTAAAGGCTTGGTCGTAAATTTTTCCCACATAAAATAATCAGCGCTCTCATTTGTAAGTGCTTCTACAGCACCGTCCAAATCTTTCACAACTTCAAACTTTAAATCTGTAGCTGTATTCCATCCTAGTTCTAAGGCATTGACATACGCCATCAGATGCGAACCCGACCCATAGCGACTGATAGCAGCTCGTTGACCTTTAAGGTCACTGAGTTGTTTAAAAGCAGAATTTTGCGCCACATGAATTCCCCAAATTAAAGGAGATTCCACAAAAACTTGCACAATTTTACATGGACTCCCTTCTGTGATGTCTTTGATGATGCCTTCTGTTAGAATGACAGCGATATCAATCTCATTATCGCGCAATGCTTTGGTCATCTGACCCGTACCTCCAAAAAAATCGTTCCAACGAACATTGATATTGTGAGGCTTAAAATCCCCTTGCTTTAATGCTAAATACCAAGCGTAATTGAAGTGTTCTGGAACTCCGCCAATGCGTACATTTTTCATGTGTGTGTTGTTGTTGATTTTTAATAATCACATGATATATCCATTTGATTATTTTTCTTAGGTTTCAAGTTTTTCGTTATGGATGTTTCATCTAAGAAATAAGTTTATTCAGCGTATATTGGATCAATTTTTCTATAGTGGCTTGCGGATTTTTGCTAAAAGTTCCCAAAGCTCTGTTGGCTAAAATGGCATTCATTGAGCAGGCTTCATGCCCTAATAATTTTGACAAGCCGTAAATAGCAGAAGTTTCCATTTCAAAATTAGTCACTCTCAAGCCCTTATACTCAAAACTGTCCATCTTGTGATTCAAACTATCGTCCTGCAATTCTAAGCGCAATACACGGCCTTGCGGTCCGTAAAATCCGCCACAAGTCGCTGTCAACCCATAAATGGTCTGCTCACTTTTTAATTTTGTTTCTAAGCGGTTCGAGTTTTTGATGATCACAGGATAGGGCTTTTGTGGACTCCACTGCGTGTGCTCCACAAAAGCAGCTTCAATATCGGCATGTTTGATGGCATCAATTTTATAGGATTGTAACATCCCGTTAATGTCCATTCCATATCTACTCAATATAAAACTATCAACATCTATGTCTGGCTGTAACGCGCCCGAAGTTCCGATACGTACAATAGATAAACTTGTTTTAGTTGTTTTGATTTTGCGGGTTTCAAAGTCAATATTGACCAAGGCATCCAATTCATTTAGGACAATATCAATATTGTCTGGGCCTATTCCTGTAGAAATTACAGAGAGATGTTTTCCTTTGTAGGTTCCTGTTTGGGTTTTAAATTCACGGCTTTGAACCTCAAACTCAATCGAATCAAAATGCTTTGTAACCTCACCAACACGTTCTTGATCTCCCACAAAAATGAGGGTATCCGCAATGTCTTCAGGTTTTAAATGAAGATGGTAAATACTACCATCTGTATTGAGTATGAGTTCAGAATTTTTTATAGACATTAGATTGTTTTAGGGTTAGCCTCCAACACGTTTGACTTGGAATCCCAATTCTTTCAAAAATTCCATAATTTTATCTCTGTAATCGCCTTGAATGATGATGCTGTCGTTTTTAAAACTACCACCCACACTGAATTTCTTTTTAAGGTCTTTAGCTAAGATTTTAAAATCTTTATCCGCACCAGTATAACCTTCAATAATAGTGATGGGTTTTCCTTTTCTTTTTTCGTATTTACAAATGATAGGGGCGTCTTGCATCCAAAGATCGGAGGCTTTAACGTCGGAAAGTTCCTCAGGAGTTTCGGTATGCTCTGGAAATAGGTTTTTAAGTTGGTCTTTTAAATCCATTATTTTTTGGCTAGTCCCAATTCTCTTATACGTTGATCCAAATATTCACCTGCAGTGATATCTTCAAATTGTTTTGGGTGTTCGGCATCAATACAATTTTCTAAGACATCTAATTTCATAGCACTAATAGGGTGCAAGAAAAAAGGTATAGAATAGCGAGAGGTGCCCCACATTTCACGAGGTGGATTCACCACGCGGTGGATGGTTGATTTTAATTTATTATTGGTATGACGTGACAACATATCGCCCACATTGATCATTAATTCATCTGGGTTTGCTATGGCGTCAATCCATTCGCCATCAAGATTTTGAACTTGTAGTCCTTTTCCTTGTGCTCCCATTAATAAAGTAATTAAGTTGATGTCGCCATGTGCTGCAGCACGTTCGGCATTTTTTGGTTCTTCTTTGATTGGCGGGTAGTGAATTGGTCGTAAAATACTATTTCCATTATATACATAATTGTCAAAATAAAATTCATCCAACCCTAAATGAAGCGATAAAGCTCTCAAAACGTAGGTGGCTGTTTTTTCCAGCATTTTGTAAGTTTCTTTTCCAACTTTATTAAACTCAGCCAACTCCTGTACTTCCACATTTTGGTGGTACTCAGCTTCGAGTTCTGGATTGTCTTGGACGTACTGTCCAAAATGCCAAAACTCTTTCAAATCTCCTTCTTTTCTACCTTTGGCACTTTCTTTACCAAAAGACACATATCCACGTTGACCACCAATGCCTGGAACTTCATAGCTTTGTTTTATTTCCGTAGGTAAATCAAAAAATTTCTTTATTTCAGAATATAATGTGTTCACTAAAGTATCATCCAAAAAATGACCTTTAAGCGCAACAAATCCTATTGTTTCATAGGCTTCACCAATTTGATCAACAAATTTTTGTTTGCGTTTAGGGTCATTGGATATAAAATCTAAAAGATTGACACTTGGGATTTTATTCATGGCTTTTGTTTAATCATGTTTGTAACAAAGATAACAATTCATAAGTTTTACAAAAGCAATTTTTAAAGTTAAACGTTTCTAATTAATATTTTCCTATTTTTGAATGACAAATTAACTAGATTTGAAACCAAAATTTCAATACAACTTTAAAAAAATCAGCTCCAAAACTCAACAGTCTTTGTATTTTAATATGTTGAAATCCAGACTTATTGAGGATAAAATGTTGATTTTACTGAGGCAAGGGAAAATTTCTAAATGGTTCTCAGGGATTGGTCAGGAAGCCATATCTGTAGGGGTTACAATGGCCTTAAATAAGGACGAATACATCCTTCCAATGCACCGTAATTTAGGGGTATTTACAACACGAGAAATTCCTTTACCCCGTTTGTTTTCACAATGGCAAGGCAAGGCCAACGGCTTTACAAAAGGAAGGGACCGTTCGTTTCATTTTGGCACTCAGGATTATAAAATTATTGGAATGATTTCTCATTTAGGCCCTCAGCTTGGGGTTGCAGATGGGATAGCACTCTCTCATATATTAAAAAAAGAAGCCAAACTAACCGCTGTGTTTTCGGGGGACGGTGGAACAAGTGAAGGCGATTTTCACGAAGCATTGAATGTCGCTTCTGTTTGGAATTTACCCGTTTTATTTTGCATTGAAAATAATGGATATGGGCTTTCTACTCCCTCAAATGAACAGTATAATTGCGAATCCATTGCCGATCGAGGTGTGGGTTATGGAATGGAGTCTCATGTGATTGAAGGGAATAATGTGGTGGAAGTATTTTCTAAAGTAAATGCCATTGCCAAAAGTGTGCGAAAAAATCCACGCCCAGTTTTAATTGAATTTAAAACTTTTAGAATGCGAGGTCATGAAGAAGCGAGTGGGACGAAATATGTGGCTCAAGAGCTCCTAGATTCATGGGCTCAAAAAGATCCGATCTCTAATTTTGAAACTTATCTTCTTAAAGAAAAAGTAATTACAGAAGTCGAAATTAATGATTTTAAAAAGGCTTTTAAAAAAGAGATTCAAGACGGATTGCAACTCGCTTTTGACGAGCCGGAGATCGTTCCAGATTTAGAAACAGAACTTGCAGATGTTTATAAACCGTTTGACTATAAAGAAACGAAGCCCACATCAAACCAAGAAACAAAACGCCTTGTTGATGCCATTTCGGACGGACTTCGTCAATCGATGGAAGTTCATCCAGACTTGGTGATTATGGGTCAAGACATAGCCGAATATGGTGGGGTTTTTAAAATTACAGATAATTTTGTTGAACTGTTTGGAAAAGCGCGTGTTCGAAATACACCCATTTGTGAATCTGCTATTGTTGAAACCGCTATGGGACTGTCTATTGCGGGTATTAAATCCGTGGTTGAAATGCAATTTGCAGATTTTGTGACTTCAGGGTTTAATCCGGTGGTTAATTATTTAGCAAAATCCCATTACCGATGGGGTCAATCGGCAGATATTGTTGTTCGTATGCCTTGTGGAGCCGGCGTTGCTGCAGGACCGTTTCATTCTCAAACCAATGAAGCTTGGTTTACAAAAACTCCCGGACTCAAAGTGATATACCCCGCCTTTCCTTACGATGCAAAAGGCTTGTTAGCAACCGCTATAAACGACCCAAACCCAGTCCTATTTTTTGAGCATAAAGCCTTGTACAGAAGTATAAGACAAGAAGTGCCCACGGACTATTTTACATTGCCATTTGGAGTGGCATCTCTACTTAAAGAAGGATCTGATGTCACAATTATTTCGTACGGTGCAGCGGTTCATTGGGCAATAGAAACTCTAGAAAAAAATCCACATATTTCTGCTGATTTAATTGATTTAAGAAGTTTACAGCCATTAGATTTTGAGACCATATTAAAATCTGTCAAAAAAACCAGTAGAGCCATTATTCTACAAGAAGATTCCTTATTTGGAAGTATAGCCTCTGATCTTTCGTCCAATCTGATGGAACAAGCCTTTGAATTTTTAGACGCACCAGTCAAACGTGTGGCGAGTATAGAAACTCCCATTCCATTTGCAAGTCAGCTAGAACAGCAGTATCTTGCGAAGCGAACTTTTGAGCAAGAATTAATCACCTTACTTGAGTATTAAATGGAATATTTAGAGTTGTTTTATAATGCCTTTATAGGAACTTTACAGTGGACTTGGAAATCCATTTGTTTTGAGGTGCCCTGGACACGCAATTACTTTTGGGGATTGATTGCGATCTCTTTGGTTGTATGGACCCTTGAATTGCTTTTTCCTTGGCGCAAACAACAATCTGTTTTTAGAAAAGATTTTTTTCTCGATGGATTTTATATGTTTTTCAATTTTTTCATATTCAGTATGTTTATTAGTGGGGTGTATAAAATCATCACGAAAATTGCAGTCGAAGCGTTTCAGATTTCACCAAATACAATAGCTATCGTTGATTTGTCAAACTTTTCGCCCATACTTCAATTATTGATTTTCTTTGTGGTTTTGGACTTTGTACAGTGGTTGACCCATATTATACTGCACCGTTTTTCGTTTTTATGGAAATTTCATAAAGTACACCACTCGGTCAAAGAAATGGGTTTTGCGGCACATTTGCGTTATCATTGGATGGAAAACATTCTTTACAAACCGTTTAAAGTAATTGCACTGATGTTGTTAGGGGGATTTGAACCGGAGCAAGCATTTATCATTCATTTTATTGCCATATCAATTGGGCATCTCAACCATGCAAACATCAAAC
>JABHDE010000020.1 GCA_018673215.1 Formosa sp. | reverse complement strand
TTTTAGAAAAATTATAAACAATAAAGTAATGTCAAAAGTTACAGGTAAAGTTGCTCAAATTGTAGGTCCAGTGATCGATGTCGAATTCGCATCTGGAGCAGACCTTCCAAAAATTTATGATTCCTTAGAAATCAACAGAGCTGATGGGTCTATTTTAGTTCTTGAAGTTCAATCTCATATTGGTGAAAATTCTGTGCGTACCATCGCTATGGATTCATCTGATGGCTTGAGCCGTGGAACCGAAGTCAATGCCACAGGTGCACCAATTCAGGTGCCTGTTGGAGACGAAGTTTATGGCCGTTTATTTAATGTGATTGGAGATGCTATTGACGGTTTGGGAGATTTACCGAAAGCAGGTGATGCAGGGTTACCAATTCACAGAAAAGCACCAAAATTTGAAGAGCTTTCGACTTCTACTGAAGTTTTATTTACTGGAATCAAAGTGATTGATTTAATTGAGCCGTATGCAAAAGGAGGTAAAATTGGACTGTTTGGAGGTGCTGGAGTAGGTAAAACCGTTTTGATACAGGAATTAATTAATAATATTGCCAAAGGCCATGGAGGTCTTTCGGTATTTGCCGGCGTTGGAGAACGTACTCGTGAAGGAAATGATTTACTTCGTGAAATGTTGGAGTCTGGTATTATAAAATATGGTGATGACTTTATGCACTCCATGGAAGAAGGCGGATGGGATCTTCAAAAGGTTGATAAATCAATCATGAAAGAATCCAAAGCAACTTTCGTGTTTGGACAAATGAACGAACCACCGGGAGCACGTGCACGTGTAGCTTTATCTGGATTGACAATTGCGGAATACTTTCGTGATGGCGCTGGAGACGGCCAAGGAAAAGATGTATTATTCTTTGTGGATAATATTTTCCGATTCACACAAGCCGGTTCTGAAGTGTCTGCACTTCTAGGGCGTATGCCTTCTGCAGTTGGATACCAACCGACGTTAGCAACCGAAATGGGTGCTATGCAAGAACGTATTACTTCTACAAAAAGAGGTTCTATTACCTCTGTACAAGCGGTTTACGTACCTGCAGATGATTTAACAGATCCTGCACCAGCAACAACCTTTGCACACTTAGATGCTACAACGGTATTGTCTCGTAAAATTGCAGAACTTGGTATTTATCCAGCGGTAGATCCATTAGATTCAACCTCAAGAATTTTGACAGCAGAAATTTTAGGAGATGAGCATTACGATTGTGCACAACGTGTCAAAGAGTTGTTACAACGCTACAAAGAATTACAAGATATTATTGCCATTCTTGGAATGGAAGAACTATCTGAAGAAGATAAATTAGCGGTTGGACGCGCACGTCGTGTACAACGTTTCTTATCTCAACCCTTCCACGTAGCAGAGCAATTTACAGGCTTAAAAGGTGTGTTGGTTGATATTAAAGAAACCATTAAAGGCTTTAATATGATTATGGACGGGGAATTAGATCGTCTTCCAGAAGCAGCCTTTAACCTTAAAGGGACTATTGAAGAAGCGATTGAAGCTGGTGACAAAATGTTAGCAGAAGCCTAAAAAACAACCTATGTATTTAGAAATAGTAACTCCAGAAGCAACCATATTTAAAGGCGATGTAGACAGTGTCTCTGTCCCAGGTGTAAATGGTGATTTTGAAATGCTAAACAATCACGCTGCAATCGTCTCCATCCTTAAAGAAGGATATGTAAAAATCACAGGGGATATTATTCTCGATGATTTCAATAAACCACTTTTTGAACAAAAAGGAAAGGGGTATTGGTTCGCCATTGATTCTGGCGCGATTGAAATGAATGCTAATAAAATTATCATATTAGCAGACTAAGAATTACTGATAGATTTAAAAAAATTAAAAGTCCAAACTTGTGTTTGGGCTTTTTTTATTTTCCGGGAAATTTAGATTTTCGTTTTTCTAAAAACGCCGTTGTTCCTTCTTCAAAATCCTCTGTATCAAAACAGTTTCCAAATTCAGATATTTCGATATCATAGCCGTTTACCCCATCTTTGTAGTTAGCATTAATGGCTTTGATGGCTGCCGCAATTGCTAAAGAAGAATTCGATTTTATTTTATCTGCTAAGGCATAACACTTTGGCAACAACTCTTCTTGAGAAACCACATGATTTACAAGACCATATGCAAGTGCTGTTTCGGAATCAATCATACTCGCTGTCATGGTCAACTCCATAGCACGCCCCTTACCTATGAGTTGCGCCAAACGTTGCGTTCCTCCATATCCTGGAATCAACCCTAAAGACACTTCTGGCAAACCCATACGAGCATTGGTGCTCGCGAGTCGGAAATGTGCAGACATGGCCAATTCCAATCCGCCGCCAAGGGCAAATCCATTCACCGCAGCAATCACTGGCGTTGGTAAATTCTCAATAAAATCGAACAATAAATGCTGACCTTCTTTTGACAATGCAGCCCCTTTTACGGAATCATAATTTGCAAACTCACTGATATCAGCCCCTGCAACAAAAGCCTTTTCGCCACTGCCTGTAATAATAATAACCTTAGTATCGGGATCTTCATCTGCTAATTTTAAAGCAGTATGTAATTCAAAAATAGTTGTGCTATTTAAAGCGTTTAGTTTTATGGGCCTGTTGATTGTGAGGGTGGTTACCCCTTTACTAAAATCACTTAAAATCGTATTATACTCCATCTGTAATTTGTTTAGGAAAACGCACAGTAAACTGACTTCCCTTATCTATAATAGAAGAGAAATTAATACGTCCGTTATATGTGTCTATCATGTTTTTTATCATTGGTAAGCCCAATCCCATACCACTTGTTTTGGTTGTGAACTTGGGCTCAAAAATTCTATCTTCAATTTCTTTTGGAACCCCAATACCATTGTCATGAACCTCTATCACAACATCGTTTTGTTCAGAATATAAGTAAATACTAATTTTGGGAGGGCGATTTTCTGGAATGGACTGTACGGCATTCTTTACTAAATTAGTAATAATTCGAATTAATTGAGAACGGTCAAAATTAGCAATGATTTCAGATTTTTTTGAAATGAATTTAATGTCGCTTTCTGGAAAAATATCAAGAGCCAACTCTACGACTTCAACCACATTTAGAACTTCGAGTTTTTGAGCGGGCATTTTAGCAAAATCCGAGAAAGCTGAAGCTATAGAGCTCATAGTGTCAATTTGTTGAATCAAAGTTTTGGTATATTCATTCACTTTCTTCAAAACATCGGGATCTGATGGGTCAAATTTGTGCTGAAAACTTTGCACGGTTAATCGCATGGGGGTTAATGGGTTTTTGATTTCATGAGCTACTTGTTTAGCCATTTCGCGCCATGCTTGTTCGCGCTGACTAGTGGCAAGCTTTTTGACACTCTCTTCTAGCTCGTCAATCATATTATTGTAAGATTCAACCAAAGCAGAAACTTCTAAACTTGCCCCTTTAAGTTCAATTTTTTGGTTGCGTTTCTCTAAGCGAGTTTCCTTCATTTTTTCCCGAATCGTTTGAAGTGATTTTGTAATGTATTTAGAAACAAAATATGCAAAAGCAATAGCCACTAAAATCATGATGATATACGCGTAACTCAGACGAATTAGAAACGCTTTAAGTTCGCCATAATTCAAAGAATCATCATCAAAATAAGGCACATTTAGAACGCCTAGGGGTTTGGCATTATTATCTGAGAATATCAAATATGAAGATCGGTAATCTTCTCCAAAACGTTTGATTTTTTCAACAAAACGCTTGGACACACTTTGGTTGAGTTTATTTAAAATTTCGGGGGTTAGTTGTGTTTCTATGCTGTTGTATTCGAAATTAGGTTTCGACATTTTAATAAGATCCCCATTTAAATCATAGAGATTAAAATTCACGTTGTGAATGTTCGCAATCTCATATATTTTATCTTTAAATATTAGGGGTAAATTCTCTGTTTTAACCTCCCATGTCGTTTCTTTTAAAACATAATTTATACTCGAAATAAGTTGAACTTCCTTACGTTCCAAACGCAAACGGTGGTAGTCTTGAGACTGCTCGCTATATTGATAGATTGTTACCCCCGCAATAAGTATGGATGCAACAACAACCAACATGATCATATAAATAAAAATACGAGAGCTTAAAGACAGCTTACGTTTTGCCATAAAAATAGACTTTTGTTAAATATAGAAAAAAAAACGTACTTCACTTAATGATTAGTCCGAACGTGTCCGTTTGTATAATTTAATTCCTAGCATTAAAAGAACCGCCAATCCAACGAGTGCTAACATTCCGTAAGCCATATTAAGCGTATTTTTTAGTAATACTAAAAACACAACGGCAAAAAGAATGATGGTAGCGCCTTCGTTCCAAATACGCATAAAATTAGAGGAATATTTAATTTGATCTTTTTGAAGCTCCTTAAAAATAAGATGGGTTTTTATATGATAGATAATGAGAATTGCAACAAACCCTAACTTTGCATGCATCCAAGACTGCTCGAGCCAATAAGGTGCTAAGGCTAAAAGCCAGATGCCAAAAAAAACTGCCAGAATTGCAGAGGGCCATGTAATAATATACCACAATCGTTTAGCCATGAGTTTCAGTTGTGTTCCTAAAATTTCTTTGTTGGGAGATGATTTTTGAGACGCTTCAATATGATAGATAAAAATGCGTGGGATATAAAACAAGCCTGCAAACCAGGTGATTACAAAAATCAAGTGAAGGGACTTTATGTAGTTATAATAATCCATAATTATGTTATTGAAATTAATTTTGTCTTGACTTCTCTATATAAAATAAAGGCAGTAACTAGTGTAGACAACACATCTGAAACTGGAAATGCCATCCAAACCCCAAGTTCGCCATACCTTAAAGGTAGTATAAAAATAAGAGGTATGAAGAAAAATCCTTGTCGAGACAGGGTCAGTAACAGAGCCGGAACTGCTTTGCCAACAGCTTGAAAATATGCCGATCCAATCAGTTGAATTGCTATGATAGGAGTGGCAGCAAAGACCCAGCGCATTGCTGTAGGAGTTTTTTCTATGACCATAGGATCCGTGGTAAACATCCGTGTGATCAGCTCTGGAAATCCAATCAATAACACAAAAATAATAAACGCCATCCCAATGGAGTATGTGATCGCAATTCGAATGGTTTGTTTGACACGGTCATAATTATGAGCGCCGTAGTTATAACCCGCAATAGGGACAAAACCTTGAGTAATTCCAAAAATTGGGAACAATGCGAACATTAACATTCGGGAAACGATCGCATAAGAGGTTACAGAAGTTTCACCCCCAAAGTCAAATAAAATATTATTCATTAACAGATATGTGATACTCACAATGGCTTGTCGAGAAAGCGTTACCAGTCCTAAATTACTGATTTCAGACACTATTGATTTTTGCAACCTAAAATGCGGTAAAGAGATTTTCATCTCAGAATTCTTAGAAATAAAAAACCAAAAAATAAACGTAAAACAAAGGATATAAGACCCTGTAGTCGCCCAAGCAGCCCCCATCATCCCCAAATCCATAACATTTATAAAAAGGACATCCAATAGCAAGTTTGACACCGATGGAATCATCATAGCATACATCGCAAATTTGGGTTTTCCTTCGGCTCTAATGACCGTGTTTCCCATCATAGAAAGCGCAAGAAAAGGAACGCCGTAGAGTACAATTCGATAGTATATTTTTGCAGGTTCAAAAATAGTTCCTTTGCCTCCAAACGCTGGAATAAGAGTGTCAATATAAAACAGCCCGAAAAACACAAGTAAAACCGTCAATACAAGTGTCATGGTAATTTGATTTCCAAATGTTTTTAGAGCTTTAGGAACCTCTTTTGCTCCGAGGGCTCTCGAGATAATAGAAGATCCTCCGATTCCAATGGACATCCCTAAGGCAGCAATAAAAAACGAAACAGGTAACACCACATTAATAGCAGCGATAGCTTGAGAGCCAATCCAATGCCCTACAAAAATAGTATCCACCAAAATATTAAGTGACATGACTAAAATTCCAATCGAGGCTGGAACCGCCTGTTTGATTAATAGTTTGCCAATGGTTTCAGTCCCAAAGTTTTGTGAATTGGATTTTCGCATGCAGTCCTAAATTATTTTGAAGCCCATTCTGTAACCCATTTGGCAAGAAGAGAAACCCAAGCTGGATCATCGTTCAAACAAGGGATCGTTGTAAAGTCTTTTCCTCCTACTTCATGAAAAATTTCCTCCCCTTCCATCGCAATTTCTTCGAGGGTTTCCAAACAATCACTTACAAAAGCGGGAGTTGCAATGGCCATAGACTTAGTTCCTTCTTTACCTAAACGCTCAATTGTACGGTCGGTATAGGGTTGTAACCATGGATCAAATCCTAGACGCGATTGAAACGAGGTGGAATACACTGCATCTTCAAGCCCTAATTCTTCACCCACCAAACGGGTCACTTCGAGGCACTGGTGTTTGTAACAATAGGCATGTGCTTCGGATGGTGTAACACAACACGACTTATCAATTTTACAATGAGACTTCGTGATGTCGCTTTTACGGATGTGCCGCTCAGGAATTCCATGATAAGAAAACAATAAATGTTCGTATGTTTTTCCTTTTAAAGACTCTTTTATTGTATTGGATAAAACTTTAATATACTCTGGATTATTATAAAACGGAGGTAAATCAGAAAGTGTCAATTGTGGAAAATGTGTATCCCTTAATTCCTTTGCAAGCACCAAAATTGTTTCGGTAGTTGCCATCGCATACTGTGGGTATAAAGGAACTATTAAAACCTCATCAACTCCTTGATCTACTAATTTTTGAAGTCCCTTTTTAATCGTCATACTGCCATAACGCATGGCCAACGCTATGGGCATTTCGACCTCTTGTTTTAGCTTGTGTTCCAAACGCTCAGATAGAACGATGAGAGGCGATCCTTCTTCCCACCAAATTTTTTTATAGGCTTTGGCCGATATTTTAGGGCGCGTATTTAAGATGATCCCTTTTACCAAAAGTGTTCGCGCCCACAAAGGAACATCGATAACACGTTCGTCCATCAAAAATTCGCCTAAATATGTTTTTACATCTTTTGGGGTGGGACTATCCGGAGACCCTAGGTTTACTAATAAAACTCCTTTCATATTGGTTAATTAAGAGATTGAATGTATTTTTTGGGAGTAGTCCCATATTGTTTTTTAAATGCTGAAATAAAATGACTGGCGGTGCTATAGCCAACTTTAAGCCCCACTTCATTGACGTTGTGAGCGCCTGATTCCAATAGTTTTCTGGCAAGTTCCATTTTGTAATCAAACAAGAATCCATAGACAGTAGTGCCATAAATTTGTTTAAACCCTTCTTTTAGTTTTTTGAGGCTTAGATCAATTTCAATCGCTAAGGCGGTTAGGGTTGGCGGCTCAGACAGTCGATTAATTATAATATCTTTTGCTTGCCGGATTTTAACCACATTAGAATCATCGACCAAAAAAGGACATTGCTCAATGTTTGCTTCTTCACCCCTATTAAAGTATAAACTTAACAACTCATAGGCTTTACCCTTAAAGTATAAAGACTTGATTGTAGAGTTTAAATTGTAGTTAATAAGCTGGTTTAAAACAATGGCCATTGAGGGTGATATATGACCGTCTTTATAATATTTTTTATCTTGATTGTCCTCGCTTAAAAATGTGATGTAATCCGCTTCATGAGAAAATAAGCCGTGGAATTTTTTGATAGAAATTAATAACGATACCACCCAAGCAGTCGGATCCGCTTCTAAATGAATGGGTAAGTCTCTTTGCGGATTGTAGAGTAACAATGAATTTTCTTCAGAAATGTTAAGGCTGTAATTACCATTGTTAAACACAAACTTACATTGTCCTTTCAAACAAAAGTGAAACTGAATGAACGAGCTATCTATTTCCTTTTCAAGGAGTTGAATCTCAGAAGTTTCGTTCTGATAGGTCATGACGGTAAATCCCGTTTCAACAGCAGTTTCTAAAAAAGATCCTTGAGCGATATTTTTTGGTGGAGTAAGCGAACTTTCTAAGGGGTCTTTATTTAGATTCATTATAAATAAAAATTAATTTTTATAATTGTTTTCTTCTGCAAAAATAAGAATTTTATCAAAAAAAACTAAATAATAGATGTAAACCTCTAAACGACATATAAAGTTCTTCTAGCGTTATTTTTTACAAATCAAAGCGATTATTTTTGTGCTGATTTATTTCCCTATAACCAATGGAGCAATTCAACAAATCTGCAAGCACCTATTTCTATGTAATTGGCCTCAGCTATAAGAAGGCAGATGCTAAAATGCGTGGAGAATTTAGTTTAGATCAATCTGCGAAAACAAATTTATTGGCTCAAGCCAAAAAGAGTGGAATTGAAAGTTTGGTCGCAACCTCAACCTGTAACCGTACAGAAATATATGGTTTTGCCAGACATCCATTTGAACTTATTAAATTACTTTGTGACAACACTCAAGGCACTATCGAAGAGTTTCAAACTGTGGCTTATGTTTATAAAAATAGTGATGCCATTCAACACATGTTTAAGGTAGGTGCAGGCTTAGACAGTCAAATATTAGGCGATTTCGAAATTATTAGCCAACTCAAACTAAGTGCAAAAATCTCAAAAAAACATCAATTACTTAACGCCTATCTTGAACGATTAATCAATGCAGTGATTCAAGCGAGTAAACGCATAAAAACAGAAACAGAATTATCGTCAGGTGCCACCTCTGTTTCTTTTGCATCTGTACACTACATCAAAAAAACTGTGGAAGAAATTTCATCAAAAAATATATTGCTTTTTGGGACCGGAAAAATTGGACGAAACACTTGTGAGAACCTTATAAAACATACAAAAAACGAGCACATTACACTGATTAATCGAACTCGAGACAGGGCAGATAAGGTAGCTGGAAAGTTTAAGCTTTTGGTTAAAGACTACAGCCAGTTGCAAGAAGAAATCGGAAATACCGATATATTAATTGTGGCGACCGGGGCACAAAACCCCACCATCGATAAACACCTTATTCAAAATAAAAAACCATTACTCATTCTCGACTTATCCATCCCAAAAAACGTGAATGAAAATGTGAGAGATTTACCAATGGTAACCTTGGTTCATTTGGATCATTTATCGCAAATGACCGATGAAACTTTGGAAAAAAGAAAGGTGTATATCCCAATTGCTGAAAATATCATTTGTGAGATTCAAACAGAGTTCGAAGCTTGGGTCGACAACCGAAAATTTGCACCCACCATCAAAGCTCTTAAAGAAAAATTACAAGTGTTTGCTACCGCTGAAATGGATACCCAACGAAAAAAAATAAATGAATTTAATGAAGCGCAAGCAGAATTAATTAGTGCTAACCTCGTTCAAAAAATAACCAACCACTTTGCACACCATCTGAAGGACGAAACAATCTCTACAAATGAAAGTATCGAACTCATCAACAAGGTGTTTCAATTAGATTCTAAAACGCATGTCTAAAATTATTCGAATCGGCACACGTGATAGTGCACTTGCTCTTTGGCAAGCCAAAACTGTACAGTCACAACTCCAACATTTAGGGTATGAAACCGTCTTAGTTCCTGTAAAATCTACAGGGGACTTGGTTTTAAATAAACCTATTTACGAACTCGGAATTACAGGTGTTTTTACCCGTACTCTAGATATTGCATTGCTAAACGAAGAGATAGACATTGCGGTGCACTCATTAAAAGATGTTCCTACCGTTTTGCCAGAAGGGATCGTTCAAGCAGCCGTTTTAAAACGGGGAAACATACGAGACACACTCGTTTTTAAAACCAATGAAGAGTTTTTGGCGCAGAAAGATGCCGTAATTGCTACAGGTAGTTTACGACGTAAAGCACAATGGCTCAACCGCTACCCAGCTCATAGCATCGTCGGCTTAAGAGGCAATGTAAACACGCGTCTCGAAAAATTAGAAAACAGCGATTGGAATGGCGCGATCTTCGCGGCAGCAGGACTAGGACGTCTTGAACTGACCCCTGAAGATTCTGTGAATTTGGAATGGATGGTGCCAGCACCAGCACAAGGCGCCGTGATGATTGCATCCCTAAAATCTAATGTGGAAGCGATAGAAGCATGTGCCCCGTTAAATCATGAAGAGACAGACATCTCAACAAAAATTGAACGCGAATTTTTAAATAAATTAGAAGGAGGATGTAGCGCACCCATTGGAGCTCTCGCATATATAAAAGAAGAAGAAGTCCATTTCCATGGAATTGTTTTAAGCACCGACGGCACCAAAAAAATTGAAGCAAAACGAACCGCAAAACTTGGAGAACATCACACTCTTGTGGATGATTGTGTGGAGTTTATTTTAAGTCGTGGCGGTAAAACTCTGATAGGTACCACCGCGATAGAGAACGGACCAACCACTATTTTTTCGTCAAAATTATTAAGTCGTGGACAAAAGGACTTATTTAACAATGCTCTCGTAGTTGAAAGTTCTGACTTTATCAAAACAGCGGCAAACAGAATTAAACCGGTACACTTAAAATCGACACATAAAAATGTAATTATAACGAGTAAAAATGGTGTAGAAGCCATCTTAAACAACTGCCCTGTTGAAGACTTAAATTTTGAAACCATCTACTGTGTAGGCAGACGTACCAAACGCCTGATTGAGCAGAAAATTGGTCCTGTAAAACATTCAGAGAAAAATGCCAAAGCCTTGGCAAATTATCTGGTGGATTTTATTGAAGGTTCAGAAGTCACTTACTTTTGTAGCGACATTCGGATGGATGACCTCCCTACTATTTTAAGAGAAAGCAACATCAAAGTCAAAGAAATTGAGGCTTATAGCACCAAGCTAGAAGCGCCGAAACTAGAGAAATCTATAGAGGGTGTTATGTTTTATAGCCCTTCAACAATTCAAAGTTTTTTACAAAAAAATACACCGGACTGTGTCGCCTATTGCATAGGCGAAAGCACAGCCAAGGAAGCAAAAAAATATTTTAAAGATGTACGCGTAGCGAAAATTCCTACCGTGGAAAGTGTCATCGACCTTGTGAACCAAAATTATATTTAGACGTTATGATCAAAAACGATTTATTTTTAAAAGCATTGAGAGGCGAAACGGTTGAACGTCCACCAGTTTGGATGATGCGTCAAGCAGGACGTTATTTGCCAGAATTTATCGCTATAAGAGAAAAATACGATTTTTTTACTCGTTGTCGTACGCCTGAACTCGCAAGTGAAATCACGGTACAACCCATTCGACGTTATGGAATGGATGCTGCTATTTTGTTTTGTGATATTCTCGTGATTCCACAAGCAATGAATATTGAGGTGGAGATGAAGCCTAACTTCGGACCCTATTTACCAAATCCTGTACGAACTCAAAGAGATGTTGACAATGTCATCGTTCCAGATGTGACCGTGGAGTTGGACTATGTTTATCAAGCCATTAAAGCGACCAAAGAATTGTTGAACGACGACATTCCTCTAATTGGTTTTGCGGGATCGCCTTGGACTATTTTATGTTACTGTGTGCAAGGACAAGGAAGTAAAAACTTTGACAAAGCCAAAGAATTTTGTTTTACAAACCCAATGGCTGCGCATCAATTATTACAAAAAATTACAGATACAACGATTGCATATCTTAAAGAAAAAGTCAAAGCGGGTGTCAATGCAGTTCAAATATTTGATTCGTGGGGTGGCATGCTTTCTCCTACTGATTATCAAGAATTTTCTTGGCAGTATATCAATCAAATTATTGAAGCTCTAAAAGACGATGCTCCCGTCATTGCTTTTGGAAAAGGATGTTGGTTTGCTTTGGGTGAGATGGCGAAATCAAACGCTTCAGCTTTGGGAATTGACTGGACCTGTTCGGCGCGAAATGCTCGATATTTAACAGGTGGGAATGTAACACTTCAAGGAAATTTTGACCCTTCGAGATTGTTATCTCCCCCTGCTGAAATTAAAAAAATGGTACACCAGATGATTAATGAATTTGGAAAAGACAAGTACATTGTAAATCTTGGACATGGAATTTTACCAAATATCCCTACAGATCATGCAAAAGCGTTTGTTGACGCTGTAAAAGAATACCGTTCTTAACAACCGAATTCTATTGTGATGAAAGATAAATTCTTTAAATACATCGAAAAATTACAAGACAGCATTACTTCGAAACTTGAAGCAATTGATGGCAGCGCAACCTTCCAAGAAGATATTTGGGAACGCCCCGAAGGAGGTGGCGGACGTACCCGAGTCATCGAAAATGGCACTGTTTTCGAAAAAGGAGGTGTAAATATTTCAGGAGTTCATGGTAAATTACCCGCGTCCATGCAAGCTTATTTTAAGGTAGGTGATGTTGATTTTTTTGCTTGTGGACTGAGTTTGGTCTTACATCCAAAAAATCCGATGGCTCCCACAGTGCATGCAAATTGGCGGTATTTTGAAATGTATAATGAACAGGGTGAGATTATAGATCAATGGTTTGGTGGTGGACAAGACTTGACCCCTTATTATCTATTTGAAAACGATGCTGTCCATTTTCATCAAACCTGTAAAAATGCCTGTGACAAACACAACCCTGAGTTTTATCCCATTTATAAAAACCGTTGTGACGCGTATTTTCACAACAGTCATAGAAACGAAGCTAGAGGTATTGGCGGTCTGTTTTTTGATTATTGCAAGGCAACAGAAAACATGAGTATGGAACAGTGGTTTGCATTTGTGAGTGAAGTAGGCGACAGCTTTTTGGAAGCCTATGTGCCTATTTTAGAAAGAAGAATCCATTTGCCCTATACACCTGAAGAACGCAACTGGCAAGAAATTCGGAGAGGGCGTTATGTTGAGTTTAATTTAGTACACGACAAAGGCACTCTTTTTGGACTCAAAACAAATGGAAGAATCGAAAGTATTTTGATGAGTTTACCCCCTCATGTACAGTGGGTGTACGATCATCATCCAGAACCAAACAGTAGAGAAGAAAAATTAGTGCGGGTGTTAAAAAACCCTGTTGAATGGGTTTCTTAGGTTTAAAGCTTAAAACTAAAATTATGTATCCAATTAAAAGAAACAGACGCTTACGGACCAATGAATCCATCCGTAGCTTGGTAAGAGAAACCATCCTTACACCAAATGATTTTTTAGTACCATTATTTGTTGTTGAAGGCAAAGACATCAAGTCTGAAATTCCTTCTATGCCTAACTATTTTAGATTTAGTTTGGATACCCTAGAAGCCGAAGTAAAACTGCTTTGGAGTTTAGGATTAAAGTCTGTATTGGTATTTGTAAAAGTGGCGGACGCGCTTAAAGACAACAAAGGAACGGAAGCCTTAAATTTGAATGGATTGATGCAACGCGCTGTAAAAACCATCAAAAATGTATGTCCAGAAATGTTAGTCATGACAGATGTCGCGCTTGACCCATATTCCATCTATGGACATGATGGAATTGTTTCTGATGGCATTATTCAAAATGATGATACGGTTGAAATTTTAACAGGGATGAGTTTGTCTCATATTGAAGCGGGGGCTGATTTTGTGGCTCCAAGTGATATGATGGATGGACGCATTTCAAGCATCAGAGAAGCCTTTGAAGATGATGGCTATGTAGATGCAGGCATTATGAGTTACAGTGCCAAATATGCCTCTTCTTTTTATGGGCCTTTTAGAGATGCTTTGGACTCTGCTCCTGTTGATTCTAAGAATATTCCTAAAGACAAAAAGACCTATCAAATGGACTATGCCAATCGTTTTGAAGCGATGAGAGAAACCGAAATGGACATAGACGAAGGCGCCGATATTGTGATGGTCAAACCTGGCTTGGCTTACTTAGATATTCTTCGAGAAATTAAAAATGAATTTGATGTGCCTGTGGCGGCTTATCAAGTCAGTGGTGAATATGCCATGATCAAAGCAGCTAGCGAAAAAGGATGGCTCAATCACGATGCAGCAGTTTTAGAAACGACGATGGCTTTTAAGCGTGCGGGTGCAGATATTATTGCAAGTTATTTTGCCAAAGATATTGTAAAGCTCATAGCTTAACTCCTTACTTCTTTTCCAAAATTGGAAAAGTGATTTATGCCGCTCCTAGTTATGAAGCAGGAATCTTTTTTCTACTTAAATAAGCAGTATAGTGTGTCGTTATTATAATTATATTTACAGTA
>JABHDE010000031.1 GCA_018673215.1 Formosa sp. | reverse complement strand
TATTAAGCTCGTTGAAATACTTAATACTTCTGATACAACAGATCCTAAAGGGGTCATTATTGTAAAAACAATCAAAAATAAAACGACTTGAAACTTTGGAAGTTTAGATTTTAGGAGGTAGGTAGTGATAAGAATCGCTATGGGTATTTTATGAATAACTACTCCAATAATAATATTTTGGTGATCTTTGAGTGGAAAGCCTTCAAAAAAAGCATGAATTCCTAAACTAACAAACAAAAACCAAGGAAACCTCTCATTGGTATCATGGTGATGTAAATGGCCATGTTCAGCGCCTTTGGAGAAAAACTCTAAAAGAATCTGTAACAAAATACCGCCCATAATAAATACACCTATTTGTTTGGTTTCAACATTTAAATACACTTCTGGAAGCAATTCAAAAATGGTGCTTGATAACAAAAATGCCCCACTAAAGGCTAAAAACAATTTTTGATTTAGGGGTTTAGATTTACTGTATATTAAAACGATAACCACCCCAAATACTACAGCCATTATAGGTGCTAAAAAACTAATCATTCGCCATAAAAATTAAGATTAAACGTTCGGATGTTTTGATGTTAAAGGGATCTAATTTATAACTTCCAAAACAGTCTAACAAATGAAGCCCCACATTTGAAAGCATTATTTCAAAATCTTCAAAGGTATATGCTCTTACTTTTTCTTTAAAATGAAATGTTTTCCCAGCATCTTTTACTTGAATATCTTTCGTGATAAAACCGTTTTTGTAGTTCCGTTTTAACTCAAATTTTACCTCATTGGCTTCGTATGTATTGTGAGCAACTAAATTATCTATGACAACTGGACTATTCATAAAGTCGATGACTCCAATTCCGTTATGTTTTAGACTCGATTTAATCGTTTGAATGACTTTAAAATTATCTTCATCCTTTTCAAAATACCCAAAACTTGTAAATAAATTAAAAACCACTTCAAATTTACTTTTAAAAGGATCTCTCATATCATGAACTTTAAAATGAAGGGAATTTGATTCGTTAGTTTTTGCGTGTTCAATACTGTTTTTTGATAGATCCAATCCAGTAACGTGAAAGCCTAAAGAATTCAAAAAAATAGAATGCCTTCCTTTACCACATGCTAAATCTAGTACTGAGTCTCCTTTTTCTAGATTCAAATACGCTACTATATTTTTAATAAAAAATTCAGCTTCCTTGAAATTTCTATGCTTATAAAGGAGGTGATAATAGGAGGTGTCAAACCAAGACTGAAACCACTTTGGATGTTCTTTTGTCATTTATTTACTTCTAACTCAAACAAAAATACTGTATTTTTGCATGTACTAAATAATTTTGATGGATAATAATTTTAAGATGGTTGCGAAAACCTTGTTTGGTTTTGAGGAACTTTTAGCTAAAGAACTGAAACAATTAGGAGCACAGGCCGTCACTACAGGCGTACGCCACGTGAGTTTTGTAGGGGATAAGGGTTTTATGTATAAAGCAAATATTGGATTACGGACAGCGATTAAAATACTTAAACCTATTGCAAAATTTAAGGTTATAAACGAAAATGATTTATATAATAAAATAAAAGCCATCCCATGGGAGAATTATTTAAAATCCAATGGTAGTTTGGCTGTGGGAGCAACCCTAAATGGTGATACTTTTACGCATTCTCAATATGTATCACTCAAAACAAAAGATGCAATTGTGGATCGTTTTAGAGACAAGTCTGGAGAACGTCCAAATGTAGACTTAAGGTTTCCAGATTTAAAAATTGATATTCATATTGACCGTCATTTTTGTACAGTTTCTTTGGATAGTTCTGGAGAGTCTTTACACAAGCGCGGATATAAAATAGCAACAAATATCGCCCCCATAAATGAAGTTTTAGCTGCTGGTTTGATTCTCCTATCTGGTTGGGATGGACAGAGTGATTTTATGGATCCAATGTGTGGCTCTGGAACGGTTTTGATAGAAGCCGCCATGATTGCTTGTAATATTCCTCCAAATTTAATGCGTAACGAATTCGGCTTCGAACGTTGGGAAGATTGGGATGTTGATTTATTTGAAAAAATAGAAGAATCTTTATTGTCTAAAACTCGTGATTTTCATTATAAAATTATGGGATTTGACAAATCGCCTAGTGGGGTAGAGAAAGCCACTCAAAATGTAGAAAATGCAAAGCTGGAAGATTTTATTTATATAAAACACGAAGATTTTTTTAAAACTCAAAAAGGAGGTGAGGAGCATTTGCACATGGTATTTAACCCGCCTTATGGTGAACGTTTGGATATTGAAATGGAAACTTTTTACAGTGCAATAGGATCAACTCTTAAACATAAATATCCAGGGACTCATGCTTGGATGATATCTTCTAATTTAGAAGCCCTTAAGTTTATTGGTTTGCGACCTTCAAGAAAAATAAAGTTATTCAATGCCAAGTTAGAAGCGCGTTTTTCTAAATACGAAATGTATGCTGGTTCCAAGAAAACACACAAACTACAAGCAAAAAAAGACTAGTTCAATACTCCTTGCTTACTCATTTTAGCTGAGTACCTATACAAATATAGTCCAATGATAGTTGTGGATATTGGCAGTATTAATTTGATGCCAATAATTTCTAAGTAATCTTGAATAAAAAAGTTGTATGCCTGGTGTACTAGAAGGGTTATGATTGATATTGAGAAAAGGATATATGCAATCTTTTTTCTGAATAACAATCCAACTGATCCAAATACACCTGAAAAAACTGCTGATGCAAATGCAGCAGTTACCCAAGCAGGCATGTTTGAGAAATAATATTGTTCAGCCTTAGGCAGGGATGATAGAACTTCTGTACTCATAAAAGTTTGGCCTAAATAAGCAAAAACTCCCATGATGTTCCAAACAAGGGCAATACTGCTGATGATCCAAAAGTTAATTGAAGGACTGTTTGAAGTTTTATTCATAATTTTTTTAGGTTAAGATTTATGAAAATAACAAAAATTAAATCAAATCAAAAATTTTCACAATGTTTAAATTTTATTAAAACACTTAAAATGACTGTATAATTCGAAAAATCACAAAAAATATTTCATAATAATTCTTTATAAACCTAATAAAGAATGTATTTTTGCAAAAATCAACCAAAACCAACTATGCTTTCCATTTCAGAACAAGAAGAACGTAAAACTGGCAAAGAACTTTATAACTACCAGAAGGGAGCTATTCAAAAAATCTTTCAATGTTTTGAAACTGCTGCGGATGATTACCATCTTTTATATCAGTTGCCAACTGGTGGGGGTAAAACAGTCATTTTTTCTGAAATTGTGAGTCAGTATCTTAAGACCCACAAGAAAAAAGTGTTGGTTATGACTCACAGAATAGAACTCTGTAAACAAACTTCTTCTGTTTTGACAGAATTTGGGGTTCAAAACAAAGTGATTGATAGCAAAGCCAATTTAGAGAATCAAGCGCAATTCGATTGTTTTGTTGCTATGGTTGAAACTCTCAACAACAGATTAAAAGATGATAAATTAGACATTTCCGATATTGGGTTAATTATTATTGATGAAGCTCATTATAATTCATTTACCAAACTTTTTAAGTTTTTTGAAAAGTCCTTCATACTAGGAGTTACTGCTACTCCTTTAAGTTCAAATATTGAACTTCCAATGGCTGATAATTACAATGAATTAATAGTCGGTGAGAGTATTGAATCTCTTATTGAAAATGAATTTTTAGCCCAAGCCAATATGTATTCCTATAATGTCGGATTGACTTCATTAGTTGTAGGGGCAAACGGAGATTATACAGTTAAATCCTCAGAAGATTTATACACTAATAATGAGATGCTTTCTAAATTAATGGAAGCATATACCGAACGTTGCGAAGGAAAGAAAACATTGATATTCAACAACGGAATAAATACGTCTTTGTTTGTGTATGATTTATTTAGAACTTCTGGATATCCTATTGCACATTTAGATAATACGGCTTCTAAAAAAGAACGAACTCAAATACTTAAATGGTTCAAGGAAACTCCAAATGCGATCCTAACCTCGGTAAGTATATTAACAACGGGATTTGATGAACCAACTGTTGAATCTATCATTTTAAATCGTGCTACAAAGTCTTTAACTCTTTATTACCAAATGATTGGTAGGGGGTCTCGTATTTTAAAGAACAAAAATTCCTTTGATGTAATAGATTTGGGTAACAATTTTCATCGTTTTGGTCCTTGGGGAAGTACAAACTTGGATTGGCAGCGTATTTTTAAATATCCTAATTATTATTTAGATGGTGTTTTAAGTGACGAAGAACTTGAAAGTAATTTTATTTATGAAATGCCTGAAGACATTAGAGTTTCGTTCTCTAACTCTAAAGAAGTATATTTTGATGTCAACAAAACTTATATTCAGTCCATTCGTAGGGGGGAGTCCTCAAAAGTTGTCTTAAGACGCTCCATCGAACAACATGCTCTTATATGCATAGAAAACAGTGAAGATGTGTATGATGCCTTGGCTCTCATAAAGCTTTTATCAGATGATATAGATTTTAGAATTCACCGTTATTCTAAATGCATAAGTAAAAGTACGCACAACTTTTTGACTTGGCTTAAAGAGGATTACAAAAAGAAATTAAGAGCTTACATTAGAGAAAATTTTGACGAAATTTTTGAAGGGCTTCTCAAAGTATAAGTTTTTATGAGTTACTATACACTGATTTTAGTTGTTTTTATGAATATGTTTCAATCCCCTAACTTGATTTTTAAATTTGAACCTGGTAGTTCTACTGATGGATGGCAAATTGTTGATGACCGTGTAATGGGAGGGAGGTCGCAAGGAGATTTCACAATTAACTCAGAAGGTTTTGGGGTTTTTCAAGGCTTAGTTACTACAGAAAACAACGGTGGTTTTTCTTCACTTCGATATAATTTTGACGGGATTAAAACAAAAAATTTTGATTTTATTGTTTTAAAATTAATTGGAGATGGTAAATCCTACCAGTTTAGGTTAAAAGCTTCAAATTATCAACGTCATTCTTATATTTATTCATTTAAAACGACTGGATTGGAACAAGAAATTGTCATTCCATTAAAAGATTTTTATCCAAGTTTTAGAGGCAGAGTTTTTGAAATGCCTAATTTTGATGCAGATCAAATTGAGCAAATTGCTTTTTTAATTGGAAATAAAACTAAAGAGCTTTTTAGTTTAAAAATTAAAAGTATTTCTCTTAAGTAACATTTTTACTGTGTTTATTTGTTATCAACCTCTTAGATAGAATTTATTTTACTTTGTTTAGGTTTATTAAAATTAATTACAATGAAAACTAAATTAACAACACTTCTTCTGGTTACCTTGAATCATAACTTCGTTACGTATATCAGAAAATAAAATAATTAGAGTTTCTGTAGTAGTGAATTATAAATTCAATGATGAGTGTAAATTCACAAAATCATTTGAAGGGTGGAGTTGAGACAAGGTACATCTTTCATTTTCTCATCTACCTTCCTTAAATTAAGTAATTTAATTATAATAGGTTTCTATTTAAATTGTTGTATGTTTGCAAAAATTATAAATTTAATTACACTATTATGAGTAAAGGAACAGTAAAGTTTTTCAATGAAACTAAAGGATTTGGATTTATCACAGAAGAAGGAGTTGAGAAAGACCATTTTGTACACATTTCTGGATTAGTAGACGAGATTCGTGAAGGCGATATCGTTGAATTTGATCTTCAAGAAGGAAACAAAGGATTAAATGCAGTAAACGTAAAAGTTATCTAATACATATACTTCAAGTTTAATAAAAAGCTCAACATTTTATGTTGGGCTTTTTTTGTACCCAATTATTATTAATATTTGAAATGAAGTATTGTAAATATGATAAAAATAAATAAACCTAATTACAGTTTCAGTTGATAATAAAGATGTAGTTTCGCAGCTGCTAAAAATCAGTATATGAAGCGTATCAGTCAATATAAAAAACTATTTAATGTTGAAAAGGAAATTGACCTTAAAACACTCAAAAAGAGTTACCGTAACTTGGTGAAAGAATGGCACCCAGATAAGTTTCAAGAAAATGATGCTAAGGCAGAAGAAGCGGAATTAAAAAGTCGTGAAATTATTGATGGTTATCATTTCTTGGTTAGTATCGCTCCTGAAACAATTGCAGCAAATTTAGAAGAATATACAGATACAATAACAAATTCTGGAATAGCTGATTACACTCACAAAGGAATGCTCTTAGAAATCACCTTTTTAGATGGTTCTACTTATGAATACTTTGGAGTCACCAAACCAATTTACATAAAAATGATCAATTCTAACAAATTGAACCGTTTTGCAAAACGAAGTATTTACCCGAATTACATCTACAGAAAATCTAAACGCACCGTTCAAGAGGCTTAGGACAATATAGATATTTTGATTATTTATCTTGTTCAAAAATTGAATTCACGTTCCATTTTACACGATTCTCGGATTATGTATAGTTATCTTTGTCCAAAATAATGTTATGTCAAAACCGTTTTCCGATTTAGGAATTAATATCCTCTTGCAACAAGGCTTAGCCGATTTACAAATTTCTGTTCCTACAGACATTCAGAAAAAAACCGTTCCAGTAGTCCTAAATCAAACGGAGGACCTTGTAGCCATCGCTAAAACAGGAACTGGAAAAACTGCGGCTTTTGGAATTCCTTTGTTACAGCTCGTAGATATTAAAAAAACGAATGTACAGTGTGTCGTATTAGTACCTACTCGAGAGTTGGGACAACAAATTCATGCGAACTTAACGGCCTATGCTGCGCAATGTCCTGAAATATCTATTGCATCCGTTTGTGGAGGGATCCCAATAAAACCTCAAATAGAACGCTTAAAAACGACAACTCATATAGTAATTGCTACTCCAGGTCGTTTAGTGGATTTGGTCAAGCGTGGCGCCATCAACCTTAAGCAGTTGTCTTTCTTAGTATTGGACGAAGCCGATGAAATGGTGAGTGCTTTAAAACAAGATTTAGATCTAATTATTAAAGAGGTTCCAAAAACACGTAGAACATTGTTGTTTACCGCCACCCTTTCTGGAGCCATCAAACAATTGGTTCAGAATTACATGTCTAAACATGTGATCCACATAGAGGCCGATATGACAACGGTTGGACACCAAGGAATCGATCATCAATATGTTGTGGTAGAACCTATTGAAAAACTAAATGTTTTGATGCATTTTTTAAGTACTAAAGAGGGACAACGTGGAATTATATTTTGTAAAACAAAAGCAGCGGTTAATAAATTAGCGAAAAATCTAGCCATTAATAAATTCTCATCGGGTGCGCTTCATGGGAGTTTGTCTCAGGGCATTCGCGATCGAATTATGGGACAATTCAGAGAAGGATTTATCGATGTTTTGGTGGCTACCGATTTGGCAGCCCGAGGTATTGATGTGAAAGAAATTGCCTTTGTTGTTAATTATCATTTGCCAGACACTTTTGAAGCCTATGTGCATCGGAGTGGCCGTACGGCAAGAGCAGGCGCTAAGGGTTTATCCTTAACTGTATTACAAACAGAAGAAGTTAAAGACATTCCTGAATTTGAACAAGAATTAGGAATTGAATTTAAAAAATTCAAAAAAGTAGATGCCCAAAGTATTGAAGAGAATAATGGTTTGTTGTGGGCTAAAAAAATATTTAAGACCAAACCAAATCGTAGTATTTCAGATGAATTTAGAACAAATATAAATACAATTTTCCATCATTTGACCAAAGAGGAATTGATCGAAAAAGTATTGGCAAATTATCTTACGCAAACAAGGGCAGCAAATTCAAAAATTGAGGCATCCAAAAAGAAGTAATTATTATGGCAAATACAATTAAAGAACAACAGGATATTTTAATGAAATTAAATATTCATGTATTGAATCCAATGCAAGAGGAGGCAATTTCTGTAATTGAACAAACAACCAACACTGTCTTGTTATCTCCAACTGGTACAGGAAAAACCTTGGCATTTTTGTTGCCGCTTATCAAACTTTTGGATCCCGAAAATAAAGAGGTTCAAGCTTTGATTATTGTACCCTCGCGTGAATTGGCCATCCAAATTGAGCAAGTGGTACGGAGTATGGGCTCTGGATTTAAAGTTAACGCGATCTATGGTGGACGTCCGATGTCTAAAGATAAAATTGAAATCAAACACGTCCCCGCTATTTTAATTGGAACTCCTGGAAGAATTGCAGATCACTTTAGCAACGATCGGTTCTCTAAAACAAGTATTAAAACGCTTATTTTAGATGAGTTTGACAAGTCGCTTGAGGATGGTTTTGAAGCTGAAATGAAAGAAATTATTCGTCAGTTACCACATATCAACAAACGGATTTTAACCTCTGCCACTCAAAGTATCAACATTCCAGGTTTTGTAAGATTGGATCAGCCCAATACGGTCAACTATTTGAAAGAAAAAGTGGTTTCTAAACTCGAAATTAAAACAGTGGTTTATCCGTCAAAAAACAAACCGCAGATACTTTTAGATTTAATTGGACATCTTGGCAATCAAACAGGAATCATATTCTGTAACTTAAGAGACAGTGTAGATTCTGCAAGTCGGTTTTTAGATAAAAATAAGATCAACCACAGTTGTTTTGTTGGGGGGATGGAACAAAAAGAAAGGGAGCGGTCGTTGATAAAATTTAGAAATGGCACCAATCAGATTCTCATAGCAACAGATTTAGCCTCTCGTGGTATTGATATTCCCGAGTTAAAATTTATTATTCATTACGAAGTGCCTCGCGCTAAAGAAGAATTTATCCACAGAAATGGGCGCGTTGCTAGAGTGGATTCAAAAGGAACGGCTTACATAATGAAGGGAGAGGTAGAGGATTTACCAGTCTACATTCAAAATTCTAAAATCGTAACTATTTCTAATAAATCGGTTCGTAAACCTCAATTTTGGGAAACCTTGTTTATCTCAGGCGGAAGGAAAGACAAAATCTCAAAAGGAGATATAGCAGGACTCTTTTTTAAACAAGGGAACATCACAAAGGATCAGCTCGGAAACATCGAGTTAAAACAAGATTGTGCGTTTGTAGCAGTACCCAAAGTTATCGCAGCCGAATTGGTTGAGAAATTAAACAATACAAGACTCAAAAAGAAAAAAGTACGGGTAATGGTCTTATAATGCCGAATCAAACCACTATAATACAATACGACTTTTCTTATTGCCCAAATCCATTGGCACCACATAAGAATTCGCTTTTACTTTAATAAGTTGTTTATTGATGCTAGCTAAACTGTCTCTTTTTGAAACCAGTGTGGAAAATACTTTCACGTGGTTTATAAATGCGGTGCTTTCTTTTATCAATCGTTTGATAAAAAGAGCTTCACCACCATTACACCAAAGTTCGTTGGCTTGTCCTTCAAAATTAAGAACGATTTCTTTTTTGTCAAATTTGCGTCCTAAATTATTAATTTTTCTTTGAGATCCTCTTAAAGCTTCTTCTTTAGAGGAATGAAATGGGGGGGGGTACAGATGGTGAAATCAAATTGCTCATCCTTTTTAATGATGTTTTTAAATAGGAAACTCTTGTTTTCTTGGTGTCGAATTTCAATATTATTTTTCAAGGATTTTGTACGTTGTATATTCGCCTTTGCAATTTTAACAGAACTGGCATCACATTCAGCACCCACCATTGTCCAATTAAAATGTTGTAATCCCAAGATACAATAGATCCCATTTGCACCAGATCCTATATCTAATCCTCGAAGTTTTGTGTTTTTATCGATATTAAATTTTTCAGATAAAAATTCCTGTATTTGCAACAGATACTCTAAACGACCAGGAACAGGAGGTATGAGATAGCCCATTGGCAACTCATAGTTTTCAACTTTAAAGTCGGCCAATAACATGGCTTTATTCAGTTCATAAACTGCAGCTGAATTACTAAAATCAATGGTCTCTTCATCAGAGGGATTTAAAACTATATAATCTTGTAATTGAGGGTGGTGTATTGCCAATCGTTTCAGATTGTAACGTTCGCTGTAAGGGTTTTTGGCATGCATAACGGCAAAGGTAGATGATTTCAGTCCTAACTCGTAGTATCTTTATATTAATATTACGAATGTTTTTTATTGGAACGAATGCCGTTGTTCTTCAGTGGAAGAAGCGGTCAGTAATAGGTGAAATACTTTTATACTATTAAAGTCATCAGAAATCTGATCAGAAACACCAACACCAGAAATACCTGTTTCAAGAATTGCTTTAATGTCGGAGGTAGCGATTTTTCCTATGCCAAGAATAGGAGTTTCGGTCTTTAAGATATCCATAATCGCAGTAAAACCGTTTAAGCCTAGTTCTGCTACTTTACTATGTTTGTCAGCTTTAAATGGTGATAGGTATAAATAATCAACATCTTTATTGATATAGTTTTCGCAGTCTTGAAGTGTATTTGCGGTGGCTCCGATCATCTGCCAAGGATGTAATTGCTTTCTAAGAGTGGTAGGGCAGGGAACTATTTGGTCAATAAGTATTCCATCAACCTTGAGAATTTTAGCAAGTTTTATATGTGAATTAATTATGAGTCTTGTTTGATAATGAGCTGTAATCTCTCTAGCTTTTGTGGCTAATTTTAAAAACTTTTTTTCAAAACTACTTTGAATATCTAGTACTACCAATTCTGCTCCAGCTGCACAAGCATTTTGAATATTTTCAAGATGCATTTTGGGTGAATTTCCTTGTGAGATATAATGTAGTTTCGGTATCATTCTGAAAGATTGTATTGCGAGTTATCACTTTTTAAATAGAAACGACTTTAGAGCGTTCCATAAAATAAGATTCAAAACGTTTTAAAACGGGATGCATTTTTTCTGAGTAGATGACATATTGGCATTTTTGAATACTTTGAGCTATTGACATGAGTGCTGTGTAAGAGGAATGTTGTGTTAAAAATTCTGCATCATCAATACTGATAATTTTTAATTGAGCCGTGCTGACGCCATTCAATAAAAATAACTTATTCATAGTTTTTGGGGTTGAGATTAGAATATCAACACCCATAAATATTTCTGATTTTTGAATGTCAATATGTAGCTGTTCATGTCCAACATATACTCTTAAAGAATTATACTTTGTGTAGGCTAAAAACGTATCGTATATCTCCAATGCTCGTTCTTTATTTTCAACTAGAACAACTGCTCTAGGGGCATTTCCAATGGCTTCACATTTCAACTTTTGTAGGGTGGTCCATACAAGTGCAGATGTTTTTCCATTTCCTTTTGGAGCAGTACAATAAGTATTCACACCACTTTTTATGACTGGGATACAACTGCTTTGAAACGGCGTGGGTGTTCGTATGTCTAGAGACTCTAGTTTCTCTTGAATATCAGAATGTAATTTTTTAAAAGGCATAGAAATTTAAGTGATCACTGGTTAATGTCATGTAGTATAAGTTGGGACAAATATACGTTCTGTAAACTTAATAAATAGAAAAGTTAAATTTCAATTTTTATGATTTTTATATGAACATCTTAAGTGAGATTTATTGAATTTGTATAGAAAACAACTTAGATAAATTATTACCGATTAACAATACCTAATATTAATTAAACATATTATATCTTTATAATCTGTATACAATAACGAATTAAGCACATAATTTATGGTATTATTCAACCAAGATGCTGCGATGTTTCCTTTATCTTATGCCGAAATCCTTCAGCGTATTCGTGGTATAGACCCCGTTAAATACGGGTCGACACGTAATTATATCAATGGATCAGTTACTTACTTATCACCCTACATATCAAGAGGTGTGATTTCTACAAGTCTCATACTTTCTGAAGTTTTAAAAAAGGGCTATAAACCAGCACAAATTGAAAAATTTATTCAAGAATTGGCATGGAGGGATTATTGGCAACAGGTTTGGATTGCAAAAGGAACTGCTATAGATAAAGATTTGAAGCACCCTCAAACACCCGTTTCTAACCACTCTATATCAAAATCTATTGTAGATGCCACTACAGGAGTTGAAGCGCTAGACAAGGGGATTGAAGGACTTTATGAAACAGGCTATATGCACAATCACTTGCGAATGTACACTGCTGCAGTGGCGTGTAATATGGCTCAAAGTCAATGGAACGTTCCTGCACAGTGGATGTATTATCATTTATTAGATGCCGATTGGGCAAGTAATGCTCTAAGCTGGCAGTGGGTTGCTGGGTCTAACGCCAATAAAAAATATGTTGCCAATCAAGATAATATTAATAAATACTGTTTCACGAATCAAAAAAACACCTTTTTAGATGTGCCTTATGAGGCATTTACTTCGATGCAAATTCCTGAGGTTTTAGAAGAAACCCCTCCAATTGAGTTGAAAACACCTCTGCCAAAACATACAGATTTAGTTGTGGATACAACACTTCCAACTTGTATCTATAATTTTTACAACCTCGATCCTCTTTGGAAAAAAGAGGATTCCGTCAATAGAATATTATTATTAGAACCGTCTCATTTTGAGTCCTATCCGGTTTCACAAAAAACAATTGATTTCATCCTAAATATTTCCAAAGAAAACATTAATGGAATTCAAATTTATGTTGGAGAATTTAAGGATTTAATAACTGATTATAAGCTTACAAACATCTATTTTAAAGAACACCCTTTAAGCCAACACTATCAAGGAACTGAAGAATCGAGAGATTGGATGTTTGATGTAAAGGGATATTTTCCGTCTTTCTTTTCGTTTTGGAAAAAATGTAAAAAACAGCTTAGATATTGAAAAAACAATCTGTAAATATAGTTTGGTTAAAACGGGACCTTCGGACACAAGATCATGAACCTTTGTTAAAGGCAGAGCGAGCTGGAATTCCGTATCGGATTGTTTATATATTTGAACCTTCCAGAATTGAATATCCCGACACTAGCCCTCGGCATTTGCAGTTTGTGTACCATTCTATTTCGGCTTTAAATAAAACACTGGAACCTTTCAATAGGAATGTTGATGTGTTTTATGGGGAAGCTATTGACATATTTAACCATCTTAAAGAAAGTTTTGATATACACAGTATTTTTAGCTATCGTGAGAGTGGGACTCAAGAGACTTGGAAACGTGACAAAAAAATCACTGTTTTTTGTAAGCAGTATCAAATTGATTGGCAAGAATTTCAACGGGATGGAATTTTAAGAGGTATTAAAAACAGAGATGATTGGAACAAGCAGTGGCACATCACTATGCATAAGCCTGTGCTTCAAAACAGTTATACTGTATCTAAAGAAGCGCGTTTAGAACACTCTTTTTTACTCCCTGAAAAATTAGAATTTCAATTGAAAAAATATCCGAAACAGTACCAGCCCGCTGGAGAACAAAATGGATGGAGGTATTTGAAATCATTTACCAATCAACGAGGTTTTAATTATCAGAAGCATATTTCAAAACCTACAGAAAGTAGGACGTCTTGCAGTCGCTTATCTCCTTACTTCGCCTGGGGGAATATGAGTATCAAACAAGCCTTTCACTTTATTGGTACACATCCTAATGGTACTAGAAATAGCAAGGCTTTTTCGGCCATGCTTACCAGATTGCATTGGCATTGTCATTTTATCCAGAAATTTGAAGTAGAGTGTCGCTATGAAACGGAATGCATCAACAAAGGCTATGAGCTTTTAGCACACGACAAAAATGAGGGATTTATAAAAGCCTGGAAAACGGGTACTACAGGTTTTCCGTTAATCGATGCGTGCATGCGTGCTGTTGAAAACACAGGTTGGATTAATTTTAGAATGCGTGCAATGGTGGTTTCCTTTTTAACGTTGAATTTGGATCAAGATTGGCGAGAAGGCACTTACCATTTGGCACGGCAGTTTTTAGATTATGAGCCTGGCATACACTATCCGCAGTTTCAGATGCAAGCCGGAACTACAGGAATTAATACGGTACGTTTGTACAATCCTGTGAAAAACTCACAAGAGCACGACCCTGAAGGAGTTTTTATCAAGAAATGGATTCCAGAATTGAGAAACGTTCCAACAGAACACATTCACGAGCCTTGGAATATGACTGTAATGGAGCAGACCTTTTGTGGAGTTATTATTGGAGAGGATTATCCTCTTCCAATTGTTGATTTACAAGAAAGTGCACGATTGGCAAGAGATAAGATTTGGGGACATAAAAAGCATCCTGCTGCACAAAAAGAAAAAAATCGCTTGTTACAAACGCATGTAAATGCAAGATGATAATGAGTAATTACAAAACGACTTATGACGAAAAAAGATTATAAAATACACATTATAGGTGGAGGTATCAGTGGCCTTATTGCTGCCAGAGTTTTAGAAAATTACGGATATAATCCAACTATTATTGAATCAACTGATCGAGTAGGGGGGCGTGTTAATACAGATATTATAAATGGGTATCAATTAGACCATGGTTTTCAAGTGTTGCTAACAGCTTATCCAGCAGCCCAAAAATATCTAAATTATGACGCTTTAGAATTACAGGAATTTTTACCAGGAGCCGCTATTTTTAAAACAAGAACGCAAAAGATCGTAGGAGATCCTCTAAGAAATATTTCATTACTAATTCCTACCTTATTTTCTGGAATTGGCACTTTTTCTGATAAACTTAAAATCTTAAAACTGAACCAAAAGTTAAAAAACAAATCAGTTGATGCCATTTTTTCAGAATCAGAACAATCAACTCTTGATTATTTGATAAATTTTGGATTTTCGAATGCAATTATTAATGATTTTTTTAAGCCTTTTTTTTGTGGTATTTTTCTTGAAACACAACTAGATACTTCGAGTAGAATGTTTGAGTTTGTATATAAAATGTTTGGTGAAGGCGATGCAACAATTCCAAAAGCTGGCATTGAGGCGATTCCAAAACAGTTATTAAATAACTTGAAGACCACAACTTTTAAATATAACACGAAAGTAACTGCGTTAAAAGATGGAGAGATTACGCTTGATGATGATACAAAATTAGAAAGCAATTATACTATTGTGGCTACCGAGGCGAGTGGTTTGATTTCCAATTTGAAAAATCAATCTACGGAGTGGAAGGCTTGCACAACTTTGTATTTTGAAACTGAAACACGTGTTATTGAAAAAAAGTTAATTGGGCTTATTCCAAAATCAGGAACCTTCATAAACAATATCTTTTACAACAGTAGTTTAAAGTGTGCTATAAATCCCAAAAAAGAAGTGCTATCGGTCACGGTTATAGACGATCAGGGGCTTTCTGGTAAAGCTCTTATTGAGGCTGTTCAAACAGAACTAAAAGAACTATGTGGTATTATTCCTAAAGCTTTTATCAAATTATACAATATCCCTAGAGCATTACCAAAATTAAAAGATTTGAAGTACGAAATGACCCCTTCAGAAACACGTTTAACGGACCGTTTGTTCTTAGCTGGAGATACACAATTAAATGCCTCACTTAATGCGGCTATGATTTCAGGCGAACGGGCGGCGTTAGGAGTTATAGAGTCTTTAAATCCCTAGGTTCTTAAGGGAATTTAAATAGTTACTATCCACAACTGATATCGGATACAATTTTCCATTTGCCTTTTATCTTTTTAAATATAACCATAAAAACACCATTAGCATCCCCAATGTTTCTTTTTAAAAAGTAACTTCCCATAACCCAATAACTTTGACTTTCTATAGGAGAGATGTCTGTAATTTGAAAGGTTAGTGTACCACTATGATCTTTTGATGGATAGCCTTTTTTATAATTGTCAAGTGTCTGTTGCCAGCCTTTGGTTAATCCATTTTTTCCATAAAATTTTAATGAATCACTTTTATAGTATCCCTCCATAAAACCATCTAAATCATTCGTGCTCCAAGCAACTTCTTGATTTTTCATTACTTTCAGAATGGCGGCTTTGTCTGCTTTGATATCGGCTTTCATATTACAACTGTATATTGTAACTAAAACAGCGAATGCTAAAATGTTTTTCATAGTCTTATCATTTAACTTTTAATCATTTAAAAATTTTTGTTGTAAGTGTTGTTATATATTACCTTAAAAAAAATACATTAGAATTAATATTCAAATCAATATCATCATTACATGACACATATAGTTTAGCCTCAAATCTATTTTGTAAAGGTATTATATTAAATTCATATAGCATATATTGTTCTATAATTTATATTATGTAAAATAGAATATTTCAACAACCAATCCCATCTATTCTTAATATCTTTACTATTTTTGTAAATCACATACAAAACAAATGAATTTACTTACACTATTTCGCATTGTAGCATTTCTAGAAGGTTTATCTTATATCCTATTGCTATTTGTTGGTGTGCCTTTAAAATATTTAGGAAATGATGTCACTCTAGTAAAATTGCTTGGAATGCCTCACGGATTTTTATTTATGGCCTATATCGCATTTATAATTGTCCTGAGATTTGACACTCCATGGCTCAAAAAACATTTTATTTTAATTGCTATAGCTTCAATCGTGCCTTTTGGGACGTTCATTGTTGAGCATAAACTCAAGAAACAGTTAAAATAAACATCCATCAAAAATAAATAAAGACACTTATGAAACATATTGTCGAATTAATAATTCAGTTATTAAGCTCTTGGGGGTTCCCATCTAATGTTGCTACTAATCTAGCCATTACGATATTATTTGTAGGATTGATTCTACTGATCTATATCATAGACTTTATCATTAAAAAAGTAATTCGTGCAATCTTTACCAAAATTGCTCTTAAATCTAAAACAGATTTTGACGACATAATGTTGGCAAATAAAGTTCCAAGTAGTATTGCCCAAATAATTCCTTTCATTCTTACATATAAACTCATTCCTAATTTATTTTATGATTTCGAGAAATTGAAAGATTTCACTGAGAATACTATTTTAATCATTGGTATCGCGCTCACTATTTGGGGGTTAAGAAATGTTCTAAATTCTCTAAAAATATATTTTAAAACTCTTAATTTTCTTAAAGACAAGCCTGTTGATAGTTACATTCAGGTATTTATGATTTTTGTTTGGCTTACAGGAATTTTTGCAACAGTTGCCATTATTTCTGGGATTTCATTTTTAAAATTTATAGCTGGTTTAGGTACTATTTCAGCAATTATTATTTTAGTTTTCAGAGATACTATTTTAGGATTTGTTGCTAGTATTCAAGTGTCCATCAACGACATGGTTCGTATTGGAGATTGGATTTCTTTTGAAAAATTTGGAGCCGATGGAGATGTAATTGAAATTAATTTAGCGACTGTAAAAGTTCAAAACTTCGATAATACCATTACCACCATTCCCACCTATGCTCTCATTTCTGATTCGTTTAAAAACTGGCGTGGTATGAACGAATCGAATGGAAGACGCATCAAACGGTCTCTTAATATTCGTATGGATAGTATAAGAAACCTAAGCCAAGATGATATTATCAAAATATCTAAAATTCAACTTATATCGGATTATATTCTAAGACGGTCTGAAGAGATTAATACATTTAATAATTTAAATTCAATTGATAAATCTCTTCTTATTAACGGTAGGAACTTGACCAATATTGGTGTTTTTAGAAAATATATGGAATCATTTATCGAACAGCATTCTGCAATCAATAAAGATATGATGATAATGGTACGTCAGTTGCAACCCTCAGCACATGGTTTACCTATTGAAATTTATTCGTTTAGCAGTGATAAGCGCTGGGCGAATTACGAATATATCATAGCCGATATTTTTGATCATATGATAGCATCCGTTAATGATTTCGATTTGGAAATTTCTGAAACACCTGTATTTACTACTTCAAAAAAATAAGCAATGCAATCTAGAAATTCAAGTTTAAATACCATTCGTTTGGATCGTATTTCCGAGACCATCAAGTCAGAAATGTCTTCTGATGAACACTTTCAAAACAGTGTTTTGCGACCGATCATAAAGTTTCAAAATGATTTATTAATAGCTGCTTTTTTGAATTTCTCAAACAAATATAAAAACGTGTTTTTTAAGTTATCAACAGAAAAGAAAATCACCTATATAGAAAACGCCATTGCTAAAGATAGCAGCTTCAGGAACATTCTAAAAGATATGATTGTAGGGCTGTTTACGGTCGAAGAATACAATGCTTATACGCTCAATGCTTCTGCCCTTAACAAACGTATATCCGGTATTATTAAAGAACGCCTCATCAGTCATGTTCAGTTGCTTTCAGAAATGGAGCCTAAAGCATAGATTCTCCGTTTAAATTTGTAGTTAATACAGAACTCATATAGTCGAAATAAGGCCGAATGACTTTAAAGTCTTCAATCACTTGTTGTTCAAAACCCTTTGAAAGCACTTCTTTGTCCGTAAATTTTTTGGTGAAAATGAATTGTTTCTTTCGGATCAAATCAATGTTTGGATCTAGTTTGTCAAATCCTCTTGGCGCAGATTTTAGTTCGTCTCCTTGCAACGTTCCCCAAACGCTTTTAAATGTTGGTTGATTCATCAGTTCACGTATTTCTTGAGCATCAGTTTCAAACTCTTTCCGAATTCTAAGAAGATCTTCTTTATTTGGATCCCAAAATCCAGTTGCTATAAAACTCTCATTATTAGGAGCTATATGTAAATAATAACCCCCTCTTAATTCGGGTTTGCTGCGATGAAAACTTCCACCAAAATGAGTTTTATAAGGTAATTTGTTTTTTGAAAAACGCACATCTTTATAGATGCGGAAAACTTTAAAATTGTCAATAGAATCTACCGTGTTTAGCTGTTCGAAAAGTTGAGCATAAAACTGCTTCACTCCTATTTCTACTTCTTTAAATGCCGCTTTATGCTCATGAAACCAATCACGATTATTGTTTTTTTGTAATGCTTTTAAGAAACTAAATACGTCTTTAGAAATCATGTTTTATATTTTTAAAATTCAACCTTATGTAAAATCAAGCCCGAAGCAGGCGCGATATAATCCATCACTTCTTGATTATCTGCCTTTAAACTGTTTTTTATGTATTCCAAATCAATGTCTCCACGACCCAATTTGATCAAAGCACCCATCATCAATCGTATTTGATGCCGCCCAAATCCCTTTCCTATGACTTTTAAAACATAACTTTTCTCTGGAAAAAAACTGGCTGTATATAAAGTATTTTCTACAAGCTCACAACAGATGAGTTCTCTGTTATACATCCCTTCATTTGAAGGTTTATAGCAATAGGTTTTATAGTTGTGTTTACCCTCAAATAATCTCGCACCCTCTTGCATTAACTCAATATCCAAAGCATCTAAAATGGTGGTCATTATCGGAGCCGCAAAAGGATGAAATTTGGCCCCCTGCGCAAATACATAATGGTATTCTTTTAATTTTGAGTCCTGAATAATGTTAAATTTCGAATCCACTTCTTTGATGTTCAAAGCACGGATATCTTGAGGTAAGTTTTTATTAAATAGTTCTAGAAATACCTTTAAATCTTCTAAAGGCTGTCTATCTAAAAACAACTCAAACGCTGCTTCATTAGCAGAGACCATCGCATCGGTTCGACCTGCTCCTAATGTTTTGAATTTTTGATCTCCCAGAACGTACTTTAAGGTACGATCGATCATTAGATGAATTGTTTTGGTATTTGGTTGTTTTTGCCACCCATGAAAACGATACCCTAAAAACTGAACCTTGATTAAATAATAATAACGTTTTTGCAACATGACTACAAGGTCGTAATTATTCAAAGAGTTACAAAATTAATGTCTGGATTTTAGAACGTCAATGACCGCATCGAGTTTGAATCCTTTTGCTTGCAATAAAATCAAATAATGAAATAACAAATCGGCACTCTCATTTAAAAACAATTCATCGTTATCGTCTTTGGCTTCAATCACAACTTCAACAGCCTCCTCTCCTACTTTTTGAGCAATTTTATTTAACCCCTTCTCAAACAATTCAGAAACATAGGAGGTTTCTGAAGATGCATTCTCCTTACGATCTGTAATGATCGTTTCGAGTTCCGACAAAAACCCATAAGATTCAACATTATATTCTCCCCAGCAGCTATCTGTTCCTTTGTGACAAGTTGGTCCATGTGGACTTGCTTGAATCAACAATGTGTCGTTATCACAATCATTCTGTAAACTTTTGAAGCTTAGAAAATTTCCACTCTCCTCCCCTTTTGTCCAGAGGCGTTGTTTACTACGACTAAAAAAAGTCACCTTTTGTGTTTCCAAAGTTTTGGCAACCGCTTCGGTATTCATATAGCCGAGCATCAAAACGGTTTTTGTATTTGCATCTTGAATGATTGCAGGAATTAATCCTTCACTGTTATACTTGATATCCATTAGAGTCGTATGTTTATTTTATTTGATTGTAATTCTTGTTTTAAATCGTTTATGGCAATTTCACCGAAATGAAATACACTGGCTGCCAAGGCTGCATCTGCTTTTCCTTCTTTAAAAACATCCACAAAATGCCGCATGGTTCCAGCTCCTCCAGATGCAATAATCGGGATATTGACTGTTTCTGACAATTGTGCCAAGGCTTCATTTGCAAAGCCTGTTTTGACACCGTCATTATTCATCGATGTAAATAGGATTTCACCAGCTCCCCGAGTTTCTACTTCTTTAGCCCATTCAAATAAATCTAATTCTGTCGGAATGGTACCGCCTGCCAAATGCACCAACCATTTTCCATCCACTTCCTTAGCATCAATAGCCACCACTATACACTGGTTTCCGAAGGCTTTCGAAAGTTCGTTAATCAGCTCTGGACGTTTGATCGCCGCCGAATTCACACATACCTTATCTGCTCCAGATTTCAAAAGCAATTCAACTCCATCTCTAGTGCTCACACCGCCGCCCACAGTAAACGGAGTGTCTATTTGTTCTGCCACATTCCGAACCATTTCTATAGTGGTCGAGCGTGACTCTAAAGTCGCTGAAATATCTAAAAACACCAATTCATCCGCTCCGTTTTCAGCATATTGTTTTGCCAAGGCAACGGGATCGCCTGCATCTCTAAGGTTTAAAAAATTGACCCCTTTGACCGTCCGCCCATTTTTAATATCTAAACAAGGAATAATTCGTTTGGCTAACATAACTAAGATTGATTGAGTTGATAGGTTTCTAATTGTTTAAGACTCATATTTCCTTCGTAAATGGCCTTTCCAATAATGACACCTTCACAACCCAAATCAGCTAATTTTGGCAACTCATCAAAGGTTGAAATACCCCCTGATGCAATGAGCTTTACAGGGTTGATGCTGTTCAAAATCGTTTTATATAAATCAAAGGAAGGTCCTTGTAACATTCCGTCTTTAGCGATGTCTGTACAAATCACATAAGACACTCCTTTGGACACATAGTCCTTTATAAAGCTAAGGACTTCTTTATCGCTTTCCTCCTGCCATCCTTGAATCGCAATTTTTTGATCCAAGCAGTCTGCTCCTAATATAATTTTATCTGCACCATAGGTTTCCAACCAGTTTAAAAACTGTGATGGATTTTTAACCGCAATACTCCCTCCTGTGATCTGATTTGCACCAGAATTAAAGGCTATGTTCAAATCCTCGTCGGATTTTAACCCGCCTCCAAAATCAACCTTTAGATTCGTTTTATTGGCAATGCTTTCTAAAATTTTATGATTGATGATGTGTTTCGCTTTAGCACCGTCCAAATCTACTAGGTGTAGATGTTCGATGCCGACGTCTTCAAACATTTTAGCAACTTCTAATGGATTTTCATTATAGACTTTTTTTGTGCTGTAATCACCTTTGGTCAGGCGTACACATTGTCCATTGATTAGATCTATTGCAGGTATAATTCGCATACTATAAGTTTAAAAAGTTTTGTAATAATTGAGCTCCGTCTTTACTGCTTTTTTCAGGGTGAAATTGAACTCCATAAAAATTATCAGATTGTAAAACAGCCGAAAACTCATGTTCATAAGTTGAACTTGCGATGGTTTGTGAACCAAGATCAGCATAATAACTATGTACAGAGTACATATAACTGTTTTCAGGTATGCTCTTTAATAATCCAGATTCCAAATTTTGAATGGTATTCCAGCCCATATGTGGAACTTTAACAGCATTTGAAAACCGTTTGACATCTACATCAAAAACACCAAGCCCATTGGTATCGCCTTCTTCGGAATGCTTACATAACAATTGCATTCCCAAACAAATTCCGAGCACATCTTGTTTGAGGGTTGGAATTAAGAGGTCTAACTTTGATTTCTTCAACATTTCCATCGCTTGACTGGCTTCGCCAACACCAGGAAAAATGACCTTATCTGCTTTAAGAATTTCCTCTACAGAATTCGAGAGTTTGGCATGAACTCCCAATCGCTGAAACGCAAATTGAATACTCTGAATATTCCCAGCACCGTAATCGATTATAATGACATTCATTTATTCTAAAGTTCCTTTGGTTGATGGTAAAATCATTTTATTCACGTCGCGTTTGACCGCCATTTTGATGGCTTTAGCAAAGGCTTTAAAAATCGCTTCTATTTTGTGATGCTCATTGCTGCCGTTAGCTTTGATGTTTAAATTACACTTTGCCCCATCTGTAAAGGATTTAAAAAAGTGCATAAACATTTCAGTGGGCATTTTACCGACATATTCACGTTTAAAATCGGCTTCCCAAACGAGCCAGTTTCTACCCCCAAAATCAATGGCGACTTGCGCCAAACAATCGTCCATTGGCAAGCAAAAACCATAGCGTTCAATGCCTAATTTTGAACCTAAGGCAGTATGGAATAAATTCCCTAAAGCTATCGCAGTATCTTCGATAGTGTGGTGTTCATCAACTTCTAAATCGCCTTTCACCTTAATATCTAAATCCATTTGACCGTGCCTTGCTATTTGGTCTAACATGTGATCAAAAAACGCAATTCCAGTGTCAATTTTACTTTGACCTTTGCCGTCTAAATTTAATGTAATCGCAATCTTTGTTTCGTTGGTGTTTCTCTCAATAGATTGGACGCGTTGCTTCGCTTTAAGAAATTCATAAATGACGTCCCAACGGTTTGTTTCTAAGGCAATAAATGACGTTAATTCATCCTTTTTAACTGAAATCTCATTGACTCCTAAATGGGTTTCATCATTAATAAAAATTCCTTTACAACCTAAATTTTTAGCCAGTTCTATATCTGTTAGCCGATCCCCAATCACAAAAGAATTTTCTAAATCGTAGGCTTCGGTAAAATACTCCGTTAATAATCCTGTTTGAGGTTTTCGAGTCGGTGCATTGTCTTTTGCAAAGGTGCGATCGATGAATTGTTTTTCAAAAATAATGCCTTCATTTTTAAAGGTATCAAGGATAAAATTATGAACCGGCCAAAAGGTGTTTTCTGGATAGACTTCCGTTCCCAAACCATCTTGATTGGTAATCATGACAATTTCAAAATCCAATTCTTGACAGATTTTTTTTAAATTAGAAAATACATCCGGATAGAATTCTAATTTCTCAAAGGAATCTATTTGTTCATCTGCAGGTTCACGGATGATAGTTCCATCACGATCTATAAATAATACAGGCTTCATTTTAAAGTCTTTAATAAGGTTAATAATTGTGTGTTTTCAGAAGGCGATCCCACCGTGATTCTTAAGCAATTATCACAATGCAATTGTGAGCTTCGGTTTCTGACAACGATGCCATTTTTAATAAGTTCATCGTAACGTTTGTTGGCATCATCCACTTTAATTAAAAAGAAATTCGCTTCCGAAGGGTATATTTTTTTAATAAATGAATAAGCTGTTAAAGCTTTTTTTAATCTGATGCGCTCATTTAAAATGGAAGCTATTTGATCAGAAACCACATCCTTATTATGGAGGGCTTTCACTGCTGCTTCTTGTGTAAGCGTATTGACGTTATACGGCGGCTTGATTTTATTTAATACTGCAATAATTTCTTTAGATGCATAACAAATCCCCAGTCGAATCCCTGCCAAACCATAAGCCTTAGAAAGAGTTTGCACCACAATTAAATTAGGATACACATTTAGAAACTGTGTCCAACTGGTTTCTTCTGTAAAATCAATATAAGCTTCGTCGATAACAATCAATCCATTAAATGCTTTTAAAAGACGTTCTATGGCACTACGATCAACGGTGTTTCCAGATGGATTGTTTGGCGAACATATAAATAATAATTTAGTATTTGGTTTTATGTTTTCTATAACCAAATCAACCTCTATTTGAAAATCTGATGACAAAGGCACTTGTATATTCTCAATGGCATTCAAATTTGCCAAGACGTCGTACATCCCATAAGTCGGAGGTAATGTTAGAATATTATCTGAATTGGGTTCACAAAAGGCTCTAAAAATTAAATCTAAGACTTCATCGCTTCCATTGCCCAAAAGAATTTGATCTAATGCTACTTCCTTTTGATCAGAAATGAGGGCTTTTAAAGCTGCTTGTTGAGGATCTGGATATCTATTTAAGGAATTGTCAAAAGGATTCTCGTTGGCATCCAAAAACACCATATCCGCTTGGAACTCTTTGTATTCATCGCGTGCAGATGAATAGGCTTTCATCTGTTGAATGTTTTTTCGTATTAAATTATTTAGATCCATTTTCTATAGATTTTAATCGAATTGTGACTGCGTTTTTGTGTGCCATTAATCCTTCAGCTTCTGCCATAAGCTCGATGGTATTTCCAATATTTTTTAAGCCTTCTTTAGTGATTTCTTGAAAAGTGATATTTTTCAAAAAACTATCTAAATTCACTCCCGAATATGCTTTTGCATAGCCATTTGTCGGTAAGGTATGATTGGTTCCAGAAGCATAATCTCCAGCGCTTTCAGGAGTATATTTCCCTATAAACACAGAACCCGCATTGATGACCTTGTCAACAAAAAAAGAGTTATTCTCAGTACAAATAATATAATGTTCTGGTCCATAAAAATTAATTAAATCAACCGCTTCTTGATCAGAAGCAACCAAAATCAGTTTCTTGTTTTCAAGAGCTTTTTCAATGATCGATTTACGATCTAATAGTTTTGTTTGAATCCGTAATTGATCGGCTGTCTCTAAAAGTAATTTCTCATCTGTTGATACCAACACAACCTGACTATCTATTCCGTGTTCTGCCTGACTTAATAAATCTGAAGCGATGAATGCGGGGTTGGCATATTTATCGGCCATAATCAGAAGTTCACTTGGACCTGCTGGCATATCGATAGCGACCCCAAATTTGGTAGCCAGTTGTTTGGCAACAGTCACGTATTGATTGCCTGGGCCAAATATCTTAGACACTTTAGGGATAGACGATGTTTCAAAGGTCATCCCTGCAATCGCTTGAATCCCTCCTACTTTGAGAATAGTTGTAACCCCACATAAATCTGCTGTATAGAGAATTTCGTTTGCAATAGCTCCTTGAGAATTTGGAGGGGTACATAAGACAATGTTTTTACACCCTGCTAGGGTTGCGGGTACAGCAAGCATCAATACTGTAGAAAACAAGGGTGCTGTTCCACCAGGAATGTACAAACCGACAGTTTCAATAGGGCGTTTTTCTTGCCAACAACGCACCCCTTGTTGCGTTTCAATATCAACTTTCGGAGTTTTTTGGGCGTTGTGAAAGACCTCAATATTGGACTTGGCTTGTTGAATGGCTACTTTCAAATCTTTTGAAACCAAATCTGATGCGGTCTTAATTTCTTCTTGAGATACAAAAAGAGTTTTTAAATCTACCTTATCAAATCGTTTTGTATACTGTGCAATAGCGATATCTCCTTTTTGTTTGACTGCCAAAAAGACCTCGTTTACGATAGCTTCAATAGTTTCCACGGGCTGTGTGGGACGTTGAAGTATTGTTTCCCAAGTAGATTGGGAGGGATATTTAACAAGAGATTCCATTAGAGTACCATTTTTTCGATTGGGCATATCAAGATGCCTTGTGCTCCTAAGTCTTTTAAATCATCAATAATATTCCAAAATTGGTTTTTATCAATTACACTGTGCACAGAACTCCACCCCGATTCTGCTAACGGGAGAACGGTTGGGCTTTTCATCCCCGGTAAAAGATTAATGATAGCTTCTAAACTATTATTTGGAGCATTGAGCAGTACATATTTTGAGGACTGTCCTTTAAGAACAGCTTCTATACGAAATTTAACTTTATCTAAAATTGCTTTTTGAGCCTCATCTATAGTTGGTGAGACTGCCAAAACAGCTTCCGATTTTAAGATTACTTCTTTTTCAACCAAGTTATTTTTAAACAATGTTCCTCCCGTAGAAACGATGTCAACGATGGCTTCTGCTAATCCAATATTAGGTGCTATTTCAACGGAACCATTAATGACATGTATGCTCGCAGAGATATTATGTTCCTCTAAAAAAGCATTGACAGTATTAGGGTAAGAGGTCGCAATTTGTTTTCCATTCAAATCTTCGAGGGAGTTGTATTCCATGGTTTTTGGAACCGCAATGGAAACTCTGCACTTTGAAAATCCAAGCTTAGAAATGTATTCAATAGTGTTACCTTTTTCAACAAGCACATTGTTTCCAATAATTGCTGCATCTACAACTCCATCTTTTAGGTACTGTGGGATGTCACCATTTCGAAGGTAAAAAACTTCAACGGGAAAATTAGTAGCCGTGGCTTTGAGCTGATCTTTTCCATTGTCTATAGAGATTCCAATATCTTTCAACAGTTTCATGGAATCGTCTTTAAGACGTCCTGACTTCTGCACTGCAATTTTTAAAGTTTTCATTTTTTGTTATTTAGTATAAAAAAGACCCGTTTGATTTCTCAAACGGGTCTATATATAGTTTTAAATAGTATCCTACACAACCTTACCTCGCTTGATGGCCAGTTAAAAAGTGATGATGATGGATCGCTATAAAAATCATTATTTAATTATTGAGTGCAAATATTCAGAAAATAAATACTCTAAACCTAACATATTAATAAGAATTATTGATTTCATAAATTAGAGTCGTTAAAACTATCTAATATCTAAAATTTACTGATTTCCTAAAATAATTGGTAAGCCAGTTTTTCCTGAGCCAATAACAATGACTTTACTGTTCGAAGATTCAGATAACTTAACAGTCGCTTCAATTCCTTTATCTTGAAGGATACGATCGTTCAAAGAAGCACTTAAAATTCTGTTGGCATCGGCTTTTCCTTGTGCTTCAATACGTACTTTTTGAGCTTCTTTATCGGCAGTCACTAATCTAAATTCATATTCTAAAGATTCTTGCTCTTGCTTTAATTTACTCTCAATCGCATTTTTAATGGTGTTTGGAAGTTTTACATCTTCTACTAGAACACGTTTCACAACTAAAAACTGACCATTTAATAAATTTACTACTTCGTCAAGAATTTCTTGTTCGATGACATCACGTTTGCTAGAATATAATTGTTCTGGAGTATAACGTCCAACAACGCTTCTTGCAGCAGCATTGACAGCAGGGCCTAAAAGTTCATTTTCATAATCCTCCCCTTTTGTTTTGATCAAGTTTCCAAGATTTTCGTATTCAGGTTCGTACCATATCGTACCATTTACTTTCACTTCAAGTCCATTCACAGAAAGAACATTCATTTCATCAGAAATTGATTGTTGTCTCACTTTGTGAATTAACATACTATTCCAAGGCGCCACTATATGAAACCCTTCTCCGTATGTTTGTTCAGTATCAATACCGTCTCCAAAACGCTCAAATAACACACCACCTTCACCAGGTCCGATTGTTACCGCTGTTTTAGAAATTAAAATTACAATTGCTCCAATTAAAAAAATTATAGGAAGTCCGAGTTTAGGAAAATTTTGCATTTTTTTTGTTTTAAATTATTAAATAAGTCCGTTGTATTTTCTTATCAACCATTCAGTTGCTAAGCTTAATATAAGCAATAACAAGTAGAATTTTATATCAATCAAAGGTACTGTTTTTTTAGTAATTTTCTGAATACTTAAAAAACGATTGTCAGAAATTAAATTTGAAGTTAATTTGTCTATTTGAGTATCAAAGTATGCCTTTCCTTCTGTATGAATTGCGAGTTGTTCTAATTTTTGAACGTTGGCATTGATAAATTGTTGTTCAATATTAAAATCTAAAATTTCAAGGGTTCCAAACGAGCGATATTTGCCGTTATCAGCACTCACTTCAAAAGAATAATTAGCAGGCTCCAGTGCGCTTATATTTGCGATATAACTGTTTTTAACTGGGGACATAGGGTATTCAACCTGCTGATTTGTAGTTGTGTTTTTTAATTTAATTATCAGCTCTGAATTTCCATTAAATTCGTAATTTTTATTAAAATACTGCGCAGATATTATTAAGGGTTGGTTTCCGTCGTAAACAGGATCATAATTTACAACCAGACGTGTATTTTGATTTTTAATATTCAGATATTGAATCAATTTAGATGTAAACAAATCAAAAGTTTTAAAATCTTGATCTTCACGGAAGGAGTGCATACGCCATTTCCATATATTTTCACCAAGGAGTACAGCTATTTTTTGACCGTTATTATCATATGTAAACCATAAGGGTTCTTGCGTAATCGTCCCATTGATCATCTTAAATATTAAAGTTTCATAGGGGACATTTATATCAATAGTGCCAAATTCAGCGGATAATGGTGGGGAATTATTAAAGTTGAAGTCTTGGATAGAAAAATTAGTAAAATCTGGATTAATGCTTCCTTGATAGTTTTCACTCTGCCTCGTAGTTTCTTGCTTAAAATCAGACTGAATTGCATTTAAAAATGTCCATTGGGTTTGAGTTCCTCCTACAATAAAGCTATTCATTTTTCTTTTTTCAATCAAATCAAAAACAGCTTTAAAACTTTGATTTGGTTGGTATAAAATTGCTAGTCCATAGTTTTCATTCGTTTTTAAATACTCTGATGGAGAACAAATTTTTATTTGCCGTTGTTTGTTGGTTTCAATTGAAGATTTCAAAGCCCCTAAATCGGGATGAGATATAGAGCTTACTAATGCAATATTTGTGTATTCATCAATGGTTTCTATCGCAAAAGATTGTTGATTGTTGATTGTGTTTTTTTCGTTTTCAATAGGTTTAAAACTGACCTTATAACGCTGAAACCCTACCTTACTAGATGAGATCTTTGGTGTGATAATAGCTGAGTTGTTTAAGGTTGAAAACCGAACACGTTCTTTATGGATGATTTGACCTTGAGATTCAATTTTTAATTCCGATTCTACTGCCGTATTTCCTGTGTATGAAGTCATAATTTCTACAGGAAATTTATTATTTAAGTAGGTGAATTTATTGACGTTAATTTGTTGGATTTTCAAATCTGTGTTCTGAACACTATCCCCTAGTATAAGAGGAAATACGACTTGCTCAAACTGATTTGAAGCAAATTCATAATCGTTGCCAATAGTTTGATTTCCATCAGATATTAAAACTATGGGGGCTATTTGGGAGTCATGAAGAGACTGAACGTCTAGAAGACTCTTTGTGATATTGGTCTGAACGTCCTCAAAAGTGAAAATTGAGTTTTGAGAAATTTCGTTCCCAAACCGAAATATTTTAAGTTCATATTTAGAATTAATTTCTGAATTATCTAAAAGAACTTGTACTACTTCAGACACAACACTGTCTTTATTTAAATACTTTATAGACTGTGAGTTATCTACTAAAATTGAAAGTATTGGTTTAATTAAATTGGATTCTTTGTTTTCAAATTTCGGGTTGATTATTAAAAGGAGTAATGAAAAAATTGAAATAAACCTCACGCCTGCTAAACTCCAATAAAGTGTATTTCGTTTGGTTTTATAAACATACTGAAAAAGCGCTATGAATAGCGCTAAAATTCCAGAAATAATAATATATATAATCGTTTGTGTGGGCATACTTAAATAAACTTTGGATAGTAACAGTGCCTTTTACAACAGATTAGGTAAGCATTCCGCCATCGACATTAATTGTTTGTCCAGTAATATAACTTGATAAATCACTTGCAAGAAACACACAGGCATTGGCAATGTCTTCAGGTGAGCCTCCTCGTTTTAAAGGAATTCCAGAGCGCCAACCAGCTACGGTTGCTTCATCTAATTTAGCCGTCATTTCGGTTTCAATAAATCCTGGCGCAATTACATTACTTCTTATATTTCTTGAGCCAAGCTCTAAAGCAACCGATTTTGAAAACCCAATGATTCCAGCTTTAGAGGCAGCATAATTAGTTTGCCCAGCATTTCCCTTAACGCCTACCACTGAACTCATGTTAATGATAGAACCTTTACGTTGTTTTAACATCGTGCGTTGTACTGCTTTTGTCATGTTAAATACAGATTTTAAGTTGACTTCAATCACTTGATCAAAATCTTCTTCTCCCATTCGCATGAGTAAATTATCTTTAGTAATTCCAGCATTGTTTATAAGTATATCAATCCCTCCAAAATCTGAAATCACATCTTCAGCTAATTGTTGAGCGTCGTTAAAATCAGCTGCATTGCTTTGGTAACCTTTAACAATGGTTCCAAATGTTTGTAGTTCTGTTTCTAAAGCTTTGGCGGCTTCAACAGAAGAACTATATGTAAACGCAACATTGGCTCCATGCTGAGCAAAAACCGTTGCAATTCCTTTACCAATTCCACGGCTTGCACCAGTGATAATAGCTGTTTTCCCTTCTAATAATTTCATATAAATTTTCTAATAGTTTTACCAATAATATCTTTAAATAATATTGATTTCAAATATAGTAAAATGCTTTCAAATATAATTCCTTTAAAAATGATTTTGATTAACAGAATTAATTAGTGTATTGGAAATATCCTATTAATTTAAGGATTTAATTTATTGCAACTGACATTTTTGAATTTAATAATTAGTGTTAACACTGTTAATTTATGAAGAATTATAAATAATATTTTGTTTATTTGTTTAAATAATAAATTAAACAAAAAAGTATGAAAACATTAAATATCTTTAAATCTTTTCTTTTGGGACTCTTAATTATAAGTTGTTCCGCTAGTGATGACGGTGGAGATTCAGGTTCTGGTAATGGAAATGAAGAGGTAACCTCAATTACATTAACTACAGCTTCTACTGAAGTTAATACGGGTGCTCAAGTTGCATTTGTGGTAACTGGAAACAACTCATCTGACGTAACGAGTTCATCTACTTTAAAAGTTGACGGACAGTCCTTTTCAAATCCTTTAAATTTTAATTCAGAAGGAACCTACCAAGTATCTGCTACTTACAATGATTTAACATCTAACACACTAACTATTACTGTGAGTGATATTCCAGCTTCTAGTATTGAGCTTCGTTTCAATCAAGTGTGCTATAGCACAGGAGACACAACTTCCTTTACAGTTTTAGACAACTTTAATAATACAATTACATCGGAAGCCGAAGTAACTGTCAATGGTAGCGTTGCAAGTAATCCATTTCAGTTTAGTGCAGATGGTACGTATAATTTTGTAGCAACTTTCGAAGGATTAACATCAAATGAAGTATCTTTTGAAGTAACACCCAATTCTGGAGCTCCTATAGCTTACACAAAGAAAGTACTTTTAGAAGATTTTACTGGAACTTGGTGTCCGCAATGTCCACCTGCTGCCTCTGCTATAGCGTCTGCGATGAGTGGTAATTCTAATATATTTGGAGTCGGTTATCATGCTGTTGGTGGCGACCCTATGGAAATTCCTGAAACGGCTTATTGGTCTTCATACTACAATGTCACTGGCTTCCCTACTGTATATGTAAATGGTGCTGATACACGCTGGAATTTTCCAAATATGGGACAAGTAGATAGCGAGTTGGCTGAAACAGCAACTGTTGGTTTAGCTCTTGAAACTGCTCTTGTTGCAGGAAAATTAAATATTGAAGTAAATGTTGGATTCAACACTACGCCTAATGAACAAGTACAGTTAATGGTTTATTTGATTGAAGATAACGTTACAACGTCAACCCCACAATCTGGGTCATCTCTAGGGGTTAATTATGTACACAAAGATGTTTTAAGAGAAGTTTATACAGATCAACTTGGTGATGCTATTGAAGCTTCAAGTGCAGTTGCTGGTTGTGTTTATACACGAAACTTTATTGATCTTGATTTACCATCTAATATAGACGATATAAATAACCTGAAAGTCATCGCATTTGTCAGAAATACATATGCTAAAACCTTTGTTGACTATTTCGGTACTACTCATTCAAATTCGCCTCATTACGATATTTACAACGTACAAAAAGTTGAACTTGGTGAAACGCAAGAATTTGATTAAATTATTTGTTCTATCAACTTTATGATAATTTTAAAAAAACCACTCTATGAGTGGTTTTTTTTGTTTACGATTAGTAGTAATTAATTAAACAACTTAAGGTCTATCTGTAAACTTTTATAAATAATAAACACAAAAAAGCCCCCTAATACAAAAAGGAGGCTGGATATTATATAAAAAGAGGTTTTTTAAGCAAGAACTTGCGCTACTTTTTTTCCTATTTCAGCAGGAGATTCCACGACATGTATGCCACATTCTCTCATGATTTGTTTTTTAGCTTGGGCAGTATCATCACTCCCACCAACAATAGCACCAGCGTGACCCATTGTACGACCTGCAGGCGCAGTTTCTCCAGCAATAAATCCAACCACTGGTTTTTTACTCCCACTTTCTTTGTACCATTTAGCGGCATCTCCTTCAAGTTGCCCGCCTATTTCACCTATCATCACAACGCATTCAGTTTCTGAGTCGTTAATCAGCATTTCTAAGGCTTCTTTGGTAGTGGTTCCAATTATTGGATCGCCACCAATTCCAATAGCCGTCGTGATTCCTAAACCTTGTTTTACCACTTGGTCAGCTGCTTCATAAGTTAATGTTCCAGATTTAGATACAACTCCTACGGTTCCTTTTTGGAAAACAAATCCTGGCATGATCCCTACTTTAGCTTCGCCAGGAGTTATTACTCCAGGACAATTAGGGCCTACCAAACGGCAGTCTTTTGTGCTTATATAGTTTGAAGCCTTTATCATGTCGGCTACAGGGATTCCTTCAGTTATTGTAATAATTACTTTTATACCAGCATCTGCAGCTTCCATAATAGCATCGGCTGCAAAAGCGGGTGGTACAAAAATGATTGTAGTGTCCGCCCCTACCTGCTCTACAGCTTCTTGAACCGTATTAAACACTGGTTTATCTAAATGTGTTTGTCCTCCTTTTCCTGGAGTCACACCACCAACAACATTAGTGCCGTAGTCAATCATTTGAGAGGCGTGAAATGTCCCTTCACTTCCCGTAAATCCTTGAACAATTATTTTTGAATTTTTATTTACTAAAACACTCATGTGGTTTTGTTTTTATTGGTTTTTTTTACTGCTGCAAATGTAATTTTTTGAATGGAAATTATAAAGGTTTTATCATTTAAAATTAGATCCAATATTCTTTTCTTTTAAATCTTGAATAATCTTAGGTAGTTTACGAAGTAATGCCAATTCTTTTAGTTTTGTTCGCGACTCTTCAATTGGGGTCCCAAAGTATGTTTTGCCCCCTTCTATAGATTTTGTAATTCCAGTTTGACCCAAGATAACCGCATTAGCTCCTATGGTTATACCGCTATTGGTACCCACTTGACCCCAAATAGTTACGTCATCTTCAACAATACAGCACCCAGCAATTCCTGTTTGTGACGCAATTAAGCAATTTTCCCCAATGATGGTGTCGTGTCCTATCTGAATTAAATTATCAAGCTTGGAACCGGCTCCTATAGTAGTATCACCCGTCACACCACGGTCTATAGTACACGACGCCCCGATGTGAACATTGTTTTTAATTATGACACGTCCACTAGATTGCAATTGATCATAGCCATCAGGACGTTTTTTATAATAAAAAGCATTTCCTCCTAAAACAGTCCCCGACAAGATAACAACATTATCGCCAATGATGGTGTCATCAAATACACTCACATTGGCGTGAATAATTGAATTTTTACCGATAACGACATTATTACCAATGAAACAATTAGGTTGTATGATGGTGCCGACCCCAATTGTAGCGGATTCAGAAATTGCTACATGAGAAGCTTGAAACGGTTTAAAATGCGAAGTGAGTTTATTAAAATCTCTAAAAGGGTCATCTGAAATTAACAATGCTTTACCTTCTGGACATTCTACTTTTTTATTTATAAGTACCACTGTTGCCTTAGAAGCTAGGGCTTTATCGTAATATTTTGGATGGTCTACAAACACAATATCACCTGGTGTGACCACATGGATTTCATTCATGCCTAACACCTCAAAATTTTGATCCCCTACATACTCGCAATCAATCAGCGATGCAATCTGTTTTAGGGAGTACGGCTGAACAAATTTCATACTATTCTTTGATCCGTTCTTTATACGATCCTTTCGCTGTCTCTACCTTAATTTTATCTCCTTCGTTGATAAACAAAGGAACCATAACGGTAGCACCTGTTTCAACTGTTGCGGGCTTGGTCGCATTGGTTGCAGTATTTCCTTTGATTCCTGGCTCTGTAGCCGTTACTTCAAGAATAACACTTGCTGGTAGGTCCACTGAGAGTGGCGAACTATCTTCGGTATTTATAAGCACAGTTACAACTTCACCTTCTTTCATTAATTCTGGACTGTCTAAAACTGCTTTCTGTAGTTCAATCTGAGAATAATCGGCTGTATTCATAAAATGAAATGTTTCGCCATCGTTGTATAAAAATTGAAACTTATGAGTTTCTACACGAACTTCCTCTATTTTATGTCCTGCGGAAAATGTATTGTCAATGACCTTACCATTTGTAACACTTTTCATTTTTGTTCTTACAAATGCTGGACCTTTTCCGGGTTTTACATGAAGAAATTCTATAATTTTAAATATATCGTGGTTATATCTTATACATAATCCATTTCTAATATCTGAAGTACTTGCCATATCTGTGTTTAATTAGATTTAAAATATCCTTTCATAATTCCACGATGAGAGTTCTTGATGAATTGTAAAATTTCATCACGTTCTGGAGTGGCTTCCATTTCAGCTTCAATAATTTCTGAAGCTTGAGAATTGTTGTAATTTTTTTGATAGAGTAATCGGTATATGTTTTGAATTTCTCTAATTTTTTCTGAAGTAAACCCACGACGTCTTAATCCAACAGAATTTATACCTACATATGATAGAGGTTCTCGTGCTGCTTTTACATAAGGCGGTACATCTTTACGTACCAAAGACCCACCTGTTACGAACGCATGGTTTCCAATGGAACAAAATTGATGAACAGCAGTCATTCCGGCCAAAACAACATGGTCTCCCACCATTGTATGACCTGCAAGAGTACTGTTGTTTGAAAAAATACAATTATTCCCAACGGTACAATCATGAGCAATATGACAGTATGCCATAATTAAACAATTGTCTCCAATGACCGTTTTCATTTTATCTGTAGTTCCACGATTAATTGTCACACATTCTCTTATGGTTACATTGTTTCCTATTACTACTGTGGTATCTTCATCGTCATATTTAAGATCTTGTGGCATTGCAGAAATAACAGATCCAGGAAAAATATTACAATTTTTACCGATTCGCGCACCCTCCATGATGGTGACGTTAGATCCTATCCAAGTTCCTTCCCCTATCACGACATTGTTGTTTATCGTAGTAAAGGGTTCGATCACCACGTTTTTTGCGATTTTTGCCCCTGGATGAACATAGGCTAAAGGTTGATTCATGATGTTCGTTTTTTGATATATTACAAGTTTATTTAACTTTTGTTATTTGAGCCATTAATTCCGCTTCAGCACATAGTTTGCCGTTCGCATACGCGTAGCCTTGCATGTGGCAAATGCCTCTTCTTATAGGTGTGATTAATGAGCAATTGAATATAAGAGTATCCCCGGGGACCACTTTTTGTTTAAATTTTACATTGTCCATTTTCATGAAAAAAGTAAGGTAGTTTTCAGGGTCAGGAACAGTATTTAATACCAATATACCCCCTGTTTGTGCCATAGCTTCAATAATTAGAACTCCAGGCATTACTGGGGCACCTGGAAAGTGTCCTACAAAGAATGATTCATTCATTGTTACATTTTTACAGCCAATTACATGATTTTGAGATAATTCATAGACTTTATCCAAGAGTAAAAATGGTGGTCGGTGCGGTAACATATCCATAATGGCATTTACATCCATTAGAGGGGGTTTGTTTAAGTCCACACTCGGAACGTTATTTCTTCGTTCCATTTTAATTATTTTTGATATTTTTTTAGCAAATTGTGTATTTACAAAGTGTCCAGGTTTATTAGCAATAACCTTTCCTTGAATACGGGTTCCAATAAGAGCTAAATCTCCAATCACATCGAGGAGTTTATGGCGTGCTGCTTCGTTTGGATAATGTAAAGTTAAATTATCTAATATCCCATTTGCTTTTACGGAAATAGAATCTTTATTGAACGCCACTTTTAAACGCTCCATAGTTTGTTTTGAAATTGGCTTGTCTACATAAACAATTGCATTGTTTAAATCTCCACCTTTAATCAACCCATGTTCAAGGAGCATTTCTAGTTCATGTAAAAAACTAAAGGTACGTGATTCGGAAATTTCGTACTTGAAGTTTGATAAATTTTGTAAGGTTGCATTCTGAGTTCCCAAAACTTTGGTTCCAAAATCTACCATAGTAGTCACCTGATATTCGTCTGATGGAATGACAGTAATTTCACTCCCAGTTTCTTCATCTGAGTAGGAAATGACATCCTTCACAACAAACACTTCTCGGTAAGCCTCTTGCTCTACAGTTCCGGCACTTTCTAGGGCTTCAATAAAATACTTGGAAGATCCATCCATAATTGGAGGTTCTGAAGTACTTAATTCAATTATAGCATTATCAATTTCAAGTCCAACTAGAGCTGCAAGCACATGTTCGCAAGTTTGAATAGTCACTCCATTTTTTTCTAAACAAGTACCACGCTGAGTATTTGTTACCAGATTTGCATCTGCATTTATCATTGGCATTCCTTCTAGATCAATTCTTCTAAAAGTATATCCATTGTTAATATCTGCGGGAAGGAAGTTTATTTCAACTTCAAGCCCTGTATGAAGTCCGACGCCTTTTAAAGATGCTTTTTTGGAAATCGTAGTTTGTTTTGATTCAGATTTAATTATCATGATTAAGGGATTTTTCTAATGTATCAATAGTTTTTACAAGGTTTGGTAGGTTTTTAAAATGAATATATGATTTGTAATAATCTCTAAAAGAAAAGGCAGGAGTTCCTTGTAAAACTTCGTCGTCTTTAATATTGTGTCCGATACCAGACTGTGCTTGGATTTTTACATTATTTCCAATAACTATATGTCCTGCAATACCTACTTGTCCACCTATTTGACAATTGTTGCCTATTTTGGCAGAACCTGCTATACCAGTTTGAGCAGCTATCACAGTATTTTCGCCAATGACCACATTATGGGCTACTTGAATATGATTGTCAAGTTTGACTCCATTTTTTATAAGAGTAGATCCAAGAGTGGCACGGTCAATAGTGGTGGCAGCTCCAATGTCTACATGGTCTTCCAAAATCACATTTCCAATTTGAGGTACTTTTTGATAAGCCCCATTTTCATCTGGGGAAAATCCAAAACCATCAGCTCCAATAACTGCATTAGAATTGATAAAACAATGTGAACCAATCACACAATCAGAATAAATTTTCACTCCTGAAAACAGAGTTGTATTCGATCCTATGATGACATTATCTCCAATAAAAGTATTGGGATAAATTTTTACATTATCGCCTATGACAACACTCTCACCTATATGAGAAAATGCACCAATATAAACACCTTCACCATAAGTAGCTGAATCTGAAATAAATATCGGAGATTCAACTCCTGATTTGTTGTTTTTTATTTGGTTATAGTACTCTAACAGCTTAGAAAATGCGCTGTACGCATTATCAACTTTTATGAGTGTAGTCTTTATTTTTTGATCAGAAACAAAGTCTTCACCAACAATGGCTATAGATGCCTCGGTCGTATATATGTAGGGAGTATATTTCGGATTTGCTAAAAAAGTAAGAGATCCTTGAGCAGCTTCTTCAATTTTAGAAAGTGTATGGACTTCAACGTCTGGATTTCCAATAATTTTTCCGTTTAATATCTCTGCTATTTGTTTGGCTGTAAATTTCATTACTTGCAAAAATAAAAAAAATTATCAAAGAATATCCTTTGGGAAGCATATATAATGTTTTGTGACTGTTTTAGAGAGCACTTTTGAAGAGAGGTGGCTCGAAGCTTTTATAATATCTTTTATTTTTCCGTTTTTATATAAAATTTTAAGCCCTCCCTGCTTTGGGTTAAATGCCAAGTTTTCTACGAATCCTCGAAACACAAAATAAGAAGCTTCATCAGAATTTAATGAATACTTTAAAATAAGGTCTTGTTTTATAGATTTCAATTTAGAATCGGAAATAGGATTGTTTTTAAATTTAATTTTTAAGAGTGTTCTATTCAAGATCATTTCTGAGAGTTGACTCAAAACAAAATCGTCGTGAAATTGCCAAGATTTCAAAGCTGACATTATATCATAATCATCCAATAACGAAAATTGCCCTAAAGTAGATTCATTAAAATCTTTAGGATTTGTACTATTTACTAAAAAAAAGCTTAGGGCAGAACTAGCTTCTAACTTCAACCCTTTTTGTGTCAATTCCTTTGCGCGTTTCAGAATTCGGGTAATCATTTGTTCGGCAACTAAGCTTGTTTTGTGTAAATAAACTTGCCAATACATCAAGCGACGAGCCGTTAAAAACTTTTCAATTGAATAGATTCCTTTTTCTTCAATAACTAACTCATCATCCACTACATTCATCATTGATATAAGCCGTTCACTATTGATATTCCCTTCTGAAACCCCTGTATAAAAACTATCTCTTTTGAGGTAATCAGAGCGATCAATGTCTAGTTGACCGGAAATTAGTTGTCCAAAAAAATCACGATGGTACTCCCCTTTAAACATTGATATCGCTGTATCGAGGGCACCTTTAAATTCTACATTTAAGGTTTCCATGAATTTTAATGAAATTACCTCGTGACTGATATTGTCTACAATGCTATGTTCCATTGCATGACTAAAGGGTCCATGACCAACATCATGTAACAAAATAGCGATATACAATCCGTTTTCTTCTTCTGTTGAAATATTGACGCCTTTAAATCTTAAAATACGAACTGCATTCTGCATGAGGTGTAAACAGCCCAATGCATGATGAAATCGTGTATGGTGAGCACCAGGATAAACCAAATAAGATAACCCCATCTGAGATATTCGACGCAACCGCTGAAAGTATTTGTGTGCGATTAAATCAAAAATTAATGTGTTCGGGATTGTAATAAATCCGTAGATTGGGTCGTTAAATATTTTAAGCTTGTTGTTAGTATTCAAACTTTATAGTGTTAAATTTACATTCTGAAACTTCCTTTGAAAGTTTTAGATCGTAAAAATACTAAAACCAAAGGACTTCTATTCTTAACTAAAAAAAATATATCTGATGAGTGACATTAATATTTTGTGGGTTGACGATGAAATTGAGTTTTTAAAGCCTCATATCATATTTTTAGAACAAAGAAACTATAAGGTTATTGGCTGTCAAAGTGGTACAGAAGCACTAAAACTCATTCAAGAAAATGATTTTGATATTGTATTTTTAGACGAAAATATGCCTGGACTCTCTGGTTTAGAAACTTTATCCGAGCTAAAGGAAATTAAAGCTACCCTACCCGTAGTGATGATTACCAAAAGTGAGGAAGAATACATTATGGAAGATGCGATTGGAAATAAAATTGCCGATTATCTCATCAAGCCTGTTAATCCAAATCAAATTCTTTTATCGCTCAAAAAGAATCTTGATCACAATAGGTTGGTTTCCGAAAAAACATCGTCTAATTACTTACAAGAATTTCGTAAAATTTCTATGAATTTAAATGAAATTAATTCATTTGAAGAATGGGAACAGCTTTATAAAAAACTAGTTTTTTGGGAGTTAGAACTAGAATCTTCTAACGATGCAACAATGAGTGAAATTTTAGATACTCAAAAAACAGAAGCTAATCAACAATTTGGACGCTTCATAGAAAAACACTATCCCGACTGGTTTGAGGACCATCAAGCTCCGGTAATGTCTCATACATTATTTAAAAATAAGATTGCCAAAGAGCTTGTCAACACCCAGCCTACCCTACTTATTGTAATTGACAATTTAAGGTATGACCAATGGAAATCACTAGAGCCAACAGTGAATAATTATTATAAAATTCAAGAAGACAGCTTGTATTACAGTATTCTTCCAACTGCAACTCAATATGCTAGAAACGCACTATTCTCAGGCTTGATGCCTGCCGAAATGGAGAAGCTATATCCTCAATATTGGAAAAATGATACTGACGAAGGAGGTAAAAATTTATATGAAGCTGAATTTTTAGAAGCACAGTTAAAGCATTTAGGTCTTTCACATTTGAAACATGAATATATAAAAATCACCAACTTAAAAGCAGGAAAAAAATTATCTGAAAATTTTAAGACAAAAGCTCAAAACGATCTAACCGTTTTGGTGTATAATTTTGTTGATATGTTGTCACATGCAAAAACAGAAATGGAAGTTTTAAAAGAACTTGCTTCTAATGACAAGGGCTATAGATCACTGACTAAAAGTTGGTTTCAAAACTCTCCACTGTTAGATATTATCAAACAAGCAAAAGAACTTAATTTTAAGCTAATTATTACAACAGACCACGGAACGATTAATGTTAAAAACCCCTCTAAAGTTGTTGGTAATAAACAAACAAGTTTAAATCTACGTTACAAGACGGGTCGAAGTATTTCTTACGAAGAAAAGGATGTATTGGCTGTAAAAGATCCTAGGTCAATTTACCTCCCCTCTTTAGCTATGAATAGCAGCTTTATTTTTGCCAAGGACAACTTGTTTTTTGCTTATCCAAACAATTACAATTATTATGTAAATTATTTCAAAAACACCTATCAACATGGGGGGATATCCTTAGAAGAAGTGATTATTCCTTTTGTAGTTTTAACCCCGCGTTAGTATGACTAAAGAACTGTATTTTAAAAAGGAAGAACTTTCAGAAATAGCACAAATAATCCTCAGAGATGTGCAGTCCAAAACATTGTTGTTTTATGGGGAAATGGGTACTGGTAAAACAACCCTCATTAGCGCAATTGTGAGTGAAATGGGAGGAGTTGATTCGACCTCAAGCCCTACATTCTCAATTGTTAACGAATATAAGGTAAAAGACGACCTTGTCTATCATTTTGATTTTTATAGACTTAAAAACGAATATGAAGCATTGGATATGGGCATAGAAGATTATATTTATTCAGATTCATGGAATTTTATTGAATGGCCAGAAAAAATTAAAAATTTACTTCCAGAAAACGTAACTATTTTAGAATTATCAATTGCTGACGATGACCGCAGAATACTAAAAATCTCAGAAAAATAGCTTTCTAATGATTAGTAAAAAAATAATTGTAAATTAGATACTTTATATCAAAGGCTATGCATAAACCAACTTCCCCTTTTACAAGAGAACAACTGCTTCCGAAAGAAGAAACTCTAGAATTGACAAAAGAAAAAGGTGCCTTATTTATTGGCATTCCTAAAGAAACGTCTTTTCAAGAAAAGAGAGTGTGCCTTACTCCAGATGCTGTTTCTGCATTGACGAGTAACGGACACCGCTTGCTCATTGAATCAGGAGCAGGAGACAATGCCTGTTTTGAGGATCATGAGTACAGCGAAGCAGGTGCCGAAATTTCTAATGACAAATCAAAGGTGTTTGCTTGTCCAATAATTCTTAAGGTTGAACCTCCCACTTTAGAAGAAATTGCACTTTTAAACCCCAAAACACTTTTAATTTCTGCTCTTCAATTAAAGATGCAGCATAAAGAATATTTTAAGAAACTAGCCGAAAAACAAGTCACAGCACTTGGTTTTGAGTTTATTAAAGACCAAGATGGTGCATTTACAGCCGTTCGACAGTTGAGTGAAATTGCAGGGTCTGCCTCTATTTTAATTGCCTCCGAAATCATGTCGATCACCAATGAAGGTAATGGACTAATGTTTGGGAATATCAGTGGAGTTCCTCCAACAGAAGTAGTAATAATAGGAGCTGGAATAGTTGGTGAATTTGCAGCTCGTGCAGCTATTGGTTTAGGAGCAAACGTACGAGTTTTTGATAATTCAATCACTAAACTTCGCGCATTACAAGCTAATATTGGCAGAACAATTTATACCTCTACGATGCAACCTAAAAATCTACAAAAGGCCTTGAGACGCTGTGATGTAGCTATCGGCGCGGCAAAAGGCAATAATAGAGCACCCATTTTAGTGAATGAAGCCTTAGTAGAACAAATGAAGTCGGGATCCGTTATTGTAGATGTAAGTATTGATATGGGGGGCTGTTTTGAGACCAGTGAAGTTACTTCTCACGACAAACCTACTTTTATAAAACACGACGTGATACATTATTGCGTTCCAAATATTCCAGCACGTTACGCGCGAACCTCCTCAGTGTCAATCAGTAACATATTTACACCCTATCTTTTAAAAATAGCAGAAGATGGAGGCATAGAAAATTCACTAAGATTTGACCAAGGATTGAAAAATGGATTGTACTTTTACCACGGCATTTTAACTAATAAATCTGTGGCAGATTGGTTTGATTTAGATTATAGCGATGCCAACCTTTTGATTTTTTAAAATAGTTACATGAAACTTGCATACCGTTTTGTTTTTTACTTTGGAGGATTCTCCATTGGATTATTATTTTTAATGTTTTTTTTAAGTGGTAAAAAAACAAGTTGTGCCTATGGTCCTGATGCCAGAGTTTTAAAAAATATTCAAATTAAGAGTATTAAATATTCTGAATCGGTTCAAAATCAACTCAACAACAGTGTAATTGATACCTTAACCTTAAATTCCATTTTTAAAGGGGCAGATATCAATTTTAGTAAAAGTGACACGAAATCTGTTCCCTGTAAAACCTACCGAGTGGTTGGAGATCTTTATGAACTGGATGTTGAAAATTGTGAACGAATCGCAACCATCAAAAATCTAATTATTCGTTAAACGTTTCGCCTTTGTTTTTCTTTCTTTATTAGCGCGAGTTCTCGACTTGTTTGCCCTGCTACAGAGGTGTTTTCTTCTGCCCTCCTAATGAGATAGGGCATAACATCTTTTATTGGGCCAAACGGAACGTATTTAGCCACGTTATAGCCGTGTTCAGCTAGGTTAAAACTAATATGATCGCTCATTCCATAAAGCTGTCCAAACCAAATACGAGAATCATTATTCAGAATATGAGATTCGGCCATCAGATCAAGAGCTAATTGAGAACTTTCTTCATTATGTGTTCCAATAAAAAGGTGGATGCTGTTCAAATTAGAAAGAATGTATGTAATTGTAGAATTAAACAATGCATCCGTAATTTCCTTCGTTTCACATATTGGAGATATATAGCTTAGCTCTTTTGCACGTTTCCGCTCTTTTTCCATGTAAGCACCTCGAACCACCTTGAAGCCTAGTTTGAAATTATTTTGAATCGCCTTGATGTGAATTTTTTTAAGATAGTCTAAGCGATCCCAACGATAAGTCTGTAAAGTACTGTAAACAATCAAAGCGTCCGTGTTAAAAGTTTCCATCAATTCTAAAACCAAATCATCAACAGCATCTTGAATCCAACTTTCTTCAGCATCAATTAGAATTTTGACATTATTTAATTTACCATATGCACAGACAGTTTCAAAGCGAACTTTAATACGTTGCCATTCTTCTTTTTCTGAAGTGGTTAAGGTTTTCTTTTCACTGATTTTTTGATACAAATCAAAACTTCCAAAAGCACTGGGTTTAAATACAGCAATAGGCAAGGCTTCTCTATCTTTAGAGAACTTGATGAGGTCTAAAATAGTATCTAAAGCTAAATCAAATTGACTTTCAATTCCTTTTCCTTCTACAGAATAATCTAAAACACTGTACACTCTACTAGCATACATTTTATCAATGGTAGGTGTACAGTCCATTTTATCAACGCCACCACAAAAATGATCAAAAACAGTGGACCGAATCAAACCTTCAACAGGAAGATGTGCTTTGAGTGCAAAATTAGTAGCGGCTGTCCCTATACGAACGAGTGGTTCTATTGAAATCATTTTAAACAAAAAATATGCGCGTTCTAATTCTGAATCTGATTTCAGGTGAAATGCTATTTCAGTATTATTAAAGTCTACAGCCATAGAAATTACTTTTAGTTTCACACAAATATATTTAATAGTAGTTATAATAATTATAAATTTCTGCTTAATTTCACGTTTTAATATTTTGATCAATTCTTACATGAAATCCATCCCTTCATTATCCTATTCAATTCACTTTAATGAGACATGTTATAAAGAACTAAACAGTTATTTAGAAACTTCAAATTTCTCTAAAATATTCATATTAGTAGACAGCAATACACATACGCATTGTTTGCCAAAATTTCTATCAAATATTAATGTTGATTTGACTTTAGAAATTATTGAAATAGAAGCAGGTGAAATTCATAAAACCTTGGATACTTGTACTCAGGTTTGGCAGACTCTTTCTGACTTAGATGGTGACCGAAAATCCTTAATTATTAACTTAGGCGGTGGTGTCGTAACTGATTTAGGGGGCTTTGTAGCTTCTGCATTTAAACGGGGTGTTAGTTTCATTAACGTACCAACCTCACTTCTATCCATGGTTGATGCATCCGTAGGAGGAAAAACAGGTGTTGATTTAGGGACGATCAAAAATCAAATAGGTGTTATTAATTTTAGTGATATGGTTCTAGTTGATGTTTCCTTTTTAGATACGCTTCCTTCTGAAGAAATGCGCTCTGGACTTGCTGAAATGTTGAAGCACGGATTGATTAAAGATAAAAAGTACTGGAATCGTTTGCGTAATTTAGAAGCATTAAAAAGTTCGGATTTAGAAGATTTAATTCACGAATCTGTTCATATAAAAAATGAAGTAGTTAAAAGAGATCCTAATGAACAAGGCGAACGCAAACAATTAAACTTTGGACATACCTTAGGCCATGCAATTGAATCTTTTTGTTTGGATAATAATTACATTAAAACCTTATTACACGGCGAAGCTATTGCAGCAGGAATGATTATGGAAGGCTATTTATCATTTAAAACATGCGGGCTTACTGAGGACGAGCTGGCAGAAATAAAAAACACTTTTAAAGAGATCTATGGAACTGTTGCTTTAACAGAAAACGACAAAAGCTCAATAGTTGAGCTTTTGAAGTATGATAAAAAGAATTCTCACGGGCAAATTAAATATGCATTGTTAGAATCTATTGGAACTTGTAAGGTTGATGTTATTGTTGAGGATTATTTGATCGATCAAGCTTTTAAATATTACGCTTCGTAAACCAAATTAGTCATTCATATCATTAAAAATAGAGTGCATCAATCGCTTTTTGTCGTTGATACTTTCCTCTAAAGAAATCATCGTTTCTGTTCTGTAAACACCTTCGATGTCGTCTAGTTTAAAAATAATTTCTTTTGCATGTGTGGTGCTTTTGGCACGAATTTTACAAAAAATATTAAATTTCCCAGTAGTGATATGAGCCACTGTTACATGTGGAATATCGTAAATACGCTCTAAAACAAATTTTGTTTGTGAAGTATTTTGTAAAAAGACGCCTACATAAGCAATAAAAGAGTATCCTAATTTTTGATAATCTAATGTCAATGAAGATCCTTTAATTATTTTTGCATCTTCCATTTTT